>CAZXBB010000433.1:0-11806 GCA_964638815.1 uncultured Isosphaeraceae bacterium
ACCGGGTGCGGGTGCGCGACTGCGTGCGGGTGCGCGTCCGCGTGCGCGACCGCGTGCGCGTGCGCGTGCGCGTGCGCGTGCGCGTCCGCGTCCGCGTCCGCGTCCGCGTGCGCGACCGCGACCGCGACCGCGACCGCGTGCGGGTGCGCGACCGCGTCCGTGTCCGCGTCCGGGTCCGTGCCCGCGTCCGTGTCCGTCACGTCCGGCACAGGCTACGTGCCCTTGCACCACGGCTCGAGCAGGTCGTGCGCCGCGTCGTGGTAGACGCTGCGGAGTATGTCCACCGGCAGTGACTTGCCGGCAAGACGCGGTGCATCCATGTCGTCGTGCGTCTCGGGATCGACCATCGCGAGGTCAGGATCCGCGATCGGTGATTCGCCGTCGTAGGTCGTCTCGAAGAGCGTGCGCATCGCGAAGTACCGGCTCGCGTAGAGGTCGAACGCGTCGGCGGGGGACGACGCCTTGCCCTTCTGCTCGTCATCCCCGGCGATCGGTGCAAGGTGCTCGTCGGCGCTCACGATGTCGGAGCCGAAGAGCACACGTCCGCGGAAGCGCGTGAGGAAGCCGACGAGGTCGTCGCGAGAGTGCCGGCTCAGCTCGCGCACCATCCACTTCGTCGCGCTCGTGTCGAAATGGAGATTCGCGTGCCGGTCGAGCAGGCCGGTCAGGAACTCCAGGTCCTCGGGCCAGCCGCCCATGTGCGCCGCGATCCAGGGCACGTCGAACTCCTCGAGGAGGATCTCGAAGGGCTCGTACTGGCTTGCCTTCGTGCCGTAGGTGGCCGCGTCGGTGTACCGGGTCGCGAACCAGGTGTCGGGATCCGCGACGTGCGTCATGAACACCATGCCGAGGTCCCGGGCGAGCCGCATCGCCTCGATGCGGTGCGGGGCGTCGAGGCGAAGGAAGTCCGGCTCGCCCATCTCGATGGCGTAGTCCGTTGCCCGCGGCGCCGCCCAGAACTTCACGATCCGCGATCCGATCGCGTGGTAGGCCTCGATCCGCTCCAGGAAGCCCCGGCCCATCCTGTGGCGGCGATCGTCCGCGGACCAGTAGTCGGGAACCGCGATGAACCGGATCCGCCCGTCGAGCACGTCGCGGATCGCCTCGCATTCCTCCAGCCGCGTCATGCTGTACGTCAGCCCGACGCCGTACAGCCGTGCGGCCTCGGCGTAGATGGCTGCGGCCCGGACCCCGTTGACGTGCGAGTGAGCGTCTATCATCGGCGCCGGAGGCCGGCCCAGGCGGGCGGCTTCGGCGGCGTAGTCGAGCCGGAGGCGGTTGGCCGGCGTCGGCCTTCCGGGCCGGCGCGCGGTGACGGTCGGGGGGCTGGACGGGACCATTGGGTCGATGGTAGGCGGGTCAGGGCTCGATGGAAGGCAGCTCGACGGCAGGCAGGCACTCATGAGCACGGTTGCGACAGCCCGACGGATCACCTCGCCCTCCGCTCCGCGTCGGGCGCGCGTCGCGCTCGCGCACGACTGGCTGGTGGGTCTGCGGGGCGGGGAGTACGTGCTCGACCGGCTCGCGCGTCTGTTCGGGCCCACGCCGCTCTACACGCTCGTGGACAACGAGCGGTTCCTGACCGACGCCATCGCGCGGTGTCACGTCGTCACGTCGCCGCTCCAGAAGCTACCCGGGGCCCGTGGCGCCCTGCGGCGGCACTATCTGCCGCTCATGCCGTGGGCGGTCGGGCGGATCCGCGTGAAGCCCTGCGATCTCCTCATCTCGACGAGCTCGGCCGTGATGAAGTCGATCATCCCGCCGCCGGGTGTGCCGCACCTGTGCTACTGCCACTCGCCGGCGCGTTACCTCTGGGAGCAGGCGGAGGATTACGCCGCCGGCGCCGGGGGGCGGGTGCGGGCGGCGGGCCTGCGGCTCTTCGGTGATCGGCTGCGAAGCTGGGACCGGGCGACCGCGCACCGCGTGACGCATTTCATCGCCAACAGCGCTCACACGGCCGAACGGATCCGGCGCTGCTACGACCGCGAGGCCGAGGTCGTGCATCCGCCGGTGCGCACGGAGTTCTTCACGCCGGATCCCGCCGTCGAGCGCGAGCCGTGGGTGCTGGTGGTGGCGGCGCTCGAGCCGTACAAGCGCACCGACCTCGTCGTCGAGGCCGCCAACCGCGCCGGCTTTCCGCTGCGGATCGTCGGCGACGGCTCGCAGGCACGCGCGCTGCGCGCGCAGGCCGGTGAGACCGTGGAGATGCTCGGACGCGTCAGCGACAGTCGGCTGCGCGACCTCTACCGCCGCGCGCGGGCGCTGGTGTTCCCGCAGGTCGAGGACTTCGGCATCGTCGCCGTGGAGGCGCAGGCGGCGGGTTGCCCCGTCGTCGCGTGCGACGAAGGCGGCGCGAGGGAGACCGTAACGGCGGAGACCGGCCGGTTCATCGCGGAGCGCACGCCCGAGGCCATTGCCGCCGCGGTCGCCGCGATCGAGCCGGATTCCTTCGAACCCGAGGCGTGCCGGGCGAACGCGGAACGCTTCAGCGAGGCGGCGTTCGACGAGGCGATCGTGACGCGCGTCGAGCGCATGCTGGCGGCGAAGCCGAGCCCGCCGTAGCAGCCCGTTGAAGACCTGCTGTTCCCTACTTCCCGTTGCCGTTCACGTCCGGCACCACCGCCTCCACTGGCGCGTCCGCAACATGGATCGCGGCGCGCTGACCGGGATTCAGCAGGCCGCCGTGACGCACGTGACCGACGAAGAGCCGGTGGTCGGTGTCGAGGTCGACGTGGCGGACGACTGTGCAGTCGAGGTACGCCAGCGCGCGCTTGATGATCGGCGAGCCGCTCGGCGCGGAATATGACGGCAGCGAGAAGAACGGATCCTCCGTGCGGTCCGGCGGCCGGCTGAAGATCCGTTGGAGCAGGATGTCGCCCGCACTCACCTGGCACAGCGCGAAGGCGTGGTTGTCACGGATCAACGGCTCGACCGGCAGCCCCTGGGGCAGGGCGACCATGACGAGCGGCGGCTCGTGCGAGCACGGTTGCACCCACTTCGTCAGCACGCCCGACCGCACGCCGTTGTGCGCGGTCGTCAGAACGAAGAGACCGCTCGGGATCTGCTGCATCGCACCGGCGATGTCGGTTCCGTTCTGGTGGGACATGGTGGGCTGCGCTCCGCATTCGACACCCGGAAACGCCCCGCCCGAACAAAACATTAGCTCAGGTTACGACGCGGTGCCGGATCTCTGCATCAACGGGCCGGGAGACGGGTCGCCGCCGCCCCGACGCGCATGCGGTGTCTTCGGCGGTCCGGACCCCCGGATTAACAGCCGCCCGCGCGACGGGCGTGTTTTTTTCCACCGCGAACGCTCGACGGAAGCTCCCACGCCCGCTGGACTTACGGATCCGACGGGGAGCGGTGGGGGAGTCTGGTGGGGTTTTTTGGGTGATTGTGATGGAATATGTAGCGAAATGGGGCGAGATGGGTTATGCTCCCCCGGAAGTCAACCGAGGCAGTGATGCGTGCTGTTCACCGGCGAATACGAGTACACGATCGACGCGAAGCAGCGGCTGGCGATTCCGGCCGATATCCGGTCGCGGCTGAATCCGGACACCGACGGTCGCGCGTTCTATCTCGTGCCCGGGGCCAACGGGGCACTCTGGATGTGGCCCGAGAAAACGTTCGAGGAGATGGCCGGCGCGGTCGATCCGTCGCTCCTGCCGCCGGACGAGATGATGGAGTTCGACGAGTTCCTGTTCTCGCAGGCGGCGCGGCTCGAGATCGACAAGGCCGGCCGGGTCCGGCTTCCGGAGCGGCTGCTCCGACTCATCGACGTCGAGTCGAGCGTGGTGATCCTCGGCGTGAAAGATCACCTCGAGCTGCGATCACCGGCCGACTGGGAGGCGCGCCGCCGCCAGCAGTTCGCCCAGCAGGACGCAATCATGCTTCGCGCCCGCGGCGCGCTCGAGGCGCGGCGGCAGAGTCGACGTGGACCGGAGGAGTAGAAGAACCGGGCGCGGTCACGTGCCCGATACGGTCTCGAGACGGTGCGAACGCCAAGGACGGCGGACGCGCCCGTACCGGGTCAGGGATGACCCGGAGGTGCGGCGGGGAACGATCGGCACGGAGCGACCGATCGCGTGCGCGCAGGGGTGGGCGGCATTCACACAACGCCCACGCCATTCAGAACCGGCCTTCGGCCTCGCAGGAGGCCGAAGGCTCTTTCGAAAAGCAGCCTGCTAGCGTCCGCCGCCGCCGGCGGGCCGAATCTGCCCGACGACCGCGGGTTTCTGCGCGAGGATCTGGTCCGCGACCTCACGTCGGTGGACATCGACCTCGCGCGGAAAATCGAACGCCAGCCGCACCCGGTCACCCTTGATCGACGCCACGCGGACCATGCCCGACGGGTTCGCCGGATCGCCGATCACGACTTCCTCCCCCTCGCGTCTCGTGATGACAAGCATCGTGGACCTCCTGCCCGTATCGCTTGTGCGTTTCCTTGCGCCACCGCCCGCCGGATCCGTGCGCATTCCCACCTGAGAACCAGGAGACTAACCGATTGCGAGCGGATCCCCAAAGTGGAAACCCTGTGAATTTGCCGGGGACGGCTCGTTGGCGAGCGCGGATGCCCAGGCGCAGGGCGGGGAAACCGATCGCTAACCTACTGCTTCGACTGCGCTTACCTCCGGGATGCGGTCCTTGAGCTGCCGCTCGAGCCCGACCTGGAGGGTCATGCTGCTCGAGGGGCATCCGACGCACGCCCCGTGGAACCGGACCAGCACGGTACCGTCGTCGCGCACCTCCACGAGCTCGACGTCTCCGCCGTCGGACTGGATGGCCGGCCGGATCAGATCCAGGATCGCCTGCACGCGCTCCTCGAGCGCGGACGGCGTCGCGGGCGAGGTTCCTTCGGTTTCGGCGTGCGTCATGAGAGCATTACACTACGCCGCATGGACGGATCCGACCATTCCCGGGGCCGGAACGACGGATTGTTCACCGCCGTGCTGGTGACGCTGCTGGCCCTCGCGGGCTGCCGGTCGGCCCCGATCACGGTGGCCGACCCGATCGCGGCCCTCGAGTCCACCGAGGAGCCGATGCGGGTCCACCTGGCCGCGATGTCCACCCTGGACGCGGATCCCGCCGACGCGGATTACCTCAAGACGCTCCACCGCCTGGTGTGGCGCCCGGGCTACGTTCCGGCGGTGCGGGAGGCCGCCGTCGAGCGTCTCGCCCGGTCGGACCTCGACGGGCTGAAGCGCACGCTCCGGCAGCGGCTTCCGCAGATGACCGCCTGGGCCGGGCTCACCCGCCTCTGCGAGATCATCGCCGCGGAAGGCTGGACCGATCTCACGCCGGCGCTCGTCAGCAGCTGGGCGCGCCCGAATCCGCTCGTGCCCGAGGAGACGGACCGCCCCGAGTACAAGGCCCTCGCGACCATGCTCGGTCCGGACCGGATCGCGGACGCCGTCTTCGCGCTCATGCTCAAGTCCGATCGGCCGTCCGAGCAGGGGCTGCGTTCGCGGTGCTGGAACCTCGTGCACCGCATCGGCGGCCGCGACCGGCTTGCCGCGCTGCTCGATGGCGCCGCGGCGCCGCACGACGATGGATTCCTCGCCGACATGCAGGCGGCGTACCGCGCGTTCGGGATCATCCCCGTGACCCGCGAGGAGGTGCTCTGGATCCGCAAGCTCCGGTCTCCGGAGCACCGCGGCTTCTGGGACGAGGCGGTGGCGGCGACCGCCGGGCTCACGCCGGTCCGCCGGGCGACGCTCGAGGTCCGCGATGTGCCGGTCGTCGTCGCCGCGGCGCGGCACGACCCCGCGCTGCTCACCGCGGACACGGCCGCGATGCAGGACTCGCTCGAGGCGACGCTGCGTGGCCAGCGACACTTCTCTCACGGCTCGAACTTCGACAGCTACAGCGCGGCGCAGCCCGAGCGTCTGCACGAGTGGCGCGGGAAGCTGACGTGGGGCGACCTGGCCGCGATGAGCATGGCGCTGCGGGCGATGGCGGTGCCGCAGGTGGTTGACCACCTGCTCGACTTCGCGGCGCGCGACCGGGCGGATCGCTCGACCGAGTACGGCGGCGTGATCGCGCTCGATGAGCGCGGCCGCTTCGAGGTGCTCGAGTTCCCGCCGCGGATCCGCGACCACGACGAGAAGTTCAACGCGTCGCAGGCGATGCTGGACGCGGCGTACACGGCGCTCTTCCATTTCCACTTCCACGTCCAGCGCGAACGCAACCAGGCCTTCGCGGGACCGGGATTCGGCGACGTCAACTACGCGGACAACACGCGGGCGAACTGCCTGGTGATGACGTCGGTGGGCGAGGGGCGACTCAACGTCGACTACTACCGGCACGATCGCGTGCTGATCGACATGGGTGTCGTCGGGACCCGGTGAACGCCGACTACGATGGACGCGGATGATGTCCCTGTTCCCCATCCTCCTCGTCGCCGTCGTGCTCCTCGCCGATCGCGGCATCGCCCTCGATCCCGGGGCGGCGACGGCGGTGGGCGGCGGCCGCGTGGTGTGGGCGCCGCTGGCCGCCATCGCTCCGGTCGTGATGGTCCTTGCCGTCACCGCGCTCATCGTGCGCGGCTGCAAGCGTCGGCTGGCCCGGGGCCGCGGCGCCGGCACGATCGCGCTCCTCGATCGGACGCTCGTCGCGGGGCGGTTCGTCCTCGTCGCCGCGCACGCGGTCGCGGTGCTCGGGCTGGGCTGGCTGGCGACGGTGCGCGGCGCGGTCGGGAACCCGATATTGCTGGACGAGCTGATCGCCATCCTGCCGCCGGTAGCCGGCGTCATCGGTCTGTGGTGGATCCACTACCCCATCGAGCGGCGTCTGCGCGAAGCCCTGCTCGTGCGTCACCTTGACGCCGGGCGGCCGATCCACCCCATGCTCGGACGGGGGGCGTACGTGCTCCAGCAGGCCCGCGCGCAGCTCCTGCTCCTGCTCGTCCCCGTGATCGCGATCCTGGGCCTCGCCGAATGCGTGGGGCGCGTCGCCGACTGGTCCGGACGCGACATTCCGGCGTGGCTCGTCGAGACGGCGACCACCGGATCGGCGCTGCTCGTGCTGCTCGTCTCGCCGCTCATCGCGAGGATGGTGCTCAGCCTCGAGTCGCTGGCGCCCGGGCCCGTGCGAGACGAGCTTCGGGAGATCTGCGATCGCCACGACATCCGCGTGCGCGACTTCCTGCTCTGGAACACGGGCGGGACGATGATCAACGCGGCCGTGATGGGCTTCGTCGGATCGCTGCGGTTCGTCATCCTGACCGACGGCCTCATCGAATCGATGCCGCGCGACCAGGTGCGCGCGGTCATGGCCCACGAGATCGGCCACGTGAAACGCCACCACATGCCGTGGCTGCTCATCTCGCTCCTGGCCCTCCTCCTGCTGGCGAGCCTGGTCGTGAGCGTGCCGATCTGCGCGATCGACCTGGCCACCGACTGGCTGGAGGGGTCCGCGGTCTGGGTGGACGGCGTCGCCACCGCGATCGCGGGCGGGTCGGCGCTCGTGTGCTTCGGCTGGATCTCACGTCGCTACGAGCGACAGGCCGATACGTTCGCGGTGCAGCACCTGAGCGGGCTCGGGCGGAGGGCGGTTGCGGTCAGGGAAGCGGAGGCCGAGATGGACACGGACCCGGACATGGACACGCCCGCGCCCGCGCCCGCGCACACGCACACAGCCGCGCCCGCGCACGCGCCCGCGCACACGCCCGCGCACACGCCCGCGCACACGCCCGCGCCCGCGCCCGCGCACACGGCCACGGCCGCGCACCCGGCCCCGCACACAAACGCGGCCGCGTACCCGCACCCACCCGCGCACACGGCCGCACCCGCGCACCCCCCCGCGCACCCGGCCCAGGCCACCGCAAACGCCGACCTCCGCGTCACGCCGCAGGCCGTCGCCGCGATGCGGGACGCGCTCGGCACCGTCGCGAGGCTGAACACCGTGGATCCGCGCCGGCCGAGCTGGCGGCACGGCTCGATCGTGTGGCGGCAGGACTACCTCGCGACGACCGTCGGGCAGCCGGTGCACGCGCTGCCGATCGACCGCCTCGTACGCCGCGCGAAGGCCGCCGTGCTCGCGACGCTCGTGCTCGCGGGAAGCGCGACGTTCCTCATCGCGTGGATCGAGCAGCCGGGCGGCGTGGCTGCGGGGACCGCGCGCGGTGCGGTCGATCCGTTCCGCTATGACCCTCCGGCGGCCGTGGTGCCGGGGGAGTCGCCGTGACCTCCCCCGCGACGAAGCGACCGACCGCCCGGCCGCCGCACGCGGGGGACGCGCGGGCGACGATCCCGTTCACGAAGATGCACGGGATCGGGAACGACTACCTCTTCGTCGACTGCTTCACGCTCGCGCGCCCGATCGACGATCCGCAGACGCTCGCCCGGGCCATGTCGGATCCTCACCTCGGCGTCGGCGCGGACGGGCTGATCCTCGTCCTCCCGCCGGGCGACGCCGCCCGCGCCGACGTTCGCATGCGCATGTTCAACCGCGACGGGTCGGAGGCGGAGATGTGCGGCAACGGCATCCGCTGCGTGTGCAAGTTCGCCTACGAGCGCGGGCTCGCGGCGACGCGACCGATGCGGATCGAGACGGGGGCGGGCGTGCGGTGCGTCGATTACGACGTGGACGGCGACGGTGTGGTGCGCGCCGTCAGCGTGGACATGGGCGCGCCGTCACTCGACCCCGCCGACCTGCCGGCGGACCCGGCGCGCCTGCGCGGCGCGGGGCCGACGTACGCCATCGACGCGGGCGGCGCGACGCTCGAGGTCGTGCTCGTCTCGATGGGCAACCCGCACGCGGTCGTGTTCGTGCCCGCCGTCGCCGCCGTCCCGCTGGCGACGCTTGGGCCGGCGTGCGAACGTCATCCAGCGTTTCCGCGTCGCATCAACACGCACTTCGTCGAGGTGCACGACGCGGCCGAGGTGACGATGCGAACGTGGGAGCGCGGCAGCGGCGCGACCCTCGCGTGCGGCACCGGCGCTGCGGCGGTGTGCGTGGCGGGTGTCGTGACGGGGCGGACGGGGCGGCGACTGCTCGCGCACCTGCCCGGGGGCGACCTGCGTCTCGAGTGGCACGAGGAGACGGGCCGCGTCACGAAGACGGGGCCCGCGGCGGAGGTGTTTCGCGGGGAGTGGCCGGACGCGCCCGGTTGAGGACACCCGTCACGCCTCTTCCAGGGCGTCCGCCGCGTCCCGCAGGATGAACGCGCTCAACGGATCCGGCCGGCCGCTCATCGCCATGCAGTTGTGGAGGAGCGTCTCGGCGTAGTGCGTGCACTCGGGCGTGCCGGCCTGCACGAAGACGTGGATCGCCCACGGCCGGTTGGTCGCGTTGTCGGGCTGCGTGTTCGCGACGTGCCAGTCGCGCGCGTCTTCGATACGTTCGCGCCAGTCCGCGCGGTCGCGGCGGCGGGCCAGCCACCAGAGCGCGTGCACCGCCGAGAGCTCCGCGTCGGTCCAGACCTCGATCGCGCTGTACAGGTCGCGTTCAAGGAGGGGCCCGGCGCCGGCCGTTCGTCCCACGATCGCGTCCACGTCCACGCGATCGTCGACACGCGCCCACCACAGCCCGATCTCGCCCGGGGCGTCGGGCGCGGGCGGCAGCGCGACCTCCGCGAGGCCGAGCGCCATGCGGAACGGGGCCTCGAGCGCGCCGACCCCGAGCGGCGCCGAGGCGTCTGCCCGGGCGCCCGCGCGGCGCAGGTGATCGGCCCATTGGGTGGTGGAGAAGCGGGTCACTTGTGGGCAACCTTCCGCAACGCGGCGATGACATGGGGCTCATTGGGGGTCATTGGGGGTCATGGCGGTCGCGGCGATTACGTCAAATTTTTGTTGCGCATCGTGAGCAGGGCTGGTAGCTTGGGGCGGTCATGGTTGAGCATACCAAGACCCGTCGTGACCTCTTCGTGCGACGCTGCCTCGCATGCGGATACGACGGGGTGCTGCTTCAGGGCGGTGACCCGGGGGGCGTGGGGGGCGCGGGGGGCGCGGAGGTCGCAGAATGCTGCGAACTTTGCGGCTGCGATTTCATCCTCCGGCCGCCGCGCAGCTACGCCGAAATGGAAGGTCTCGACGAACGTCCGATAAGCACCGAGACGCTGATCGCCGGCGGCGGCCATCGGCAGGCGCTCGAGCGATGGCTCACGTTCGCGGTGCTGGTGCTGGTCGGGCTCGGCCTGCTGATGTATCTCGGTCGCGCCGCGTTGCCGTGACGACGGTGTTGGCGCGCGCCGCGTTACCGTGACGACGGTGTGCCCCGGTCCTGTGCTCTGACAGGGCCGGCTGGGTCAACCAGGTGGGTCAACCAGCTGGGTCAACCAGGTGGTTCAACCAGGTGTTTCAACCAGGTGGTTCAACCAGGTGGTTCAACCAGGTGGTTCAACCAGGTGACTCACCCATGCAACGAACGTGTCGAGTCTTCGCACGCCGCCCGGCCCCTGCCGAGCCGGAACCCGGGGCACACTGAAGATGTGCCGGCGGCGGCGTACGATTCACGCATGCCGAAGACCCACGCCGCGTCCGCCACCCTCGAGCCCGTCCTCGATGCGATTGACGCCGGGCTTCCCGCGTCACTCGAGCGCCTGAAGGACCTCCTCCGCATCCCGAGCGTCAGCACGGATCCCGCTCACGACGCCGACACGCGTCGCGCGGCCGAATGGTGCGCGGCGCGGCTCGCGGAGATCGGCTTCGATGCGGCTGTGCGCGACACGACCGGTCACCCGATGGTGGTCGCGCATCACGATCCGCCCGGCGGCGGTGAGGACACGCCGCGACTGCTGTACTACGGGCACTACGACGTGCAGCCGCCGGATCCGCTCGACCTCTGGGAGAGCCCTCCGTTCGAGCCGACGATCGTCGGCGGCGCGCACGGAAAGAGGATCGTCGCCCGCGGCGCCGTGGACGACAAGGGGCAGGTGATGACCTTCATCGAGGCGTTCCGCGCCTGGCTCTCGGTGCACGAGCACCTGCCGGTCCGCGTGACCGTCCTGCTCGAGGGCGAGGAGGAGTCGGGAAGTCCGAGCCTCGATCCGTTCCTCGAGGAGAACAGCGACGAGCTGGCCGCGGACGTGTGCATCGTCAGCGACACCGGCATGTGGGACATCGACACGCCGGCGATCACGTACATGCTGCGGGGGCTCGTCTACATCGAGGCGACGCTCCACGGTCCGAGCCACGATCTCCATTCCGGGATGTACGGCGGCGGCGTGGTGAACCCGAACAACGCGCTCGCCCGCATCCTCGGCGAGCTGCACGACGAGAACGGCGTCGTGCAGATCCCCGGGTTCTACGACAACGTGCGCGAGCTTTCGCCCGAGGAATCGCAGCAGTGGGCGAGCCTCGGCTTCGACGAGAAGGCGTTCCTGGCCGGGGCGGGTCTGACCACGCCCGGCGGCGAGAAGTCGCGCTCGCTCCTCGAGCGGCTCTGGTCGCGTCCGACGTGCGACGTCAACGGGATGTGGGGCGGCTACACGGGAGCGGGGGCGAAGACCGTCATCCCGGCCCACGCGTCGGCGAAGATCAGTTGCCGTCTCGTGGCCGACCAGGATCCCGAGCGGATCCACCGCAGGCTCGTCCAGTTTCTCGAGTCGCGTACGCCGCCCGACTTCCGCTGGACGTTCAGGCGTCACGGCGTGAGCCCGGCGATCCGCGTGCCGACGGAGTCGGCGCACCTCGACGCCGCGCGGCGCGGGCTCGCGGCGGCGTATGACCGCCCGCCGGTGCTCATGGGCTGCGGCGGCTCGATCCCCGTCGTCGGCTCGATCCAGCGCATCCTCGGCTTCGACTCGCTGCTCGTCGGCTTCGGCCTCGACGACGACCGCGTGCACTCTCCGAACGAGAAGTTCGAG
>CAZXBB010000434.1:0-8748 GCA_964638815.1 uncultured Isosphaeraceae bacterium
GCGCCCACGGCCGCGCACCCGGCCGCGCACCCGGCCGCGCCCACGGCCGCGCACCCGGCCGCGCCCACGGCCGCGCCCACGGCCGCGCCGGCCGCGCACCCGGCCGCGCCCACGGCCGCGCACCCGGCCGCGCCCACGCCACTCACCCCGCCGCGCCCACGCCACTCACCCCGCCCGCTCGATCAGCCGCCACGCCCGCTCGACGTGTCGCTGCTCCGTCCGCGCCTGGCCGACCGACATGCGGAGCACGAAGCGGCCGTCCAGCTTCGTGTGCGTCAGGTACACGTTGCCGGAATCGTTGAGCGCGTGCATGATCCGCTCCGTGGCGGCGTCGCCGTCGACGTGCCGGAAGCACACGAGGGAGAGCGGGGGATCGACGGCGAGCTCGAAGCGATCCGACGCCCGCACGCGCTCCGCGAACCACTGCGCGAGGCGGACGTGCTCGCGGACGTGATACCGCAGGCCCTCGACGCCGTAGTGACGGATCACGAACCAGAGCTTGAGCGCGCGGAAGCGGCGGCCCAGCGGGATCTGCCAGTCGCGGTAGTCGAAAACGGCGCCGGAGATCGTCGCTTCGTTCTTCAGGTACTCGGGCAGAATGCTCAGCGTGCGCACCAGCGCCGCCCGGTCGGCCACCCAGAGCGCCGAGCAGTCGAAGTTGGTGAACATCCACTTGTGCGGGTTGAAGTTGTAGCTGTCCGCGTGCTCGACGCCGTCGTTGATCCAGCGGAACTCGGGGCACAGCGCCGCCGTGCCGCTCATCGCCGCGTCCACGTGCAGCCAGAGACGCTCGCGCCGGCAGATTTCGGCGATGCGCGGCACCGGGTCAATCGCATTCGACGACGTCGTGCCGACGGTCGCGCAGACGAAGCAGGGGAGCAGGCCGTCCGCCCGGTCGCGCGCGATCAGGGCTTCGAGGCTCCCGGTCGCCATGGCGTGGCGGTCGTCCACCTCGACGAGACGCAGCCGCTCGCGTCCGAGCCCCGCGATGGTCATCGCCTTCTCGATCGAGGAATGCGCCTGGCCCGACGTGTACGCGACGAGCCGCGGGTCCGCGCCGCGCGCGTTCGAAGCGAGGTCCGTCGCTCGCTCGCGCGCCGCGAGCAGCACGCAGAGCGCGGCGCTCGACGCGGTGTCCTGGATGACGCCGCCGCCGCGCCCGGTCGAGAGGAACCGCTCCGGCAGCCCCAGCATCGGCACGAGCCAGTCGAGCACGCGCGTCTCGAGCTCCGTGCACGCGGGGCTCGTCTGCCAGAGCATGCCCTGCACGCCGAGCCCCGACGAGAGCAGGTCGCCGAGAATGGACGGCCCGGACGCGTTCGCCGGGAAGAAGGCGAAGAAGTTCGGCGACTGCCAGTGGGTGATCCCGGGAAGGATGATCTCCTCGACGTCGCGGAGCAGGCGGTCGAACGGCTCGCCGTGCTCCGGCGCGGCGTCCGGGAGCGCGCGCGCGACGTCGCCCGGCGCCGCGCCCGATCGCACGGGCAGCGACTCGACACGCTCCATGTAGTCCGCGATCCAGTCGACCACCGCCCGCCCGTGGCGGCGGAAGTCGTCGGGGGTCATGTGGTGATCCGTCATCGTCCGGCGACCGTCTACAGCGGCAGGGACTCCAGCTCCTCCGCCACGGCGTCCATCAGACGCGACACGGTCGCCGGTCCGAAATCGAACGTCAGCCCCGCCGCGGCGAAGAGCTCCGGCAGCGGGCGCGAGCCGCCGAGCTCCATCGCCTTCATGTAGTTGGCGATGGCCGACTTCTCGTCCTCGCGCGACTGGAGCCAGAGCTGGAGCGCGCCGAGCTGCGCGATGCCGTACTCGATGTAGTAGAACGGCACCTCGAAGAGGTGGAGCTGGCGCTGCCACAGGATGGCGCGGTACTGCTCGAGCCCTTCCCAGCTCACGGCGGCGCCGAAGCGCCGGTCGAGGTCGAGCCACCGGGCGGTGCGCTCCTCTCGCGTGTGGCCGGGGTGCGTGTAGAGCCAGTGCTGGAAGGCGTCGATGGTCGCGATCCACGGCAGGAGACGCGACAGCGCTTCGAGGTGCGTGCGCTTCGCACGGGCGAGATCGGCCTCGTCGTCGTAGAACTCGCCGAGGTACGGCTGCGCCATGAGCTCCATGCTCATTGACGCGACCTCGCAGAACTCGATCGGGGCGTGGCGGTAGTCCACGAGCGGGTCGTTCTTCGCGAGGATCGAGTGAAACGCGTGGCCGGCCTCGTGGATCATCGTCTCGAGGTCCGACTGCATCCCCGTCGCGTTCATGAAGATGAACGGCTTGCGGCTGCGGTCGCGGTTCTGCTGGTAGCCGCCCGGCGCCTTGCCCTTGCGCGATTCGAGATCGAGGCTCTCGCCGTCACGCATCGTGTCGAACATCGCGCCGAGCGAGGAGTCCATGCGGTGGAAGACGAGCGATGTCTTCTCGACCATCTCCTCGGCGTGCTCGAAGGGGCGCAGCGGGTCGCGGCCGCGGATGTCGACGGCGAGGTCCCACGGTCGCAGCGGATCAACGCCCAGCGCTTCCTGCCGCTCCCGGTTGAGCCGCCGCGCGATCGGCACGCACACCTTCTCGGCCGCTTCGTGGAACGCCTCGCAGTCGGCGGGCGTGTAGTCGAACCGGTGCTTCGCCCTGAACATGTAGTCGCGGTAGTTCTCGAAGCCGGCGTTGGCGGCGATCTTCGCGCGGACGTCCAGCATCCCGTCGAAGATGTCGCTCAGCTTCTCCCGGTCCTGCGCGCGTCGCTCGGCGACCAGCCGCCATGCCTCCTCGCGGGTCGCCCGGTCGGTCTCCTCGAGGTGCCTGCCCATCATCGGCAGCGTCTTCTCCTCGCCGCGGAAGGTGACGGTCATCGCGCCGCACGTCTCGCTGTACTGCTGGCCGAGCTTCGTGTCCTCCGTCTGGAGCGGGACGTTCTCCTCGCGGAACAGCTCGACGTCCGCGGTGAGATCGCGCAGCAGGACGCCGTAGCGTTCCGGGTCGAGCGACTTGCGGTGCGGGCTCGAGACGATCCTGCGGTCGATCTCGAAGGAGATCTTCTTGAGCTCCGGCTCGACGTTCTCCACGAACGCGAGGTACGCGTTCTTCCGCGTCTCGTCGTCCGTGTGGCAGGTCATCTCGATGTAGAGGTTCGCGTGCGCCTCGCGGACGGCGGCGTCGAGCTCGCTGCGATCGAGGAGGAGCTGCTCGAGGCAGCCGCCGCACTTCAGCTCCCGCTCCAGCAGGGCGCGGTACAGCGGCTCCAGGTTCTCCCACTTCGACGCGTCGAGCTCGGCGGGGACGAAATCGGTGACGGTGGCGTTGGTCATGGGTGCGGGTCTCGTTTGGGGTCGGCCCGGAGTGTAACGTGATCACGCGGCGCCGGAGACCTTCTTCGCCTTCGCCGCCGCCTTGTCGTGCCGGTACATCAGGATCATCAGCACGACGAGCCCAACGATCAGGCACACGTCCGCGATGTTGAAGATCCAGGGGTAGAGCCCGGCGCTGCCGTCCGGCCAGTGCAGGCCGAAGGGGAGGCGGACACCCGGGAAGAGCAGGAGCATGTCGCGGACGAGCCCGAACGCGATCCGGTCCGAGAGGTTGCCGAGGGCGCCGGCGAGAACCGCCGCCAGCGCGAGGTGCAGCACGCGCGCGCGCGGGTCGCTGCGCAGGAACACGACCACGATCACGCACGACGCGACCACGCTGAACGCGATGAACGCCCACCGCCCGCCTTGGCCAAGCCCGAACACCGCGCCCTCGTTCACCGTGAGGTGCAGCGCGAGGATCTTCGGGACGAGGATGCGCGAGTCGTGCGGCGGGATCGCGTCCCGGCCGGACCCGCCGAGCCCGTCGAGGACGACTGGCGTGCCGGCGACGCGCTCGAAGGCGAGCGACTTCACGACGAGGTCGACGGTGAGAAGCGCCGCGGCGGTGACGACGAACAGCGCGATGGCGGGACGGTGACGGAGGGCGCGCGGCTGGACGTCTGCGGAAGCCATCGGTCGGGATGATAGCCCGAAAGCGGGGCGGGTCAGTTTCCTGCGGCGCGCAGCAGGTCGCCCGCACCCGCGGGGGGCCACGCCGGCGCCGTCGTTCGCGCCGGCACCGCAGGCAGCCCATGCCGCCGCGTGATCGCCTTCGCGAGGAACCCCGCGTGCGTCGGACCGTCGCACAGAACGAAGATGCTCGAGCCGGAGCCGCACACGTGGGCGGGGCGCTCGGCGATCGCCGACACGAGGGCGATCTCGCCGTCGAGACCGGGGCTCGCCCGGACCGCGGCGCGGGCGAGATCGTTGAACGGCGCGTCGGGGCGCAGCCCGCCGCCGGCGTCGATCACCGATGCCGCGAGCATTCGCACCGCGTCCGTCTCCAGCCGCGTCGCCGGGCGATCGTCGTAGTGCTTGTACACGACGCCCGTTGCGCACTGCCGATCGGGAAAAACGAGCACGACGTCGAGCGCCGGGGCGCGCCCGTGCGGGGTGACGCGTTCGCCGAGCCCCTCGACGATCGCGCTGCCGCCGTGGACGAGAAACGGCACGTCGGACCCCAGCTTCGCGCCGATTTCGGCCAGCTCCTTCACCGGCCGGCCGAGGGCGAAGAGCCCGTTCAGCGCGTGCAGCATCGCCGCCGCGTTGGCGGAGCCGCCGCCCAATCCGCCGCTCACCGGGATCCGCTTGGACAGCTTGAGCTGGATCGGGAGCTTCCGGCCGAGGTGCGTCTCGAGCGCGAGGTGGGCGCGGACCGCGAGGTCGTCGCTGATCGACCAGTCGATCTCGCTGCGCCGGAGGGCGTCATCATGCCAGAGGATCGCGTATCGGGAGAAGCGGTCCATCGGCAGCCGCGTCACCAAGAGCTCGTCCGCCAGGTCGAGCGTCACCATCCACGAGCAGATCGGGTGCATCCCGTCGCCCGCCCGCGGGCCGACCGCGAGGGCAAGGTTGAGCTTGGCCGGGGCCAAGACGGTGACGCATTCCGTCGACATTGGGTCTTAGCATAGTGATGTCTCAGCATAGGGACGCCGCGGCCACGCAAGAACCGGCGGGCAGGGTCGTTCTGAAGCTCCCGGGACCGCCGCGCGCGCGCCGAACGTCCCAGAACACGAATCCGGCCCTCCAGCCACCGGCCCCCCGGCCCCCGGCCCCCCGGCCCCCAGCCCCCGGAAACCCCCGCCATGCGACGACGACGCCCCAACCGTCCGCTCTCCGCCCTTGCCCTCGGCATCCTCCTCAGCGGAGCCGCCGGGCTCCTCTCCGGCTGCGACGACAGCCCGTCGGGCAGCACGGTCACGCCTGCTTCCTCGACAACGCCCGCCCCGGCTGCCTCCGCCGCGCCGGCCGCGGACGCGTCCTTCACGCCGGTGCCCGGCGGACCGCGCATCGAGTTCGCCCGGATGCGACACGACTTCGGCGTCATCACCGATACGAAGTCGCACCGGACGACCTTCACGTTCCGCAACGTCGGCGACAGTGTGCTTCAGATCAAAGACATCAAGGCGGCGTGCGGGTGCACGGTCCCCGTGCTCGCGAAGCGACAGTACCTGCCCGGCGAGGGGGGCGAGATCGAGGTGGTCTTCGATCCGAAGGGCAAGGAGGACAAGACGGACAAGACGCTCACGGTAATCTCCAACTCGGCGACCGGAGCCACGACGGAGCTCGGCTTCACGTCGATGATTCACCCGCTCGTCTCGATCGAGCGTCTCCAGCGTATCGGCAACGTGAAGCTCGGCACCGATTTCCGGCACGTCGTGCCGATCTACTACCGCGATCCGGACCTGCGGATCGACTCGGTTTCCGTCACCGACGAGAATGGACAACTCGATGACATCCACGCGACCGTCCTGAACAAGGACACCATCGACCGCACCGGGGACGACGGAGTCCTCTACCGCGCGGACATCGAGGTGACGGTGAGCCGCGACCGGCCGTGGGGCATGCTCTTCGCGACGAAGCTCTCGGTCGACGTGAACGGACGCCCCACCCCCGACGCGGACCCGATCGACTTCAACTACACGGCGTTCCTCATGGGGAGCGTCTTCGGCGAGATCCACGCGCAGCCCGGCATCATCTCGTTCGGCGCGCCGCTGTCGCCCGGCGACTCGTACTCGAAGTCGATCCAGCTCTTCCGCCCGAACCGCGAGCCGTTCAAGGTCACCTCGGTGCGCGTCGTCGAGTCCACGATGCCCGGTCTGACGCCCGTCGCCGAGCCCGTCACCACGGGGCGTTACGACCTGAAGCTCGAGGGCAACGTCGGCAGCTTCCACGGCCGGATCCGCGGCATGCTCAGCGTGGCCACGGACGTCCCGGGCGAGGAGGAGCTCCGGATCCCGTTCTCGGGGCAGGTGCAGTAGGCTCTTTTTTTGGCAGGGAGCCGGGAGCCGGCAGCGAAGCGCGCCCTCGGAATGGCCGAAGAGTGTCGCATGGGCGCGCCCGAGCTCTGGCGAATCCTGGTCAGTCTCGTCGGCGCCGGTCTTGCGTTCGGCGCCGTGCTCGCCGTCGCGCGGCTGCTGCGCTTCGATCCGTCGCGCCTGCCGAAGCACTGGATTCCGCCCGCCGTGACGCTGTTCATGATGATGACCTCGGTCGCGCTGCTCCTCACGCTGGTGCCGCGGGGACCGCAGCGGGCGTCCGCTGGAGCGGAGGTGGAGGAACGCCCCCGGAGCCTCGCGACGTCGCCCTGGAGGTTCCGCGTCTACCAGCTCGAGAACTGGGGCGAGATCGCCCGCCGCATGGGCGCGGGCGAGCAGTTCTCGCGCAACATGCTCGAGGAGCTCAAGGCGCTCGGGGCCAGCGTGCGCCGCGGTGCGGAGAACGACCTGCCGCTGGACCTCTACGAGAACGGCCGGCGGCCGTCGAGCGAGCGGCTCCGGCACTTCATGCCCTTCGTCCCGTTCATGTGCGTGTCCGGTCGCGTGTCGCGGACCAAAGACGGCCGGTTCGAGGCCACCGTCGAGCTCCACGAGATCGACCGGCGCGTGCGCTCGAAGAAGCTCTGGTCGAAGACCGCGGCGTTCCGGGGCACGGATCAGAGCAGCCTCGAGGCGGCTCGCGAAGTGGTCTCCGGCATCGCGGCGCGGGCAAGGGCCGAGGCCGAAGGCGTCGGGGCAGGCAACTGATGCGCTGCCGATAACCGGGACCGGACGCGGCCGAGCCCGGCTCATTCCGCGCGACGAACGGACCGATATCACCCGTCATGATCGCCACCGACGCAGACCGCCGCGCGAACCCCCGTCTTTCGCTGACGCGCGCGTGCAAGGTGCTGGAGCCGCGCTCGGGCAAGTACGTCGGCGGCGTGACGTGCAACGTGGCGGCCGGGGGCGTACTGCTGCGACTCGATCGCGAGCTCGACCTCGAGCCGGGCGACGTGCTGTACGTCGGCATCACGCGGAAGCCGCGGCAGGGCCTCCTGCGCTCGCGCGACCTCTTCGAGGCCGCCGTCGTGCGCTCCCTCAACGTCACGACGGGCGGATCCGCGGTCGCCGTTCGCTTCCGCGATCCCGCGTCGGACCTGCACCTGCCGGTCCTCCAGGCCGCGTGATCCCGCCCCCTCCCGGGCATACCATTCTCGCTTTGGGCGTCCGACGCGGTCCCGCGGCGGCCTGCCCGCGATGCGAGAAACGGCAATGCTCTGGCAGCCCCCCCTTCCCGGTGAGTATCACGACCTGACCGACGACGAGCTCGCGCAGCGCATCGAAGCGCGGCGGGCGGAGCTCGGCGACGACCTGCTGATCCTCGGGCACCACTACCAGCAGGACTCGGTCGTGCGTCACGCGGATCTGCGCGGAGACAGCCTCCGGCTCAGCCGCCTGGCCGCGGAGGAGTCCGCGCGACGCGGGACGAAGTACATCGTGTTCTGCGGCGTGCACTTCATGGCCGAGACGGCGGAGATCCTCACCGGCGACGACGTCCAGGTGATCCTGCCCGACCTGTCCGCCGGCTGCTCAATGGCCGACATGGCCGCCTACGACGACACGGTGGACGCGTGGGAGACGATCCAGGACGCGCTCCGCGGTGAGTCGGTGCGCGTCATACCGATCACCTACGTGAACTCGTCCGCCGCGATCAAGGCGTTCGTCGGCGATCACGGTGGCGCGTGCTGCACGAGCACCAACGCCGCGCAGATCTTTGAGTGGGCGCTTGCCGGCGGCACGGAACCGGTCGCCCACGGAGACGCCGTCAAGCTCCTGTTCATCCCGGACCAGCACCTCGGCCGGAACACGGCGTCGCGTTTCGGTCTCCTGACGGAGGTGGACGAACGCGCCGGACGCGGATTGTCGGAGACGGCCGTCTGGAACCCGCGGGCCGACCACGGCGGGCTGGACGCCGGGACGATCCGCCGGGCCCGCGTGCTGCTGTGGGCGGGGCATTGCTCGGTGCACAAGCTCTTTCGACCCGAGCACGTGGACGACGCCCGCGCGAAGTTCGCGGATCGCGGCGGCGTGACGGTCATCGTCCATCCCGAATGCTGCAAGGAGGTCGTGGACCGCGCCGACCTCGACGGCTCGACCGAATACATCATCAGGCAGGTCGAGGCCGCCGCCCCGGGTACGAACTGGGCGGTCGGGACCGAGGTGCACCTCGTAAACCGCCTCGCGCAGGAGGCGAAGCAGCGCGGCGTGAACGTCACGATGCTCAGCGACTGCCAGTGCCTGTGCACCACGATGTACCGCGTCGAGCCGCGCAATCTCGCGTGGGTGCTCGACAACCTCGCCGCCGGCAAGGTCGTCAACCGCATCGAGGTGCATCCGCACGTGCAGACCCTCGCGCGGCTCGCGCT
>CAZXBB010000435.1:0-2903 GCA_964638815.1 uncultured Isosphaeraceae bacterium
GACCGCATCGTCGTCGGGCGGCTTGTGCAGGTCGCGGCCCACACCGACCCCGACGCGACGACCCAGGGGATGACCTTCCCGGACGGCACCGTCATCGAGGACGAGGTTCAGATCGGGGAGCCCGTCGAGACGCACATCCACGGCCGGACCGGCGTCGGGCACGTCGTCCTCGGGCCATGGGCCGACGCCCTCGCGCCCATCGCCGGTCGCCGGATCATCCTGGTCCGCTGCGACCGACCTAGCGGCACGCGCGCCGGCAACCCGACGAGCATCATCTCGGACGGGTCACTGCGCGAGCTGGCCGCGAATGCCGGGGTGGACGAAGTCGACCCGCGGCGATTCCGGATGCTCATCGACCTCGAAGGCGCCCGGGCGCATGAGGAGGACACCGGGATCGGCGGCAGGATCGCGATCGGCGACGCCATCCTGCGTGTGACGAAGCCGGACGCGCGCTGCGCGATCACGACCCAGGACCCGGACACGGGTGACCGCGACCTCGACACGCTCCGAACGATCATCGGCTACCGCGGGCTGCGCGAGGGCAAGCACGCCGACTTCGGGGTACTGGCGGACGTCGAGCGGCCCGGCCGGATGCGGCTCGGGGACGAGGTCAGAGTCCTGTCGATGCCGGCGGCAGAGTCGACGGTGGGGGAAGCGGCAGCGGCCCGCTGAGCCGCCGCAGGATCACGACCCAGGCCGCGGCGCCCAAGGCCACGAGCGGCGCCACCTGCATTGCCGCGGATACGCCGGCCCGCAGCAACGGAGCGGCGAGCAAGGTACTGTTGCCGATCCATGAATCGGCGATAAAGCCGCCGATTACCAGAGACGTCGTGGCGGCAACCGGTGCACCGATCGCAAGGGCGAGGGCTACAACGACGGCGTCCACACGCGAGCCGAGTGCCGCGGGTGCCAATCCCGCACCGAGGAGGGCGATACCCGGCAGCCCGATGGCGAGCGCCATCGTCTCGATCGCGGGGTCCGAGTTCAAGGTCGTGGCGGCCACCATCCCGATCGGCACATAGAGAAGGCCGGCCAGGAACGCGCCCCGACGCGCAGCACGAATCGTCAGCAGCCGACCCCCGGTCGGGTCCGGCTGCCAGTGCGGCGACCAAGGATTCGATGGGCCCATGGCGGCAGGGTAGACCCGTATCGCTTCGTCCGAAAGCATGCGCATGGTTCGCCGGTGCCAGCGCGCGCCGCCGTCTTCGTGCCGGAGCGGTGAGAAGAGGGGGCCTCATCCTGGAAGTCGCGGCCGCTACGATGTCGCGGTGAGTCCCGCCATCCGGCTCGAGCGCAGCGGTCCCGGGGACACCGTCGCCCGGGTCACGCTCGCACGCCCGGAGGTGCACAACGCCTTCGATGCATCCGTCATCGCCGAGCTGCGCACGACCTTCGCGACGCTCGCCCGCGAGGACCCGGCGACCCTGCGGGCGGTGATCCTCAGCGGCGACGGGCCGTCGTTCTGCGCCGGCGCCGATATCGCCTGGATGCGCGCGGCCATGGCCCTCGATGTCGAGGGCAACGAGCAGGACGCCATGGCGATGGCCGACATGTTCGAGACCATCGACACGTGCCCCGTGCCGCTCATCGTTCGCGTGCACGGCGCGGCGCTCGGGGGCGGGATGGGCCTGTGCGCGGTCGGCGACCTCGTCGTCGCCGAGAGCGGGGCCCGATTCGGCTTCACCGAGACGCGCCTGGGGATCCTGCCGGCAGTCATCGCCCCGTTCGTGATCGCGAAGATCGGGGAGAGTCACGCTCGCGCGTTGTTCCCGGGCGGCCGCCGGTTCGACGCGATCCGAGCCCAGCGGATCGGGCTCGTGCACGAGGTCGTGGAGGGCGAAGCCGCCCTCGACGCCGCCGTGGATGGGGCGGTCGAGGACGTGCTGGCGGCGGGCCCGACGGCTGCCCGGGCGGCCAAGGCGATCGTGCGGGAGGTACGTGGCCTGGGCCACGGCTCGACCAAATGGCACACGGCCCGCGTCATCGCCCGCCAGCGCGTGAGCGCAGAGGCGCGCGAGGGGTTCGCCGCATTCGACGAGAAGCGCAAGCCAGGCTGGGCGCCGGACTCGGAAGCGTAGGGCCGCCAGCCGCTCAGCGGACGAGGGCGAAGGCTCGCACCGGGAAGGTCGCCATCCCGCGGATGCGCGGAGGGGCCGCGAAGAAGCGCCAGCCCGACGCTGGCAAGGCACCAAGGCCGGTCAGGTGCTCGACCAGCGGGATGCCGGCGCGAAGGATGGCGGTGTGGGCCGCCCGGGTCGGATCGGTCAGGGAGTCGATGTTGAGCGAGTCGATGCCGATGAGCGCCGCGCCCGACGCCACCAGCCACTCGGCGGCAGCGCCCGTCAGGAACGGGTTGTCGCTGAGGTAGGCGGGGGTACCCCAGTGCTCATCCCAGCCGGTGGCCACGAGGACGGCTCGCCCGCGGACGTCAACGCCCTGGAAGGCATCGGGTTCGATGGCACGCTCGGTGGCGCCACGACGGTCGATCAGGACCCCGTCGATGTCCACGACACGCTCCAGTTCGAGCCCCGCCAGGTCCTGCCCGCCGGGAAATCGATGGGCCGGCGTGTCGACATACGTGCCGGTGTTCGCCACGAGGTCGATCCGCCCGATCTCGAACGTCGTCCCGGGGGCGTAGCGGCCGGTCGACGCCTCGTGCGTCAGGAACGTCGAGATCGACGGCGCAGGGATGCCCGGATGGGTCGTCATCCCGTCCACGATCTCGTGACTCAGATCCACGATGCGGCGATCGGTAGCGGCAGCCACGGTCGGTCCCTCCCCTTCGAAGCCCGGCCCGGGGCCGGCGATCAGAGGGCGTAGCATCGCACCGTGCCGTCGGCTGAAGGGGCTCGGCTGGGTTGAGGCGTGTGCGACAATCGCGCCACGATGAGCGACGAACTGAG
>CAZXBB010000436.1:0-2292 GCA_964638815.1 uncultured Isosphaeraceae bacterium
GGTGGCGTTTGCCGCGTTTGCCGCGTTGGCCGTCGTGGTGACACGGGCGACGGGCAGCGCCTCGTTCACGGACTTGTCGATGAACAGGAGCTCGGGGCGGAACAGGTACCACGCGGCGCCGACGGCGACGACGCCACCGGCGATCAGGAGAGGACGATTCATGGCGGGGACTCCAGGGGGGCAGGATGCCCGCGGGTGCGGGCGCGTTGCGGGGGGTGATGCGGGGGTGGTCCCGCGGCGGCAGCACTCGCGCCGCCGCACCAATGGATGCGGTGCCGAGGCGCGGGTTACGGGCGGGTCCGGATCCGGGAGCCTTCCGGCCTCGTGGTGCAGGCGTCCCGCCTGCCCGAGCGTTCCGGCGCTTCCGATTGGGCGGCCTTGTCCCGCGGGACCCTGGCAGTCGAACGGATCGACGGACGCCAGCTCGACGAAGAATTCGCACTCGGCCGAGTTGAAGTCCGAGTAGATGATGAAGTTGTTCGCGGGGCACACCAGGTTCTCGCCGGAGATGAACTCCCAGGCCCCGGTGGTCGTCGAGTACACGTTCGGCCCCGTGTTGCCGCCGTTCCCGGCGCCGATGTTACATCCGTCCGGTTACGACGTAGACCAAGATGCCCGACTCCACGCACGCGGGTCCGGTGCCGAACGCTCCGAACGACTGGCCGACGCCGTTCGCGCCGCCGTCCGCGCGGAAGCGCATCATCAGGTTGCCGGCGCCGCCGAGCGTCGACGGCAGCAGCTCGGTGGTCGTCGTCCCGAAGGTGTTGCTGAACATGCCCCACCCGTCGGCGGCGGCGTGACCGCCCCCGGAGATGCCGGGGAAGGTCGTGAGCGGGCCGTCGGGACCGACCACCTCGAAGCTCGCGTTCTGAAGCTGGTTGCCACCGGCCGTGGCGATCGGGCCGCCCGCAAGCGCGCCCGCGACGCACGCCGCGACGAGGTGCCGGGTGATCCGCGGGTCCGCCGAGAAGCGATTGCTCTTCATGGGTGCCTCCTTTGCGATTCGTGCGGGGGCACATTCGGGGCCCCATGATCGAATCGGCGCGCGGGATATCGCAGATCGGCGGCGAGCGACATCGAAAATGCAAGCGACGCCGCCGCTGCTGGTGTGGACGCCCGTTACGGCATCGTCACCACGCGAATCGCGTGGCCGTCCGGATCCCTCAACAGGCATCCAGCCTCGATCCCGAGCCGGCCGTCGTCGCATTGGACCACGCCGGGCGAGATCCACGCGCCGCCGGCGCGGCGGGCCTCGTCCGCGAGCGAGTCGATCGCCTCGGCGCGGATCGTGGTCTGCCAGTGCCAGAGGTCGCAGGCGCGGGTGTCGGCGGGAAACGGCCTTCCGCCCGATGGGCTGAGGTACTCGAGCAGCTCGATCGCGGGGCCGGCGCCGTCCGGACGATCGGCATCCGCGGGCAGGCGGAGCGACGTGATGCGCAGCCGCGCCCCGAACACGTTGTTGAGGTGCTCCTGCTCCGTGCCGTAGTTCTCCGACGCGCCCGTGACGTGCATGCCGAGGACGTCGCGGTAGAACGCGAGGCTCGCGTCCGTGTCGCGTACGACGATCGCCGTGTGGTCGATGCCCAGGAACAGCGCTCCGCTCTTTGCGCGGGTGTGCCACTTCGCGAGACCCTTGTCGGGCGGGAACGAGAGCACCTCGAGCACGTGCCCGTCGGGATCCTTGAAGTAGAAGGCGCTGATCCCGGCCACGTTGGCGTTCCAGTCCGGCAGACGCTGCGGGCCCGAAGACGCGTGGCGCACGTGGTGCGCGCGAAGACGCTCGTACGCCGCGTCCATGTCGCTCGTGATGATCGCGATGTGCTGGAACCAGCGATCGTTGCTGCGGGAGTCCTTCGGCACGGCCCGTCCCTCCGGGGCGAGGTACTGGGTGAGCTCGAGCCGCTCGTCGCCGAGCCGGAGCACGCAGACCCGCGCCCTCGCGCCAAAGACGCCCTGCAGATGCTCGTACGCCGTCCCGGCGAGCTCGGTATCCGTGATCTTCCGGAACTCGAGCACGTCCTCGAAGAACCGCAGCGAGGCGTCCATGTCGCGCACGGTGAAGCCCACCGTGACCACCGCCGGCGTCCGCGCGGCATCGCGCGCGGTCGCGCTCGTCGCGGCGGCCGTCGCCGGCACGGCGCCGTCGGGCGTCGGCGGAACCCCCGCCGCACTCGCGCTGATGAGGAGCGCAACGATCGCGACGCGGAGCAGGGAGCTCATCCGGCGCGCCCACGCGCCGTCACGCCAGGATCGGAAGATGTCGTTCGGCAAGCACGTCATCCATGGTCTCCC
>CAZXBB010000437.1:0-4476 GCA_964638815.1 uncultured Isosphaeraceae bacterium
AGCCCACACGACCGCAGTAGACGAGGCGGCTGTCGTCGTCGTAGCGTCCGACGAGCAGGGCGCCGAACCCGCTGCGCGAGCCGCTGCCGCGGGTGTAGCCGCCGACGACGAACGCGTCACGGTGCCGGTTGCGGACCTTGATCCACGTGTCGCTGCGCCGCGAGACGTACGGCGCGTCCACGCGCTTCGAGATCACGCCCTCCAGCCCGAGCCCCCCGGCGTGCGAGAAGACGACAGGACCGTTGCCGACGAAGTGCTCGCTGTAGACGATCGTCGGCGCCACCGAAGGCGCGGCGGTGAGGAGCGTCTCCAGGAACTCCTTGCGCGCAATGAGCGGCGTCCGCGTGAGGTCGCACCCGCACGCATAGGGAACGTCGAAGAGGTAGTACGTGAACGGCCTGCGCGCGCTGCCCGCGACCGACGCCTGGAGCGCGGCGAAGTCGGGCATCCCCTTCTCGTCGAGGACGACGACCTCGCCGTCGAGAAACGCCGACTCGAGCGGCAGACGCCCCGCCGCGCGGGCCACCGCGGGAAAGTGCCCGGTCCAGTCGTGCCCGTTGCGCGTGAAGAGACGCACGACGCCGTCCTCGATCCGGCAGAGCAGCCGGTAGCCGTCGAGCTTGACCTCGTGCAACCAGCGGTCGCCGTCGGGGGCGGCGCCGGCGGTCTCGCAGAGCTGCGGCTTCAGCTTCGCGGGCAGCGCCGCGGGGACGGCGTTCTCGAGCGACGACGGATCCGGACCGCGCGCCGGCGCTGACGCCGCGCCGCCCGCCGGGGCCTGCGCGCCGCCGTCCTTCCACACGGCCCGCGGATCGGCGGCGATCTCCTCCATGGTGAGTCCGCTCGCGACGCTGAACGGCATCTCGGCGAGCACGTTGTACTGCGACACGGGACGGGCCGCGTCGTCCTTCTTCTTGATGAGGAGCCAGTTGCGTCCGTCCTCGCCCCGCTCGCCCTTCATTCGCACGATCGCCCACGCCCCGCGCAGCTTCTCGCCGTGGAGCCGGAACTTGAGATCGCCGCGCGCGTAGCCCTCGGCGGGATCGCCGATCGGCTCCCAGTCGCCGTAGTCCCACAGCATGACCGTGCCGCCGCCGTACTCGTCGGGCGGGATGATCCCTTCGAACGTCGCGTACTCGATCGGGTGGTCCTCGGTGTGCACCGCGAGGGGCTTCTGCGCCGGGTCGAGGCTCGGCCCCTTCGGCACGGCCCAGCTCCACAGGACGCCGTCGTGCTCGAGCCGGAAGTCGTAGTGGAGGTTTCGGGCCGCGTGCTTCTGGACGACGAACGCCCGGCCCGTCGGGCTGGCCCCGATTCCGCCGCCGGCCGGCTCGGCGGTGCGCGAGAAATCACGCTTGCTGCGATAGGCCGCGAGGGGCTCCGCCGGCTTCGACTTGCGCTTCTTCGCCGCCATGGCCCGTCAAGGATACCGCCGTCGGCGGAATCACCGCGGCCCGTCGGGACCGGCGGATCGTCGGCTATGCTCCCGCCATGGCCGCCACGACGAGAACCATGCCGAAGACGAAGACCATGATCATGACCAGGACCAGGACCAGCACCACGCCCGCGACCACGTAGAAGAAGACGAATACGAAGACGAAGAAGGACAAGACGAAGACGAAGCCCGCCGCGGCAGCGAAGTCGCCGCCGTTCGACGCCCGGCTCGTCGGGTTCCTCGAACGGCTCGCGAAGAACAACAACCGCGAGTGGTTCACGGCGCACAAGGAAGAGTACGAGACCCTGGTGCGCGAGCCGCTGCTCCGGTTCGTCCGCGACTTCGAGCCGAAGCTGCGCTCGATCAACCCCCACCTCGTCGCGGACGACCGGAAGTCGGGCGGGTCGCTCTTCCGCATCCACCGCGACACGCGATTCTCGAAGGACAAGAGCCCGTACAAGCTGTGGGCCGCCCTCCAGTTCCGGCACGAGGCGGGCAAGGACGTCCACGCCCCCGGTCTCTATCTCCACGTCCAGCCCGGCCGGATCTTCGCCGGCTGCGGCATCTGGCGTCCCGACGGCGAGACGGTCGGGGCGATCCGCGACGCGATCGCCGAGGATCCGGCGGCGTGGAAGAAGGCCGTCGGCACCAGGGCGTTCCGCGACACGTTCACCCTCGCGGGTGAATCGCTCAAGCGTCCGCCGCGCGGCTACGACCCCGCGCACCCGCTCGTCGAGGACCTCAGACGCAAGGACTTCATCGGCGTGACGAACTTCACGGACACGGAGTTCCTCTCGGACGGATTCTTCGCGGAGTTCGTGAAGCGCATGCGGGCGTCGCGGTCTCTGATGGGGTTCCTGGCGCGGGCGATCGATCTGGACTGGTGACAGGACGCCACCCTTCGAGGTGCTTCCGGGCGTTCGACTGCGACTGCGAACACGCGTTCAGGCGAATCCGGATGCGAACCCGGATGCGAACCCGCATGCGAACCCGAATGCGAACCCGGATGCGAACCCGCATGCGAACCCGGATGCGAACCCGCATGCGAATCCGGATGCGAACCCGGTCCGCAACGATCGGGCCCCGTACTCGAGCCGGTATCTGAAGAACTGGAGAGTGCCTGAACTGCGGACTTCGAACCTCCACGGGATTCCGGTATCGTGTCGCCCGCAATGACACGCGTGAACACCCAGGCCCTCCTCGCCCACGCGATGGAGCTCTTCAGCCGGAAGGACCACCGGCCCGCGGCGGACCTCTGCCGGCAGGTCCTCAAGGCGGAGAGCGGCAACCTGAACGCCCTCAGCATACTGGCCGAGATCGCACGGCTCTCGGAGAGGACGGACGAGGAGCTCGCGTACCTGACGAAGGCCGTGCGGCTCGCGCCGAAGAACGCGGCGCTCCGCGAGCGGCTCGGGCATCACTTCCGCATGACGGGGGCTGAGGCGAAGGCGATCCTCCAGTACGAGAAGGCCCTCAAGCTCGAGCCGGGACGGCTGACGTCGATCGCAGGTCTCGCCGAGGTGTACGACGTGCAGCACCGCCCGGAGAAGGCGCGCACGCTCATCGAGCGGCACCTCGCCGATCCGCCGAACTCCGCGGCCCTGTACCCGGTCCTCATCCGCGTCTTCGTGAACGCCGGCGAGACCGACGCCGCCATCGAGCACGGTGAGCGGCTGCTGGCCGCGGGCCGGCCCGAGCAGGAGCTCGGCGACACGTGCTTCCAGCTCGCCCGCGCGTACGAGCGCGCCGGCGACTACGACCGCGCGTTCCGGACCGCGCGCCGCGCGAACGAGATCCTCGCGCCGCCGTTCGATCCCGACGCCTTCGTGGCCGGCGTGGACCGGATCGTCGAGACCTTCACGCGCGATCGGCTCGCCTCGATCCCGCGCCCGTCGTCGCCGTCGGACCTCCCCGTCTTCATCGTGGGCACCCCCCGCTGCGGCTCGACGCTCGTCGAGCGCATCGTCGACAGCCATCCCGCCGCCTACGGGGCCGGCGAGCTGCGTCTGATGCCCGCGATCGTGCGGGATATCGCCCTGCGGCTGTCGTCAACGCGTCCCTATCCCGCGTGCGTCGAGGACTTCACCGTCGGGACGGCCGACGAGCTGAGCGGCGAGTACCTCGACGCGCTGAAGAAGCTCGCGCCGAAGGCCGCGCGCATCTGCGACAAGGACCTCGGCAATCACCACCGGCTCGGACTGATCGAGATTCTCTTTCCGCGCGGCCGGGTCGTGCACTGCCGCCGCGATCCGATCGACACCTGCCTGTCGTGCTACATGCTGCCGTTCGACCCCGTCGCGATCCCGTTCGCGAGCGATCTTGGTCACCTCGCGATCTTCTACCGGCAGTACGTGCGCCTCATGACGCACTGGCACGAGGTCCTCGACCTGCCGATTCTCGACGTCGAGTACGAGACGCTCGTCGCGGACCAGGAGAACGAGAGCCGGCGGCTCATCGACTTCTGCGGCCTGCCGTGGAACGACGCGTGTCTGCGCTTCCACGAGAAAGCGGGGAGCGCCCGCACGCAGAGCTACGACCAGGTGCGCAAACCGATCTACAGGTCGTCGGTGAAGCGGGCCGACCGCTTTGGCGCGCACCTCGATCCTCTGCGCGCGGCGCTGGCGGAGTGACGCGCGGCCGGGTCGGGATGCGGACCCGCGCGCGCACGCGGACGCGCACACGGTCGCGCACACGGTCGCGGACGCGCACGCGCACGCGCACGCGCGCACGCGGACGCGCACGCGGACGCGCACGCGGACGCGCACACGGACGCGGACGCGCACACGGACGCGGACGCGCACACGCACGCGCACGCGGACGCGCACACGGACGCGCACACGGACGCGCACGCGGACGCGCACACGGACGCGCACGCGCACACGGACGCGCACGCGCACGCGCCCGCGCCCGCGCCCGCGCGAAGACAACCAGCAAACACCCGCGGACTACCTCTCCGCCCGCGCCCGAATATTGTCCAGCACGTTGACGAAGTTGATGTACGCGTCGTACGGACTGTCGTACGGACTGAAATACTTGTGCAC
>CAZXBB010000438.1:0-1698 GCA_964638815.1 uncultured Isosphaeraceae bacterium
GATCGCGCCGTGGACGAACGCCCCGTGCGCCCGCTCGTACACCCGCACGATCCAGTCGAACCGTCCCGCGAGCGCCGTCTTCCGCAGGCGCCGGAGCGTGCGATAGGACGCCATCACCTCGATCACGAGGATCGTGGCACCGACCGCGACGACCACGTCGATCCCATACGGAACGCCCCACAGGAGCGCGAGGATGCCCGCGTTCGTCAGGACCAGGTGCCATGCCGCGCGCTCGCCGCCCTGATGCGTGAGCGTACGGGCGAAGTGATCCGAGAGCGCAAGGATCAGGTTCGTGACGATGCCGAGCGTGAACAGGTGTACGCCGAGCCATCGTCCGCCCGGCAGCCCACGGCCGAATGCGAACCACCCCATCAGCGCCGCCGTGTATGCCGCGGCGACGAGCGCGACGGCTCGCAGCCGACCGAACGGCCCAACGCCCCGCCGGGACGTCCTTCCTCCCGGCGGGCCGGTCTGCGGGCGGATGACCGGTTCGGGTCCCAAGATCGTTCATTCTCTCGAACGGCCGCGCCGGCGTCCGTCTGAGGTGACCCCACCGGCCCGAGCCCCGACCTCTCGCTGCCGGGCGACGAGGGAGCCCGTAGCATCCACGCGTGGATCTCACGCCGCTCCTCGCAGCCGCCGACTCCAAGATCGTCCTCGTCGTGCTCGACGGTCTGGGCGGGATGGCCGATCTCCAGGTGGGGACCGAGCTCGAGGACGCGGCCACGCCGAACCTCGACGGGCTGGCTGCCCAGGGGGTGACCGGCCTGCTCGAGCCGGTCGGACCCGGCATCACGCCCGGTTCGGGGCCGGGACACCTGGCGCTCTTCGGGTACGACCCCGAGACCTTCCTGCTCGGCCGGGGCGCGCTCAGCGCCGCCGGCATCGGCGTCGAGCTGCGCCCCGGTGACGTCGCGGCGCGAGGCAACTTGTGCACGATCGCCGCCGACGGCACCGTGGTCGATCGACGCGCCGGACGGGTGCCCGATGACGACGCGCGACGGATCGTGGACCGCCTGAACGCGGAGGTCCGCGTCGAGGGCGTCGAGGTCTCCTTCGCGCACGAGCGCGGCCACCGGGTCCTCGTCGTGTTCCGCGGCGACGGCCTCGATCCTCGGGTGAGCGACACCGACCCGCAGCACGAGGGCGTACCGCCGCTCGAACCTCGTCCGCTGGACCCCGCCGCGGCGCGCACCGCCGAGGTGACCGCGACCGTGAGCGCTGAGGCGCGACGCGCCCTCGCCGACGAGCCCGTCGCCAACGGGCTCCTGCTCCGCGGGTTCGACTCGCATCGCGAGCTTCCGGCGTTCCGCGATCGCACGGGGCTGCGGGCGGCGGCGGTCGCCGTGTATCCGATGTACCGAGGGATCGCGCGCCTGCTCGGGTTCGAGGTGCTCGGCCCACCGGCCGACCTCGTCGAGGAGATCGAGCTCCTCCGCAAGCACTGGAACGACTTCGACTTCTTCTTCCTGCACCACAAGGACGCCGATGCCGCGGGCGAGGACGGTGACCGGGACGCGAAGATCGCCGCTATCGAGCGGTTGGACGCCGTCGTCTCGGACCTGATGGAGCTCGCGCCGACCGTGATCGCGGTGACGGGCGATCACGCAACCCCGTCCCAGATGGCCGCGCACTCGTGGCATCCGGTCCCCGTCCTGGTCCGCGGAGCGCGCGCCGGACGCGACGACGTCGACCGGT
>CAZXBB010000439.1:0-2291 GCA_964638815.1 uncultured Isosphaeraceae bacterium
CTCGGGGGGCGGCTTGCGGTCCACTTCTCATTCGCCCCCGGTGGACTGACGACGCTCGTCGGGTTCGTCGTCGTCGGACTCTCCGCGCTCTGGATCGCGTACTCGGAGCTTTTGGGATGAGGACGACGCCGCCGGCACGACCCCAGCGGCACGACGCCGCCGGCACGACCCCGCCCGCGGCCAAGGGTGCCCCGGTCATGGGTCGCGCGAAGCGGCTCCCGGCCGTCCTGCGTTTCACGAATGAGGTCGACTGCGCGGGATCGAATCGGCGCGAGCCGGACGGTCCCGGACGATCCCGGCCGACCCCGGACCAATCCCCCCACGCGGGACTACACCACCGGCGTCTCGATGCGCGGGAACAGCGCGACCTTCTCGACCCGTGTCCCCGGCTTCATGCCTCCCCACGCGGCGAGCGTCGCCAGCCCTCCGGCGGCGGGATCCACCCGGAGCCCGAGCGCCGTCCACAGCTCCCCGGTCTTCCATGGCATGTACGCGTGGAGGAGGACCGAAGCGATGCGGACGCCCTCGACGCACTGGTAGAGGATCGCCCCGAGTTCGTCGCCCTTCGCGGGGTCCTTCGCGAGCCTGAACGGCTCGGTCTCGTTGATGAAGCCGTCCACGCGGCGAACAAGCCCGATCGCCGCGGCGGCGGCGCCGGCGAGATCGAACCGTTCCATCGCGGCGGTCGCGGTGTCAACGGCCTCCGCCGCGGTCGCAGGCCAGTCGCACCCGGCGATCTCGAGCCGGTCGCCGCCGGTGCCCTCGTTGGGGACAAGTCCGTCGTAGTACTTGTTAATCATTGCCGTGACACGACTTGCGCAGTTTCCGAACGTGTTCACGAGATCCGTGCTGTAGGTTTCTGCGTAGTGCCGCTCCGAAAGATCGGCATCGGTCGCGCCGAGCGGGCCCTGTGTGGCCAGGTAGTACCGCCACATATCGCGACCGTAATCCGCGATATAGCGGTCGATCGTCGCGAGATCGATGAAGTTGCCCAGCGTCTTTGACATCTTCTTGCCCTCGCGGATCCAGAAGCTGTGGGCGTAGACGCACCGGGGCAGCGGCAGGTCGAGGGCGAGGAGCATCGCGGGCCAGATGACGGCATGGAACCACAGGATCTCCTTGCCGATCACGTGGTAATCCGGCGGCCAGTACGCCGACCGCCGTGCGTACCGGTCGCTCTGCGGCTCGGCCAGGCCGAGGGCCGTCACGTAGTTCATGAGGGCGTCGATCCAGACGTAGATGACGTGCTCCGGCGCGCCCGGCATCTGGATGCCCCACTTGAAGTTCGTGCGGCTCATCGGGACGTCCTGGAGTCCCTCGCGGAGCCGGCCGAGCACCTCGTTTCGGCGGGCGGCCGGCCGGACGAAGTCCGGATGGCGTTCGAAGAGTTCCTCGAGCCGGGCCTGGAACGCGCTGAGCCGGAAGTAGTAGTTCTCCTCCTTCGCCCGCGACAGCCGGCGCCCGCTGACCGGCGAGACGTAGTCCAGCTCCCGCGCCTTCGTCTCGGTGAAGTACTCCTCCTGCCCGTCGTCGTACCAGCCCTCGAACTCGCCCAGGTAGACGGCGTCCGCGTCGAGGAGCTTCTGCACGAGGATCGTGACCTGCCGCTCGTGGTCCCTATCCGTCGTACGGATGAAGTCGTCGTTCGTCAGCCCGAGCGACTCCATCGCGCGCCTAAAGACGGCCGCGTTCTCGTCCGCGAGCGCCTGGGGCGTGACGCCCCGCGCGGCCGCGGACTCCTCGACCTTCGCGCCGTGCTCGTCGGTGCCCGTGAGAAAGAACACGTCCTTGCCCGCGAACCGCATGAACCGCGCCCAGACGTCGCACAACGTCGTTGTGTAGACGTGGCCGATGTGCGGCTGATCGTTGACGTAATAGATCGGGGTGGTGATGTAGACGCGATCGCCCATGGGGCGATTGTATAGTCCCTCTCACTCCCGGTCCCCTCGGTCGTGAAACGCCTCCCCGCCATCATCGGCCCCGGTCTCCCGGTCGCGGCCACCGGCGCCGGAGCGCGCACTAGCAGCCCGTTGAAGAACTGCGGCGTTGCCTGAGTGCGATGCTTTTCGTCGTGGCAAGGAGCCGAACCGACGCCGTATTTGGCGATACAGCTCGGTTCGGCGCCGCCGTCCACGGCGGAAATTATCGTGCTCCGGCGGGTTTGCAGTTCTACAACGGGCTGCCAGGACCGGCTGCGCAACCGCTCCGCGACCGTCGTCGTGCTCGCCGGCACGGTGCTGATCTTCGTGCTCGCGGGCACGTTCCATGGATCCGGCAGTTCCGGGGCTGAG
>CAZXBB010000440.1:0-5382 GCA_964638815.1 uncultured Isosphaeraceae bacterium
CACGGGTGGCCGGTTCGCCCGGCACCACGGCGGCAAGGGCGGTAACCAGGCCGTCGCGGCCGCGCGGCTGGGTGCTCCGACGTCGTTCGTGGGCGCAGTCGGCGAGGACGACGACGGTCTGGCGGCGCGGGGCGCCCTCGAGGCCGAGGGCGTCGACGTGGCCGAGCTTCGGGCGCTCCCGGACGACGCGACCGGCGTCGCCCTGATCCTCGTGGATGCGAAGGGCGAGAACTGCATCGCCGTGGCCGGCGGCGCCAACACGGCACTCGAACCGGGGCACGTCCGCGAGTCGCTCCAGCGGCTCGGTCCGGGGGCCGGCGACGTCGTGCTCGTCGGGCACGAGATCCCGACGGCTTCGGCGACCGAGGCGCTTCGGTTCGCCAAGGCTGCCGGCGCGATCGCGCTCCTCAACCCAGCGCCGGCCACGGGCGTCGAGCCCGGGACCCTCGCGCTCAGCGACGTCCTTACACCGAACCAGGGGGAGGCGGCTCAGCTCGTCGGGCACGACGGCGACCCCGAGGTCCTGGGCGCCGAGTTGCTCGCGGCGATCGCGGCCGGCGGCCACGTCCTCATCACGCTGGGGGATCGCGGGGCGTTGCTCGTCGGCGAGGAGGGATCGCTGTGGGTCCCGGCACCGGACGTCCCGGCGGTCGACACGGTCGGCGCGGGGGATACGCTCAATGGCGCCCTCGCGGCCGGACTCGCATCCGGCCTGCCCGTGAGCGAGGCCGCGCGTCGCGCGGTCGCCGCTGCATCCCTGGCGATCACGCGGGCGGGCGCGCGCGAGGGGATGCCGACCGCTCGCGAGCTCGAGGCCTTCCTGGCCGGCTGAAGCCGATCTCAGTGGGCGTCGATCCCGATGGCCCCGACCCAGACCGAGAACAGGTAGATCGCCAGCGCACCGCCGAGGGTCGCGGCGACCACGACCCGGGAGCTGTCGCGCCGATGCGCCTCGGGCAGGAGCTCGGCAGCGCCGACGTAGAGGAAGAACCCCGCGAAGAACCCGAGGATCGCGCCGAGCATCTGTTCGGGGATCGTCAGGACGCTGCCGAGGAGCACACCGGCGACCGGCGCCGCGGCCACGAGCAGCACCCAGCGATACGCCGTGCTCGAGGGCATCCGGCTCGCCAGGATGAAGCTGACCACGCCGATGCCGTCGCTGAACCGGTGGACGATGACGACCACCGCGATGATCGTGCCGAGCGCGCCGCCGACGGTCAGCGCTGCCGCGAGAGCAACGCCATCGAGGAAGCTGTGGATCGCCATCCCGCTCGCCCCCAGGATGCCGATGTGCTGGTGCGTGGTCGCCTCGTGGTCGAGCTCCGACGCCGTCTCGTGGCCGACGTGCAGTGAGGTCACCTTGTCGAGGGCGTAGAAGGCCAGGAACCCGGCGGTGATGATGACCATCGCCAGGTCGATCGAGCCGAGGTGCTCCACCGATTCGGGGATGAGGTCGAAGAAGGCCGCGCCGATCCGGATCCCCGCGCCGACCGCGATGATGAGGCCGACGTAGCGGACCGCACGCATCGCCAGCCAGCCACCGATCAGGGCGGACGCGAAGGCGCCGAACGACACGACCAGGGCGAGGGGCATCAGGCGGGTCCTCCAGCGAGGCAGTCCGGGCATCGGCCGAAGAGCTCGAGCCGGTGCTCGTCGATCCGGTAGCCGGTCCGCCGCCCGATCTCGCGCACGACCGAACGGAGCCCGGCATCGTCGATGTCGCGGCTGCGGCCGCACGCCGTGCACACGACGTGGTGGTGATGGACCGGGTCGCACGCGACGTAGGCGTGCTCGCCGCTCGGCAGGTCGATCCGCTCGACGGCCCGCAGCTCGGCCAGGACGTCGAGCGTGCGGAAGATCGTGGCGCGTCCGACGCGCAGGCCGCGGCTGCGCGCGTCGTCGACGAGGTCGGCCGCCGTGAAGTGCCCCTCCCGTCCCGCGATGAGGTCCACGACCGCGCGGCGTGTGGCCGTCGCGCGATAGCCGGCTCGGCCGAATGCATCGTCGACGTGGGAACCGGTCGTATCCATCCCGTGATGATACTCAGTCTCAATACACACTGTCCAGTCGGGGACACTGGTGCGCTGCGGTACCCCTGGGCCACGGGACCTTCGTCTGACTGTGATTCCGCGGCGGCGGGCCCAGAATCACCGCTACGACCGGGCGTATTGCCAGGTCACGGGGAGCAGCCATGACGCTCGAGATCGGAAGCCAGAAGGTCGGGCGGATCGGCCGTCGCGGTCCGCGCATGGCGCCGTCGCTGCCGATCGGTGAGATCGACGCGAATATCTTCGCGTGCCCCGCGTGCTCCAGGCCGCTCGGTTCGGGCACGCGCCGTTGTCCGGGCTGCGGGACCCGGCTGATCGCAGGCGTGAAGGCCACCCGAGCAACGGCCCTCGTCGGCGTGGGTGGACTCGCCGGGACCCTGCTGGGAGCCGGACTCTTCGCCGCAGTCTCCCTCGTGAACACGCCGCCCGCCGAGGCCCTGGTCGTCCCGCCCCCGGCGGTCGCCACACCCAGTCAGGCCCCGCTCCCGAGCGCGCCTGCTCCGGTCGCCGGTCCCGCGATCCCGAGCAGCGCCCTGTCGGCGCTTCGTCAATCAACCCTCCTCAATCAGCGTGTGATCAGCGACGCCGACCGTCTGGCGGCGGCGCTCGCGACCGCGAAGCCGTCTGGCTCCCAGATCGCGCCGATCCTTCGCTCGATGGCGTCCACGGCGACGTTCGGCCAGCGGCTCGCCCCGACCGTCGGCGGCTGGGACCAGGCCAAGGTCGTCTCCACGAACCTCGTCGCGTTCTACGCCGCGATCTCCCGGACGGCCGACGAAGGCTTGTCGTCGTCGCTGTCCAGCAGTGCGATCTACATCGCAGCCGGCGAGCGGATGCTGGAGATCGTGGCCGGCCTCGACGCTCTCGACGGGGCCGCGCGCACGCTGGCCGCGTCCGCGGACGTCACGCTGCCGCCACTGACGGCGCCGACGCCGTAGTGCGAGGGGCCGCTACGGCCCCGGTGTCCCGCTCGGCGCGTAGCCAGTCAACTCCACATAGGCCTTCCCGCCGATCGGCGCACCAGAGCGTGTGCCGCCCACGACCTGGGAGCCCTCCCAGTACACGACGCCCGTGGTCGCGCGCGTGTCGAGCTCCTGCGCTGCGACGGTGGGACGGAGCGTGACCCGCAGGTCCCCGGCGCTCGGGATCCCGATCGTCCAGCCGGCGGGGTAGTCCGCGCCGGTTGCCGGGCTCGTCCAGCGGTCTGTCACCTCGAGACTGAACTCGTCGCGCGTAAGGTGCCGCGTCGCGCCGTCCGCGTCGACGATCGTCCCGTAGATGAGCGGGTAGCTTCCGTCCGCGTCGCGGACGAGCGACAGCGTGACGTCGGTGCCATCGTCGAGGTTCACGGCGAACCAGTCCCAGCCTCCGCCACCCACGCTGATGAAGTCGCCCCACTGGTGGTCGAACCAGGCTTGGCCCTCCACGGCGAGCTCCTCCCCGTCGAGCGTGACCGCGCCGGTCGCGTCCATGGCGGTGCGCGAGTAGTAGTAGGAGCTGCCGGCCGCCCCGAAGTCGATCCAGCCATCGCCATCGTGGAGCGCGGGCGGCTTGGTCGCCTCGAGGTCCAGCGTGAGTCCGAGGCCACCGGGGCTCTCCGCCGCGACTGCTTCTGCGGGTGCCAGCGTCGCGCCGAGACGGTCGGTGCCGTTCGAGCCGGTCATCGTCCACGCCGGTTGGCCGAAGGTGGTCGCATCGGTGGGGTTGGCGCCGGTCAGGGACAGGTCGAAGCCGCTCGGCGTTCCGTCTGCATCGCGTGGCGAGCGATCCACCTGCTCGCCGATCTCGAGGCGCTGGCCGTACCGGAATCGCTGGCCGGTCTCGTCGGTGATGGCCAGGTGCGACGCCCAGGCGGTCGGGAAGCCGCCACGCTCCGCCCGGAAGATGACGTACTCGAAGCCAAGCTCGTGCTTCGTGCCGTCGGCGGCGGTGCCGTCGAGGTGGCCCGTGTAGTACCACCACTCGGACAGGCGGTCGTGCGGGCCGTCGTCGCGTGGCAGGACCACGGGGAGCGGATCGTCGACCGGGACAGGCCGATCCGTGGGCGGAGGCACGGATGGGACGGGCGCCGTCGGGTTCGCCAGGATGGGTCGGCCGGCGGTGCAGCCGGCCATGCCGCCGGCGAGCACGAGGAGCGCCGCGAGGACCGCCGGCGCCCGGCGCCGCGCCCGGTGTCTCGTCCGGTGGCTCATCGGACCGCTGCCGCTTCGGCGTCGGCCTCCGAGGAGGGAAGCCGATCGCCCACGAACCGATCGAGCCACGCGGGCATCCACCAGTTCCATCGGCCCAGCAATCGCATGGTCGAGGGCACCAGGAGCGCCCGGACCACGGTCGCGTCGAGCGCCACCGCGATCGCGACGCCAAGTCCCAGCGCCTTGATGAGCACGATATCGGCGAACACGAACGATGCCGACACGACCACGACGATGAGTGCCGCGGAGGTCACGATCCGCCCACTGCGTTCCAGGCCCCGCGCAACCGCCTCGGTGTTGTCGCCCGTCGCGTCCCAGACCTCCTTCATGCGGGTGAGCAGGAAAACCTCGTAGTCCATCGAGAGACCGAACAGCACGCAGAACAGGATCACGGGCTGGGTCGTTTCGACGAACCCGAGCGGCGCGAAGCCGAGCAACGCCGAAAGATTCCCATCCTGGAAGATCCAGACCAGGGCGCCGAAGCTCGCGGTGATCGACAGCGTGTTCATGATCAGCGCCTTGGCCGGCAGCACCACCGAGCGCAGCAGGGCGAAGAGCACCAGGTACGTCGTCACGATGATGAACAGGGCAGTCCGCGGGAAGTCGGCGGCCACGCCATCCACGACGTCTGCGACATCGGCGGCGCCGCCGCCCACGAGGATCGTGAACCCCGGCGGTGGCGCGATGGCGCTTTCCGGGTCGCGGAGGTCGGCGACGAGCGCCCGGCCCTCGGCGCGGTTCGGGCCGTACGGCGTCGTGAGGGTGAACGCGGTGAGATCGCCCTGTGTCGTCGCTGCCAGTGCCGCCGCGATGAATCGATCACGCGGCCCGTTCGGGTCGCCATACAGGAGCTGGTACTGCTCGAGCGTCAGTCGTGGCTCGACGTCGACGAGGCTGTCGATCCGCCGAACACGATCGTCCACGGCGATCCGGCGCGAGTAGTCGTAGAGCCGCGCGACGTTGTCGGGGCGCGTCGCTGCGCCGTTCGTGCGGATCGCAACGGTGATCGGCGCGAACGCGCCCTCGCCGAAGTCCGCCCGGAGGCGATCGAACGCGGCGCGCGACGGGACGTCCGGCGGCAGGATGCTGGCGTCCGGGGCGTTGAACCGGACATGCAGGAACGGGGCGCCCAGCAGCAGCAG
>CAZXBB010000441.1:0-3324 GCA_964638815.1 uncultured Isosphaeraceae bacterium
TCTCGAGTCGCCGGCATCCGCGGACGCGCTCACCCTGACGATCGGCGAGCCGGGCGGCTCGCTCGTGCGGTCCCCGGGCGACATGCCGGAGTCCGCCTGGACAATGACAGCACCCGTCGTTCTGAATCTGTCGTTCGAAACGGTCAGCGCGATGCTCCCGACGGTCGGGGCCGTCGTAGCGCAGCGGGTCACCGCCGTCATGGGTCTGCTCGTCGCCGCGAATCCCGACGGGCTGTCGGTCGACGCAGGAGGGCCGGGATCGCTCACGCTCGCGAGCCTCCGCGCCGACGATTCGAAGCTCGCGACCGGCACGGTCGATGTCGCGATCGAGCCGCTCGACGGTGCGCCGCTCGTGACGTTCGTTGGCGGGGCGGCGGACTTCGCGGGAACGTGGCGAATGCAGGCGACCGGGCCCGTGTCCTTCGAGCGGTCCGATGCAAGCGGGCGGCTCACCGGAGTCGGGATCTCCGGTGCGTTCCGTTCCGGCGCCGGCACGGAGCCGCTCATGAACGCGACCGCAACCATCGCCGACGGGACCGTCCGCGTCCCCGGGGCCGACCTGCTGCTCGAAGGAATCCGTGCGCGCGTACCGTTCGGCCGGGGCCCGACGGCGGACGCCGGATCGTTCGCCGTGACGACGATGACGCGCGGCGGCCGCGCCCTGGGGCGCTCCGAGGGGCGCCTGGCGGTGCGCGACGGGCGCCTGGACTTCGCGGCGACCGCCGACCTTCCCGGCGGTGCGAAGCTCGATGCGCACGGCGCGCTGAGCCCCGGCGGGGCCGGACCGCGCGGCGAAGTTCACGTCGAGGCGCCGGCGTTCGACGTCAGCGATCCCGGCGCCTTTGCCCGCTTCCTCGGCCTCGCCCGCAACGCGAAGGTCGGCGGCCGCTGGTCCATGGCGGCGGACTTCGACCTGGCGGAGGGCAAGCTCGAGTCCACCGCCCGGGTGGAAATGAGGGACGCGAGCTTCACGCTGCCGGATCAGGAGCTGGAGGCGACGGCGGTCGCGGGCATCGTGAACTTCGACCGCCTCGATCCGCTCGCCACGCCCGGTGCGCAGCACATCGGCGTCGGCGCCGGGCGCATCGGGTCGGTGGAGTTCCGCGGCGGCTCCGCGGATGTCCGCCTCGACGGCAGCGGCAACGTGTGCGTGGATGCCGCGAACGTGGTCCTGGGCGACGGCGCGCGCGTGTCCGCGACGCCGTTCTGCGTCGATCCTGACGTCGGCGCGGTGCACACGACGCTCGTCATCGAGGACATGACGCTGTCGTACTGGCTGCCCCTCCTGACGAAGGGCCGGGCGACCGGCGACGGGCTCCTGCGCGGCCGGGTCCCGATCGTCTTCCGGCCGCACGGGGCATCCCGGATCACCCTTGGGGAAGGCTCGCTGGAGGCAACACCGGCCGGCGGGTGGATCCGGGCCGCGGACGCCGCCGAAATTGCCGTGCTCCTCGAGCAGAGCGACCCCCGGTTCCGAACGGACGAGACGATGCGCGCCGTGAAGCAGCGGCTCATCGACGCGCTGAGCGACTACGCCTACGATGCGCTCCGATTCGATCTCGTCCCGGAGCGCGACGGGCTGATGCTCCGGGTCTTCACGAAGGGGCGCGGGCGTCAGGGATCATCTCCCCAGGAAATCGGGGGCCTCACGGTGAATGTTCACGACATCGACGGTGTCATCTCGGGCCTGCTGTCCGTTCGTCGGGCGATTGATCAGGACTCGGACCGCGCTCTCGAGCGCTTCTTCAATGAGTGAGCCGACCATGAACCACACGTGGCTGAAGAAACCGAAGGAGCGGACTTCTCGCGTCGCGCGAGTGTTCGTCGTGCTGGGGGCCTGCGCTGCCGCAGGCGCGTGCCACGTGACCGTCGATCCCATTCGCGTGGAGCCGATCCATCTGACCCTCGACATCACGCTCAGGGTCGACCGGGAGCTGGACCGCTTCTTCGATTTCGAGGATCAGGCCCCGCTGCCCGAGACCGCGCCCGCTCGCGAAGGAGACCAGTCATGAAACGACTCTGCGGTTGGATGCCGGCGTGGGGGCTCCTGATCGTGCTCGCGGCCGCGGGCGTCGCGGCGGGGCAGGACATGTCGCGGCAGGCGCTCAGGGAACGCTTCGAGGCGCGGTACCCGGCGCTCCTCCAGGCGAAGCAGTCGGGCCGCCTCGGGGAGACGTGGCAGGGCTACGTCGCGCTCGTCGAGACGTCGTCGCCTCCGGCCGACGCGTCGCTGCGGCGTCTCGTCGAGGAGGAGGTCGCGGACCGCCGCGCGCTCTACGCCCTGCTGGCGAAGGATATCGCCGCCGGTCTCGACGGGCCGGAGCGCGACCGGATGACGCCCAGGGTCATCGCCGAGCGCAACGCCTGGCGAAACTTCGAGAAGGCGGGAGACAACGAGCCGCTCCGCGTCGCCGAGCAGACATGGGTTACGAAGAAGGACCGCCCGTGGCTTCTGCGGCTGCTCGAGCTCGAGCGTCTGGGTCGCATCGGCGAGGCGAGCAACGGCGAAGCGGCCGTGGTCACCGCCCCCGAGGGCGACGTGACGAAGGTGCTGGAGCTGGAGAACCGAGCGCGACAGGCTTCCTTTGCGCACGCGGCGCAGGCCGAGCGGATGTCGATCGAGCAGGTGGCCCGCCGGCAGGCGAAGCGCTACGCCGACGCCGCTCACCTGGGTGTCCTCGTACAGACGAGCGCCGGAACGTGGGAGCCGACGCGTCCGCGCCCGGGGGAGTGATCCTCAGGCGAGCGCCTTGTACGTCGTCAGGCGGACGTCGGTGCGATTGATGTGGCGCTCACGCCCTGGCCCGCGGCCTCGGGGCCCGCGGCCTCGGGGGTGGACAGGCAAAACGTCTGCATCCGATCCACTTCAGTTGTTCTTCAATTCTCCCATTCTTCAGATGCCGGCTCGAGTCCTCCTTCCGAGCGTTCAACTGCGACTGCGAATCCTCGTTCACGTGGACGTGAAGGCGAACGTGAGGGCGAACGAACGGCACGGGGAACTCGAGCCGGGACGCACCACATGTTACGCCCCCGTCGCGCGACCGCCCCGAACGTCCGTCCCACCCCCATCGCGCACGGCCCCAAACGTCGCAAACCAAGGCGGCATGGACGCCGCCGGTCGCCGCGCGGCACCTGCAGACCCGGAGGGTCTGCGAAAACCAGCCCGACCCATGCCCGGACTTTCCACGCGCAGGCGGCAGGATGCCGCCGTGTGCGCTGGGCATGGATGAGCGATTGGGGGTGAAAGTCCCCTGCGGAGCCTGTCGGAGGCAACCGCGAGTCGGAGGCAACTGCATGAGTGAAGACCACGGTCTGTCACGGGAG
>CAZXBB010000442.1:0-8411 GCA_964638815.1 uncultured Isosphaeraceae bacterium
GGGGGGCGACGCCGGCAACGCCGGGCCGCCGGAACCACCGGGCCGAAAGGCGGCCCCGTCTCCGGCTCACCGCTCGACCGCTTTCCGCTATAGTCCCCGATTCGCCGGATTCCGGCTCCTGGCCGACGCGCGTCGGCTCCGGGCCCGGCCCGAACCTGACGCCGCGGTGCGTTGCCGCGGTGCGCCCCGGTCCCTGGCTCCGCAGGGTCGGGCTCAATTCCAGAGTCTTCAACCCAATGGTAGATCACAATCTGATTCAGTTGATCGGGCTCGACGAGTCCGAGGTGGACGCCCTCGTGGGCGGTGCGTTCGGCACCGATGTCGCCGAAGGCAACATGGACAGCCTGCTCTCGGGCGAGATCCAGAACTTTCAGCCGGGCACGATCCTCCAGGGTCGCGTCGTCGGCAAGGCCGGCGATGATGTCGTCATCGAAGTCGGGCTCAAGTCCGAGGGGCTCGTCAACAAGAGCGAGTTCGACAACTTCGACGACATCGAGAGCGGCGACACCGTCGAGGTGCTGCTCGAGGCCATCGAGGACGAGGCCGGCATCATCAAGCTCTCGAAACGCAAGGCCGACCGCATCCGCGGCTGGGAGCAGATCCTCCAGACGAAGGCCGAAGGCGACATCGTCGAGGGTCGCGGCATGCGGAAGATCAAGGGCGGGCTCCTCGTCGACATCGGCGTGCCCGTCTTCATGCCGGCGTCGCAGGTTGACATCCGCCGTCCCAGCGACATCGGCGAGTACATCGGCAAGACCATCCGCGCGTGCATCCTCAAGATCGACGAGGAGCGCCGCAACATCGTGATCAGCCGGCGCAAGCTCATCGAGCACGAGCGCGAGGAGGCGAAGCGCACGCTGCTGTCGCGGATCAACATCGACGACCTGGTCACGGGAACCGTCACGAACATCGCGGACTTCGGCGCCTTCGTCGATCTCGGTGGTCTCGACGGCCTGCTGCACATCACCGACATGAGCTGGGGTCGCGTGAGCCACCCGAGCGAGCTGGTCCGCGTGGGCGACAGGATCGAGGTGAAGATCCTCAAGATCGACCACGAAAAGGAGAAGGTCGCGCTCGGTCTCAAGCAGAAGGAAGCCTCCCCCTGGGAGAAGATCGAGGACAAGTACCCGATCAACAGCCGGGTCACCGGCAAGGTGGTCAACCTCGTCTCCTACGGCGCCTTCGTGCAGCTCGAGGAGGGCATCGAGGGTCTGGTGCACGTGTCCGAGATGTCGTGGACGACGCGCATCAACCATCCGAACGAAGTCGTCAGCGTCGGCGACGAGCTCGAGGTCGTCGTGCTCGACATCGACAAGGACAAGCAGGAGATCAGCCTGGGCATCAAGCAGACCCAGGTGAACCCGTGGGAGCTCGTCTCGCAGAAGTACCCGCCGGGCACGATCATCAACGGCAAGATCCGGAACCTCGCCAACTACGGCGCGTTCATCGAGATCGAGCCGGGCATTGACGGCCTGCTGCACGTCTCCGACATGTCGTGGACCGAGAAGATCTCCCACCCGAACGAGAAGTACAAGAAGGGCGACGAGGTCGAGTGCGTCGTGCTCGATATCGACCAGCAGAAGCAGCGGGTCGGTCTCGGCGTGAAGCAGCTCACCGAGGACCCGTGGCTCAACGCGATCCCGGACGCCTACAAGCCGGGCATGGTCGTACACGGCAAGGTGACGAAGATCACCAACTTCGGCGTGTTCGTCGAGCTCGAGCCGGGGCTCGAGGGTCTGCTTCACATCTCGGAGCTCTCCGACCAGAAGATCGAGAACCCGCAGGATGTCGTGAAGTCCGGCCAGGAGCTCGACGTCAAGATCCTCCGCGTCGACATCGAGGAGCGGAAGATCGGCCTCAGCCTCAAGCGCGCCCAGTGGGGCGAGGGCGACAGCGGAGGCGGCGACGAGCATCGCCACGAGTCGAAGGGCCCCGTCCCGTCGAAGGGCGGCATGGACGACCACGGAGCGCTCGGCACGGACAAGATCACGTTCGGCGGGTGATCCAGGCGACCACCGTGTAAGAAACGAGAAAGGGCCCGCGGCGGGGACACCGCGGGCCCTTTTTCCCGGATGTGTTCCCGGATGACTGACGCCCGCCTGAAAAAAAACCACCCACGGCCACAGCCGCGGGGGCTTTGTCTGCCGGGGCTCATTCCGGCGGAATCCGTTGCGAATCGGTCTCGTTCAGCCTGCGTCGCTCTGCGGCGCCGTCGGTCTCAGCCCCGCGTGCACCGGGGGCGAGCGTCGGCCCGCCGCGGCCCGAGGGGCCGACTCGCGCAGGCCGTCGTCCGGAGCGATCGCCAGGTTCTGTCTGATGGATCGGGGGATCGCCCGAGTGCGGTGCTTCTCGTACTGGCAAGGAGTCGAATCGACGGCATATTCGCTGGATATTCCGAGATTCGACGACGCAGCCAGGGCGGGAATGACCGTGCTCCGGCGGTTTCCGGATCCGTCAGACAGAACCTAACACAGCGTCACGAACGTGATCAGCGTCAGGATCGCCATTCGTTTGCGGTTATCAGTCATCGACATCACACTGCGAAGGAACATGATCTGATCTCCAGTTGTCCTCAACGCATGTATCAACCGCCGTGCCAGTCTACCAGGGGGAGCGCGAATCGCCATGACGATGTCGCCAAACGGCTTCTTTTCGGAACCATGCCGATCCGGCGCGGGCGCATGTTGATCGCACGCAACGCCGCACGTCGCGTGTTGCGAACACTCACCGCGCTTCCGGTGGGCGCGGCCGTCGTTATGGGACCTGCCCTGCCGGCGGCGCCCCGTACCGCGGCGGCGATGAGCGTGCAGGCGTTCGACGAGTCGCCCGCGACGTTACCGGACGCCGCCGGCGTCGTGAGCGCGTGCCTCGAGCTGCACCGCTGGGTCGAGCGTTTCGACACGCCGGCGCCGGACGCCCCGGAGGCCGCGCTGCCCATCGGCAACGCCACCGCGGTGTACGTCGCGCTGCGTCAACGGGGGCGCGTCGTCGGCACCGGCGTCGACGCGACGGGTGATGCGCTCATGATCCGCCGGGCGGCGGGGCGCGCCATGTCCGCGGTCCTCGGCGACGCGATGATCGCAAGCATGCCCGCGGACTTCCGCGAAACCCTGCTGGGCCCGTCGCTGACGACCGAGCTCGAGGTCGCGGGGGCGCTCGTCCCGCTTCCCGGACGTTCGTTCGAACGCATTGCCGAGCAGCTCGACCCCGGGCTCGACGGCGTCGCGATGCGGCGCGGCGGGACGACGACGTTCCTGTTCCCCGCGCAGATGCAAAACGCGAACACGGCGCGCAATCTCGCGGCGACGCTGCCGTCCCTGGCCGTCGATCTCGGTCTGCCGGCCCGCGAGCTGAGCGAGCTCGCACAGCGATTCGACGTCCGCGTCTATCGCTTTCGCACGACGCACCTCGCGCAGCGCGCGCCCGGGCGTCGCCCCTTCGAGACCTTCCGCGGCGACGTCGTGGTTCCACAGGAGGCGATCGACAGGGAGGCCATCGACGGGCTCGCCGAGGGTCTCACTGACCACATCTGCACGACGCTCTGGGCGCGCGACGAGCCGCTCGGCCTCATGGGCGACTACCGGCCCGTTCGCGACGATTACGCGCCGCTCGTCGCACCGCCGCGGGACCAGGCGCTCGTCGCGTTCGCCCTCGCTCGCTACGCGGCGGTGCTCGGCGCGGATCCGCGCGGTCAGCGCGTGCGCGATGCCGCGAACGTCGTGCTCGTCGAGCTGAGCGTGACCGCCGAAGGCGAAGCCGACCCGCTCTCGGACCCCGAGGCGTGCGCCGCGATCGTGTACGCGGCCACCGAGCTGCCGCGCGCGACCGACGAGCCGCTGGTGGCCGCCCTGCTCGAGGGCGCGGTGCGCGGCATCGTCGGGGCGTTCGCGCCGAATGGGGCGTTCGCGGTGCCGGCCGCAGCCGACGGAGCGGGCGCGCGACCGGAGCCCGTCACGGCCCACGGACAGGCGATGATCGCCGGCGCTCTGGCCCGCGCGCTCGTCGCCGTGCCCGGGCTGCTGCGCGCGAGCGGCGGCGACGAAGCGCTCGTTCGCGACGCCATCAACGCCGCGTGGGGCGCGGTCCCCGGGCATCGGCGGATCTCGCTGCTGCCGTGGATCGCGTTCGCCGAGTTCGACCGGGCCCGCGCGCTCCGGGCGGCGCTGGTGAACATCGACCCGCTCCGCTCGCTCCGGGCCCTGCTGAACAGCAGCCGCATCGGGGCGGCGACGTCCTCCGGGCCGCCGGACATGGCCGGCGGCTTCCCCCTCCAGGGCGCCGGACCGGCCCGTGCCTCGGCCCAGACGACCCGCCCGGCGGCGTTCTCCGCCTGGGCGCTCCGGCAGCCGGCGCTCACCGGCGCCGACGAGCGACCCGTGGAAACGGAGCTGCACCTGCGGACGATGCGCTTCCTCCGGCAACTGGCGGTTGACGACGACCTCCTCTGGTCGTTCCGGAGTCCCCTGCGGGTCAAGGGCGGTCTGCGGGCGGCGGCATGGGACAGCGACCAGCCGGTCGCGGCCCAGGCGATGGGTCTCATCGTGGCGGCAGAGACGCTCGAGAGCCTCTCGGAGGGACGCTGACGCCGGCTGGTGCCGGCGGGCTCCCGGGGGGCGCCGGGGGGGGACCGGGGGCCCCGGAGGGGGGCCGAAGCCGCGGTGCGCCCCCGCCGGACGGGCCAAAACTTGTGCGGCATTCGATGCCTGCCGAATATACTTCGGGCATCCAGATGAGGAGAGCCCTGGAAGGATCCACCCTCATGAGACCCGATTCGAGCAAACTCATCCTGACGCTCGCAGCCGGCTGCCTGCTCGCGGCCGACGGCCTGGTGGCCACGCCGGCCCTCGGGCAGAGCCTGTCCGATCGCATCAACCACGCGCGGCAGGTCCGGTCGCGCGAGGGTGCCGACGGGAAAGGTCAGATGCTCGGCGTGCTCCTGTACACGGATCTGACGCTCCAGCTCAACGACACGCCGGCGCGCGAAGCGATTGACTACCTGAAGACCGCGCTCGGCCTGAACATCGTCGGTCGCTACAACGATGACCGCACCGGCATCGGTATCGACCCCGATACAGAGATCAACATCGACGTCACCAACAAGAACGCGCTCACCGTGCTCGAGATGATCCTCGCGCAGTGCGGCGACGAGATCGAGGAAGCCGCGTGGCAGTTGCGCGACGGCTTCGTCGAGATCGGGACCAAGGAACGCCTCTCCGCGCGGAGCGCGCAGGAAACGCGGTATTACCCCATTCGTGACCTGCTGTTCGAACCTCCGCGATACGACAACTCCCCGGACCTCGACCTCGATTCCGCGCTGAGCCAGGGCCAGGGCGGCGGTCAGGGTGGTGGCGGCGGCGGTGGCGGCGGCTTCGGCGGCGGTGGCGGCGGTGGCAGCGGCGGCGGTGGCAGCGGCGGCGGTGGCGGCGGCTCGCTGATCGGCGGCCCGGCCGACGATCCCCAGCGACCGACCGAGATCGAGCAGGCCCAGCAGCTCGTGGACCTCATCATGGAAATCGTCGAGCCGGATGCGTGGGTCGACAACGGCGGCGAGTACGCGACGATTCGCTACTACCAGGGCACGCTGATCATCCGCGCCCCCGATTACATTCAGCGCCAGATCGGCGGGTATCCCTCCGCGGTCCGCCCGACGGGAGGATCCGCAGGCGCCGCCGGCCCGAGTCGGTACGTGACGTTCACGGGCGGCCTGTCGGAAGTGCAGCTCGCCGAGCTCAAGAGCCGAACCGTGGGCGGGGCCGCCGGGGGCAATTAGCAGCCCGTTGAAGAACTGCAACGCCGCCTGAGCACACGATCATTGGCGCCGTAGCGCGTGTGATGCGACGATGCTCGCGCGCACCGCGCTCTTCGTCCGCGGCGCCGGGGCTCTGCGCCGCGCATCGGCAGAACCGGACGGACTCCGTCCGCGCGCCAGGCGTCGCGTCAGCCGTGGCGTCAGGCGGGCAGACTCACTGATCGCAGCGGCACCGCGTGCATGATCGCCTCTTCCGCCGTCGGCACCGCCGCCAGGTCGATCGGCAGCACCATCGCGTGCTCGTGGTCGCTGTTGAGTATCACTACGCGCGATCCGCGGACCTCGATGCCCGTGTCGGCGTGCTCGTGCCCGAGGCAGAAGAGACGCACGTTCCAGGCCTCGGCGAGGCTCTCGACGTTCTCCGCCCCGTACCCTCGCCCCCACGTCATGAGACGCGCCGCCCCGTGCGGGCTCTCGTAGTCCGCGTCCGTGAGCGGGCGATCGAGCACGCCGGGGTCGAAGTGCGCGCGGGCACGGTCGCCCGGAATCGAGTGCGCGCACAGGACGCCGTCCGCGCTCCGCAGCGCGAGCGGCATCGCGCGGATGAACCCGTGAATGGCCTGTGCGACGTCGCCCGCCGCGTCGCCGAAGACGTAGTCGATCGCGTCCTGGAAGAGCACGACGCTGTTGCCCGCTCCCTTGCTCACGCCGGTTCCCGTCATCTGGGCGAGCTCGTGGTTCGCGAGCAGCGGATGAACCTGCCCGGGGTGCGCGAGGACGAATCCCGCGACGCGGGCCAGCATGCGGAAGCTGAAGTCCATCCCGTTGAGCAGCCGCTCGCCGTGGATGAGCTCGTGCAGCACCACGTGGTGATCGGGCGAGGCGTCGAGCTTCGCCAGCCGCAGGATCTTCTGAAGGTGAAACGGGTTGTCGTGGAGGTCGCCGGTCGCGAGCAGCCGCCCCTTCGCCGGCAGACGCACCGACGACCCCCGCCGCATCGCGTGCGACCGCAGAGCCTCGGCCGCGCGGTCCAGGAGATCGACCACGACAGCGGCGTCGTTCAGGTTGGGCTGTTCGGACACGAGAGCAGGATAACGAATGGGCCGTCGGGGCCGCGGGGGCGGCGAACGTTCGGAAGGCCCGCGAAGACCGCCGCTCATCCGACCGTCAGCAGAGAGCCGGCGCCGGGAACCACCCGCGGCTCACCCCCAGTTGCCGAGCAGCACGACGATGTCGCCGAACTCCACCGCCCCGCTCCCGTTCACGTCCGCCGGGCACGCGGCCGGCGGATCCGCGCACGGCCCCCACGCGCCGAGAACGGCGAGCAGATCGACGAAGTTCACGACGCCGTTGCCGTCGATGTCGCCGGGCGTGAAGTACTCGAACGTCGCGTCGGGCGTGAGCGTGACCGGGCGCATGTCGTCGTCGGCGACGACGCGGAACCGGTCCACGCCCGCGGCCGTGCCCGCGGTGAGCGTGACCTCGAACACACCGCCGCCGATGTCCGTGACGGCGCCGATCGTCGAGCGGCCGGCGCTGCCGGGCGCGTGCTCCACCGTGAGCGACGGGATGGGGACCCCCACCGGCTTGTGTCGCCAGTCGCGCAGCGTGATCGTCATCGTCGTCGTCGCGACGCCGTTGGCGGGAATGAGCTCCGGATCGAACGCGACCGTCGAGGCGTTGGCGTCGGGCCGGTCCTCGAGCCCGGCGCGCCACGCGTCGAACTGGGCGCGGAGCTGATCGACCGGGTCGGGGTTGCCGGACGGCTGGAACGCGACGTTGAGCCGCATGAGGTAGTCGCCGTCCACGCAGCCGTTCGCGTTGCACGCGTTGTCGTCGGTGTCGCCGATCCGTGCGACGACCATGCCGCCGATGTGGCCCGACTTGCCTTCGATCGGGCACCCGCAGCCCGGCGGATCGCCTCCCCCGCACGAGCATCGGCCGTCCCCCCCCGCGTCACGCGCGGCCTCCATGCCGGCCATCAGCTTCGCCGGAATGTCGCCCGGCGTGTCCACGACCGCCGCCTCGATCGCGGCGACGACGCACGCGCCCGCCAGGACGTTGCCCTGGATCGCGTAGTGGATCGATCCGTCGTTGCCGGTCACGCCCCCGGCCCATGCGCCGTTCTGGCTGCCGCTGAACGTGATCTTGCGACCGAGCGTGTCGGCGATGCCGTACTGACGCGACTGGTGGCCGGAAATGCCCTCGAGGATGTCGAGGATGACCGCCGGGTCGGTGCCCGCCTCGAGCTCGTCGAAGATGATCGGCCGGCGCACGCCGGCGAAGTCGCCCGCCGACTGCACGGCGGCCGACCCCTTGCCGACGACGATCACCGGGACGATCGCGAGGAGATCGAAGTTGTTGAGACAGGTCACGGTGCCGGCCGCGGTCTCCCCCGTGGTGTCGTCGGTGAGGTTGATGGACCAGGTGGCCGGCGCGGAGGATGTCGCGAGAAGCGCTGTGAGGAGAGCGGCCAGGCAACGGAACAGTGGCGCGACGGAGCGGAGGCATCGGGAACCACCATGCACGATCGGTTGACGCTTCGTTTGCATTGCGTTGTTGCTCCTCGGCCCTGTCACGTCGTGGCTCTCTGTCGCTCCGTCGCGTCAATCCCGGTTCTGAAGCACGATCAGCAGGTCGGCGAATCCGACCAGCCCGGGCG
>CAZXBB010000443.1:0-7441 GCA_964638815.1 uncultured Isosphaeraceae bacterium
CTCGGCGTGACGTACCCGGAGGTCGATCCCGACGTGCTGCTGCCGGCCGCCGAAGCGTCGATGGCGACGTGGAAGGCGCTCGACGTCGAGGCCCGCGTCGGGATCTGTCTCGAGATCCTCCACAAGCTGAACCAGCGCAGCTTCGAGATCGCCTTCGCCGTCATGCACACGACGGGGCAGGGGTTCATGATGGCGTTTCAGGCGGGCGGGCCGCACGCCCAGGATCGCGGTCTCGAGGCGATCGCCTGCGCCTACGACGAGATGACCCGCGTACCCGCGTCGGCCACCTGGAAGAAGCGCGTCGGTCGCGACGAGACGGTCACGCTCGAGAAGAAGTTCCGGGTCGTGCCGCGCGGCGTCGGCGTCGTGATCGGCTGCTCGACGTTCCCGACGTGGAACAGCTACCCGGGCTTCTTCGCGAGCCTCGTCACCGGCAACGCCGTCGTCGTCAAGCCGCACCCGGGGGCGGTCCTGCCGCTCGCGATCTCGGTCGAAATCGCGCGCGAGGTGCTCGCCGCCGAGGGGCACGATCCCAATCTGGTCACCCTGGCGGCGGACACCGCGCGCGACCCCATCGCGAAGTCGCTCGTCACGCGTCCGGAGGTGAAGATCGTCGATTACACCGGCGGCAGCGAGTTCGGCGACTGGATCGAAGCGAACGCGAGACAGGCGGACGTCTACACCGAGAAAGCAGGGGTCAACTCGATCATCATCGACGGCTTCGACGATATGCGGGCGGTCACCGGCAATATCGCGTTCACGCTGTGCCTCTACTCCGGGCAGATGTGCACGACGAGCCAGAACATCTTCATTCCCCGCGACGGGATTACGGTCCGCGGAGAGCACAAGTCGTTCGATGAAGTGGCGGGGGGCATCGTCAAGGCGATCGACTGGCTCGTCGGCGACCCCAAGCGCGGCGCGGAGATCCTCGGGGCGATCCAGAACCAGCGCACGGCCGCTCGGATCGACCAGGCAAAGAAGGACGGCGGGCAGATCCTGCGCGAGGCGGCGCCGGTCGTGAACGAGACGTTCCCCGAGGCGACCGTGCGCAGCCCGCTCGTGCTGAAGGTGGACGCCGCGGACGAGCGGCTCTACATGCGCGAGATGTTCGGGCCGATCGCGTACATCGTCGCGACGGACGACACGAGCGAGAGCATCGGCCTCGCCGCCCGCTGCGCCCGCGAGCACGGCGCGATCACGTGCGCGATCTACTCGAACGATCCCGACGTGATCGGCGCCGCGGAGGATGCGACGGCCGATGCCGGCGTGCCGCTGTCGTGCAACCTCACCGGGACGATCTTCGTGAACCAGTCCGCGGCGTTCAGCGACTTCCACGTGTCGGGGGCCAACCCCGCCGGCAACGCGACCCTGTGTGACGGCGCCTTCGTCGCGAACCGGTTCCGCGTCGTGCAGAGCCGGATCCTCGTGGGGCAGCCAGCGGCGGTGTCGTAGAGAGGATTAGTCGTTGTGGTGCGGGCGGCCTCGCCTGCACCGGACGTTCCGGCGGGTTCGGGTGCAGGCGAGGGGCCTGCACCACAATAGACACGCACGCATGCCATTTTATGAATTCGAGAACATCCGCCCGGTCGTCGATCCGACCGCGTTCGTGCACCCGACCGCGTCGCTGATCGGCGACGTGATCGTCGGGCCCGACTGCCTCGTCGGCCCCGGCGCTTCGCTCCGGGGCGACATCGGCCGCATCGAGATGAGGCGCGGTTCGAACGTGCAGGACAACTGCACGGTGCACACGTTCCCCGGCAAGGACTGCCTGATCGACCGCGAAGGCCACATCGGCCACGGCGCGGTGCTGCACGGCTGCACGATCGGCCCGAACGCGCTCGTCGGGATGAACGCGGTGATCATGGACGACGCCGTGGTCGGCGCCGGCAGCTTCGTCGCCGCGATGGCGTTCGTGAAAGCCGGCACGAAGATCCCGCCGAACTCCCTCGTCGCCGGGATCCCCGCGAAGGTCGTGCGCGCCGTCACCGAGGACGAGCTGGCGTGGAAGACGGCGGGGACGATCGTCTACCAGCATCTCGCCCGGCGCTACCTGGCCACGTTCGCAGAGGTGGCGGCGCTCACGAGCGTCGAGGACGATCGGCCGCGCGTGCCGGACGTCGCGTATCGGCCGAAGCACGAGCAGTAGGGCGTGCCCCGTCCCGGTCTTCAACGGGCTGCTCGCTGCGCAAGGCCGGGCCACCCGGGATCCGACCTACAATCGCCCCAGTGTCCGCGCGCAAAGGCAAAGTGCTCGTCGCCATGTCCGGCGGCGTCGACTCCTCCGTCGCCGCCGCGCTACTCGTGCGCGAAGGGTACGACGTCGTCGGGTGCTTCATGCGGCTCGGCTCGCCGGGGGAGACTTTCGATGAGCTCGAGCCGTACAACAGAGCGGGCGTCGCGTGCGATGCGACTTCGTCCGACCCGAGGAAGATCCGCATCGGCCACCAGGGCTGCTGCTCCATCAACGACGCCGCCGATGCGCGGCTCGTCGCGGCGAAGCTGGGGGTGCCGTTCTACGTCTGCAACTTCAAGAAGGACTTCGGCCGGATCATCGACTACTTCGTCGGCGAGTACAACGCGGGCCGCACGCCGAACCCGTGCGTGCGGTGCAACGACTGGCTCAAGTTCGGCAAGCTGCACACCTACGCGAGGCAGATCGACGCGACCTGCGTCGCGTCCGGTCACTACGCGCGGATCGACCGCGATCATCCCGGCGGTCCGCGTCTTCGCCGCGGGCTCGACCGGACGAAGGACCAGAGCTACGTGCTCTTCGGCGCCCCGCGCGAGCGGCTCGCCGAGATGCTGCTGCCGGTCGGCGGCCTGCGCAAGAGCGCGGTCCGCGCGATCGCCGAGGAGCTCGATCTGCCCGTCTTCGACAAGCCTGACTCGCAGGAGATCTGCTTCGTGCCCGACAACGACTACGCCGGTCTCGTCCGGCGCCGCGCCCCGGACCGCGTGCGGCCCGGCCGGGTCGTCGACACCTCCGGCCGCGATCTCGGGGAGCACCCCGGCCACCAGCACTTCACGATCGGCCAGCGGCGCGGCGTCGGTATCGCGCTCGGCTATCCGCTCTACGTCGTTGAGAAGGACGCCGCGACCAACACGATCACGGTCGGCGAGCGCGCGGATCTCGCCGCGGAAGGCTGCGCTGCCGCGGAGGCGAACTGGTTCGTGACGCCGCCGGAGACGTGGACGGCGTGCACCGCGAAGATCCGCTACAACGCCGCGCCGGTGCCGGCGCGCGTCCGCGCAACGGGCGACGACACGCTCGAGGTCCGCTTCGAACAGCGCCAGTTCGCGGTCGCGCCGGGACAGGCGGTCGTCGTGTACGACGGCGACGCGGTGATGGGGGGCGGGTGGATCACCCGCTGATTGCGGCCCGGTGACAGGCCGGGCGCCGGAGGACGCGACGAGGAGCCGGGTGCCCGCCATGAACGCACACGCACACGCACACGCACGCGCCGCGGCCCACGCGCTCGCGCCGCGGCCTCGCTCACGGACTGTGCGTCTCCTCCTGCTCCACGACCGCGGTCGGCTCGAGCTGCCGCCGCGCGGCGTCGAGACTCGCGCGCAGCCTCGCGTCGAGCGAGCCGCCGTAGCGCCGCTCGATCTCCTCGGATACACTTTGTGCGCCGGGCGTCTTGCCTTCAACGAGATCGCCCAGCGCCGCGAGCCAGGCGCCGGGGGCCGGACGGAGCTGCGCGGCTGCGTCGAAACGCCCGGCGCACAGCGCGGCGCGGAACCGCGCTTCCGCCAGAGACGGGAACCCGTCGATGCCGTTGAAGCTGTCGAGGATCTCGTAGGCGCGGAGCGCCTCGCCCGGGGCGAGGAGGAGCGGCGTGAGCGTCTCGAGGGTCTCGACGCGGTAGGCGGGCGGCATGGCGTCCGGGGGCAGGCCCGTGAGCGGGAGCAGCACGATGGACCTGAGCGCGGCGTCGGCGTACTCGAGACGCCGGAGCGTGCGGTCCGCGTCGAGGCGGGTTCCCGGCTCGAGCGAGGCGGCGAGGGTGCGAATGCCCTCGGCCCACGTGTCATGCAGACCCTCCGGAGGGGTCAGGCCGGCGAGCTGCTGGAAGCTGGCGAGGTCGGCCGGACCGGCGGCGATCGCGCGCACGGCGGAGGGGAACACGGCCGGATCGTTCGCGCGATCGAGCAACGGGCGGCGCCGCCCCCGCAGGGCGAGGCCCTCGGCGACGGCGCGGCGGAGCGCGGGGTTCTCGTCGTCGAGAAACGGCTCGACGACGAGCAGGTCGGGCTCCTCGCCCAGGAACGCGAGCAGCCGGATCAGCCCCGGCAGATGCCGCGCGGACGCCGACTGGCCGGTCGCGGCGGGCGCGCGTCGCCCGACGGCGCTGCGGACGGCGATCAGGGCCGCGTGCCGCGACTCGATCGGGATCTCCGTGGCGCAGACGAACGCCCACAGCGCATCGGCCGCCGCCACGCCGACGACCTCGGCGTCGGCCAGCGCGACGAGGGCGTCGACGGCGTCGGTCGTCGGTCGGCGCGTGAGCACTTCGAGCGAGCGGATGAGCACGGCCCGATCGTTCTCCGCCGGCAGCCGCGCCGCGACGAGGCGGGCGAGGTCGGGCTGGTCCAGCTCGTCAAGCACGTTCATGGCCCGGACCCGGATCGACGCGTCCTTGTCGTCGAGACGCTCGACGAGCTTCGCGCGCACCGGATCGGGAATCGTGACGCTGTCGCGCATCAGGCGCTCGATGCGCTCGATCGCGAGGTCGCGCACGGGCACCAGCGGATCGTCGAGATCCTGTCGCACACGCTCGAGCTGCGCCGGCACGTCGAGCGTCCTGTGCAGCCCGCGCAGCACCTCGACGAATCGCCGCGCGAGGTCGGCGTTCTCGCGCTCGAGCCGGGCGTTGCGCTCCTGGTACTGACGCACGACCTCGCGCGCCCATTCCTCCTGCGACATGTCGCGGACGCCCTGCCACCAGCCCCGCCACTTGTCGAAGTCCGTGCCGAAGTTGGCCGGCGAGAGGCGACGCAGGCTCGCGAACGCGGCGACGCGGATCTCCTCGTGCTCACCGTGGAAGGGGTCGGCCAGGCCGATCAGCTCGTCGCCGCTCGCGCGGGTGGGGAAGTGACCCAGCGCGGTGATCGCGCCGACCCGCTCGACGACGGGCACGCTCGTGTCGCGGGCCAGCTCCACGACGAGTGACAGCCCCTCGTCCCCGTAGCGGTTGATGATGATCGCGAGCTGATCGAGCACCTCCGGCTCCGCCGTGCGCAGCGCGTGCACCGCGCCGTCGAGGAGACCGGGCACCGGCTCGTCGGCGAGACGCAGGGCCTCGACCACCGAGCGCCGGACCGGCGGCGCGCCGTGCCGCAGCGCCCCGTCGAGGACCTCCACCGCCTGCGGTACGTCGAGCCCGAGCAGGCGGTCCGCCGCGCCGATCCGGGTGTCCGGGTGGTTCGTCGGGTTCTCGAGGATCGCGCGGTAGAACGCCAGATCGCGCTCCTGCTGTACCGTGAGCGGCGGGAGCGCCGGGGGCGGCGGGGCGGCGGTCTGGCGGCCATGCGCGGCCCTTGCGCACAGGCAGGCGCACAGGCACGCGCACAGGCCGGCGTACAGGCACGCGCAGAACCACGCGCCATGTACGGATTTTCGGGCTGAGCGGGGTCTGTTCGTCATCCGGCGGAGGAGCGGCATCGGCGTTGCATAGTAAGATGGTCGGCCGAACCGGGCCGTGACCTTTCGGGTACAATCTGCGAAACCGGCGTCCGGGTCCGCATTGCCGGTGGAGCCGTCAGATGAGCGAGTGGTTCGACGCCGAATTGCATGCCGATCGCGCCCTCGAGATGTACGAGCGCGGCCGCTGGGCAGAGGCCGAATCCGAGCTTCGCAAGGCGTTATCGCTGAATCCGGACCAGGCCGAGTGGCACTACAACCTCGGCATGACGCTGGAGGCCGCCGGGCGGGACCTCGAGGCCCTTGCCAGCTACGAGCGGACGATCGACCTCCTGCCCGAGCAGTCGGAACCGCTCGTCGCCGCGGCCGTCGTGTGCAATCGCCTGCGGCGGTTCGAGCGGGCGATGGAGTGGCTCGACCAGGCCCTCGGGCTCGCCCCGACCTCGGCGACCGCGTACGCCCACAAGATCGACGCCCTCTCGCGGCTCGGCCGTCACGACGAGGCCGAGACGACGTTCTACATGGCCCAGCACGCGCTCCCCGAGCCCTGCCCGCACTGCCTGGCGGCGATCGCCGAGAGCCTGATCGAGCGGCGCGACTACGACCGGGCCGGATGGTGCCTGCGGGAGTCGCTCCGCCTCGAGCCGCACCTGCCCCGGCTGCGGGCGCGGCTGGCGGCGGTCCTCGCGGCGACCGGGCGACCGCAGCGGGCGCTCCAGATGTACCTGCGCGACCTGCGCGACGACCCGGGCAACATCGACACGCTCCTCGACTACGGCGAGCTGCTCATCGATCTCGGCCGGCTGCCGGAAGCGTCCGAGAAGTTCCGGCGCGTCCTCGAGCTCGAGCCCGCGAACGTCGACGCCCACTACCGGCTCGGGCAGGTGGCGATGGCCTCGGGCCGGTTCGAGCAGGCGCACCTCGAGTTCGGGCTCGTGCTCAAGCTCGATCGGCGATTTCCGCTCATCCGTCTCTCGCTCGCCGAGGCGCTCCTGAAGCGTCACGACCTGGACGCGGCGCGGCAGTGCCTGCGCGACGAGCTCGACGAGTGGTCGCAGGAGGGCGCGCTCGACCGCGGCCCCGCCGAGGGCCGCGACGATCGCCTCCCGACCGACCGCGGGCGCGACACGCTCCCCGAAGAAGCCGAGCCGATGACGTGGAGCGTCGACGACTACGAACGCTTCGGCGACCTGCTCGTGCAGGCCGGCATGACCGCCGAAGCCGCCGTCATGTTCGAGCACGCGATGGAGGGAGGAAACGACTCCGGCGACAGCCGCTGCGAGAGTCCCGCGCTGTTGCGCAAGCTCGCGATTGCCCGCTTCCGCTCCGGCGATACCGCCGGCGGCGTGGCGGCGAGCCGACGCGTCCTGCGTTTCGATCCCAACTGCGTCGCGTCCATCCACAACCTGGCGCTGGCCGCCCTGCGGGCGGGGCAGCTCCGCATCGCCGCGGGCTGGGTCGGCCGCGGCCTCCGCGTTGACCGCCACGACGACGGACTGCGCCGGCTGCGTATGAAGACGTGGCTGGCGTGGGTGAAGAAAGCGGGGAAGGTCAGACGCTAGCGGTGTGAGTCAGAGGTTCGCTGACGGCCGGATCCCGCATCGCGGTTCCGGTGTGCCCCGGTCCTGTGCTCTGACAGGGCCGGGCGGGGTGGGACGACTCGACGGTGGTGGAGCTTTCGACACCACCCGGCCCTTGCCGAGCCAAGGACCGGGGCACACGAACACTTGCGGCGCGTCGCAGCTCTTCACCGGACGGCCGGATCCCGCATCGCGGTTCCGGTGTGCCCCGGTCCTG
>CAZXBB010000444.1:0-2580 GCA_964638815.1 uncultured Isosphaeraceae bacterium
GGAGCGGGCGCCCCGCCGGCGGCCACCCTCGCCGTCCACGACGACGGCAGCCTCGAGGGCACGCTCGGCGACGCCTCGCTCGACGCGCAACTGGTCGAGCAGGCGACCGAAGCCCTGCGCCGTGGCATGTCGCGCACGGTCGAGCTCGGCGGTCGATCGCTGTTCGTGGAGGTCTATCCCGTCCGGCCGCGCCTCGTGGTCGTGGGCGCCGTCGAGGTCGCCCGCTCGCTCGTTCGTCTCGCCAGGGAGCTCGGCTTCGAGACCGTCGTCATCGACGGTCGCGCGTCGTTCGCGACCCCGGAGCGTTTCCCCGATGTCGATCGACTCGTCGTCGGCTGGCCGGACGAGGTCGCGGACGAGATCGGCCTCGGGCCAAACGACGCGGTCGCGGTGCTGACACACGACGTCAAGTTCGACGAGCCGGCGATCATCGAGGCGCTGCGGCGCGAGTGCCGGTATGTCGGCGCGGTCGGTTCGCGCACGACCCAGGGCGAGCGCGGCAGCCGGCTGCGCGACGCCGGCGTCAGCGACGAGGAGCTCGCGCGGCTGCGCGGGCCCGTGGGCCTGGACCTCGGCGGACGGGCACCCGCCGAGACGGCGCTGGCGATCCTCGCCGAGGTCGTCGCGGAGCGCTACGGCGGCTCGGGTCGCCCGATGAAGGAACGCGCGGTCGCGACCACTCGATGACGGCCCGGGTCGTGGCGGCGGTCGTGCTCGCCGCCGGCGCTGGCTCCCGGTTCGGCGGCGGCAAGCTCCTGGCTCGGCTCGAGGGACGGCCCATCCTGCAGCACGTGCTGGACCGCCTGGGGGACGCCGGGGTCGCGGACGTTGTCGTCGTGCTCGGTGACGACGCGGACGCCGTCGAGGAAGCGATCGACTGGCGCCGCGAGCGGCGCATCCGGAACCCGGATCCCGGTCGCGGCCTGTCGAGCTCGGTCCGGCTCGGTGTCGAGGGGCTCGACGACGCCGTCGATGGCGTGTTCATCGTGCTCGGCGACCAACCGCTCGTCTCGGTCGAGACCGTCCGGGCGCTGCTCGACGCGCCGCCGGACCCGGCGCGGCCCATCGTGGTGCCGGTGTACATCGGGGATGGCGGGCGCAATCCGGTCCTGGTGAGCCGTGAGGCGTTCGGGCTCGTCGCCGAGGCGACCGGCGATCGCGGGCTCGGCCCGGTCCTTGCAGCCCATCCCGAGCTCGTGCGCGAGGTACGCGTGGACGCACCCGGGGGCAACCCCGATATCGATACCCGCGCGGATCTCGTCGCGCTGCTGCAGGCGTCCTGGGCTGCGCGCGTCCGAGCGAACTCCGAGCAGGTGGACCGATTCCGCGAGGCCCCCGACGGCACCGACTTCTACGCCCCGGTGACCGGGCTCTTCCGGGCCGACCCGACGCGGACCGACGAGCCGGCCCTGGACGGGCTGCTTCGGCTGGTCCGGCCGGGCGAGCGGTGGCTGGACATCGGCGCGGGTGCCGGTCGCTACGCCCTGCCGATCGCCCGGGCCCTGGCGCCGTCCGGTGGTGAGGTGGTCGCCCTCGATCCGTCCATCTCGATGTTGGACGGCCTGCGCGAGATCGCGGCGGAGCACGGCATCGACAACGTCCGCCCGGTGGAGGTGCGCTGGCCGCCGGCCGATCCCAGCCAGTTCGCGGCCGATGTCGCGCTCATCGCCCATGTCGGCTACGACATCGAGGCGATCGGACCATTTCTCGATGCCATGGAGTCAGCGGCCAGTCGGCTGTGCGTCGCGGTGCTCATGGAGCGCCAGCCATCGTCGATCGCCGACGTCTGCTGGCCGCCGGTCCACGGCGAGACGCGCGTTCCCCTGCCCGCCTTGCCGGATCTCATCGAGCTCGTGCGCGCGCGCGGCCGCGAGCCGGCGATCCAACGGCTCGAGCGCGAGCCACGCCGGTTCGCGTCGCGCGATGAGCTCGAGGGCTTCCTGCGACGGCAGCTCTGGATCGAGCCCGGGGGCGAGGCGGACGACCGTTTCCGCGGCGCTCTTGACGACATCGTCGAGCAGGACGACGACGGACGGATGGGCCTCCGTGATCAACGCCCCTTGCCGATCGGGATCCTGTCCTGGGAACCTGGTGGACCGCCATGATGGATGGGGACACGGCCCCCGATGGCCGGCCCATGGCCGGCCCGTTCGACCGGCCCGGGTGGCGGGCTTGGCTCATCGACAACCACGCGACTTCGACCGGCGTCCATCTCGTCTCGTGGCGCCGCGGCTCGGGCCAGATGAGCGTCCCGTACGAGGAGGCCGTGGAGGAGGCGCTCTGTGTCGGCTGGATCGACTCGGTCGCAGGTCGGCTCGACGAGCGGCGTTCCATCCAGTGGTTCTCACCGCGTCGACCGAAAAGCGGATGGGCGCGCACGAACAAGGCCCGCGTCGAGCGCCTGATGGCCGCTGGGTTGATGCTGCCGGCGGGCCTGCACGCGATCGACGTGGCCAAGCGGAACGGCTCGTGGACGCGGTTCGATGACGTCGAGAACCTCGTCGTGCCGGATGAGCTGGCCGCGGCGCTGGACGAGCATCCGCCCGCGCGCGAGCGATGGGATGCGTTCAGCCGGTCACG
>CAZXBB010000445.1:0-1742 GCA_964638815.1 uncultured Isosphaeraceae bacterium
TGGAGCTCCTCACGCGTGAACACTTTGCCCGTCGGGTTGTGCGGCGAGTTGACGACGATTCCGCGGGTCTTCGCGTTGAACGCCGCCCGCAGCTCGTCCGGATCGATCGACCAGTCCGGCTCGTGCAGCGTCACGTAGCGCGGCGTGGCGTCGCTGAGGATCGCGTCCGGCCCGTAGTTCTCGTAGTACGGCTCGAAGACGACGACCTCATCGCCGGGGTCGAGGATGCCGAGCATCGCGGCGATCATCGCCTCGGTCGCGCCGCAGGTGACGGTGATCTCGGTCTCCGGGTCGATGGCGCCCCAGCCCGGGAACTGCCGCGGCGTCGTGTCGGCGATCGCGTCGCGCAGTGGCTTGGAGCCCCACGTGATGGCGTACTGGTTGATGTCGGCGTCGACGGCGTCGGCGACCGCGCGCTTGAGCTCCGGTGGGCACGGGAAATCCGGGAAGCCCTGGGCGAGGCTCACCGCGCCGTTGGCGACCGCCAGGCGGTTCATCTTGCGGATGACCGACTCGGTGAAGCGCCCCGCCTTGGCCGAGATCCGTGCTGGTGGCATCGCGCCGAAGTCTAGGCGGCGGGCGGCGTCCCGTGATGCACATCTGGCGCGATGGCGCGTAGGTTCAGGCGGTGATGCACATCTGGCGCGATGGCGCGTGGGTTCAGGCGGTGATGCACGTCAGCTGCATCACCGGCGCGGTGGGACCGCCACAGCGGCGCGCACATCTTCAGCCCGATGTTTTCGCGTGGCCTGATGCCGCCGAGGTGCATCGCCCGGCAACCCCTCGTCCGGCGGGCAGATCTGTGCATCAGACCAGGTCGCGCGGGATGCGCTCCGACCAATCGCGCTCGAAGAACCGGACACCGTCGACATCGACCTCGAGCCGGACGGAGAGGTCGAAGTCGGTCGCGGTGCTCGTCTGGCGGGAGACGGCGCGGATCTCGATGCGGGTGAGTTCGCCCTCGCGATCGGCCTCGCGCTCCTGCCAGCGATAGACGACGTGCGCGTCGAGTTCGGCACGTGCCGGATCGCCGTCCCATGCCGTCATGCGCAGGGTCTCGGCCGCGTACAGGCGCCGCCCATCGGGGACGATGGTCTCGCCACCGTCGTGGACGTGGACCGTCACGGCGCCCGAGATCACGTCCTCGTCGATCCGCCACACCGGCGCGTCGGTACTGGCCGGGCCGGCCCCGTCCAGCGCCTCGGCGACGGGCCAGTGCAGATCCGGAGGTCCGGTCCGGAACGCGGGCACGTCCGCATCGCCTGGACCCCCGGCCGGCGGGACGACCGGCAGCTCGAGGCGCGACGGCATGGCGGCCCCGTGATGAACCCGCAACGTGGCCCGGTACGGCGATGGCCACAGGACCGGCCACAGCGACGAGGCGAGCGCGACCCGGATCCGATGACCGGGCAGCCACCGATACCCAGTCGTCCGCAGCGACACGCGGACCTCCTCGACCGTGCCGGACCGCAACGGCTCCGGGTCCGTGTGCGAACGGCGGTGGGTCAGATTGAGCACGCCGGCGCTGACCAGCGCGACGCTGCCGTCGGGCGCCACGTCCGACAGCCGCACCGAAAGGGTCGCGACGGGCGCATCGACCTCGAGGTGGACCACGACCTCCGGGACTCCGAGGATCTCGAGCCCGTCCGCCAGCGGCGCGGACGTGTAGGTCGGACCGGCGTCCTCATCGCGACGGAGGTCGCGGGCGAGGCCGTTCGGGGCGCCGCCCGCGCCCCACGACA
>CAZXBB010000446.1:0-2749 GCA_964638815.1 uncultured Isosphaeraceae bacterium
GCGACGAAGACAGAGCGCCAGCCGAACGCGCCGACGAGCGGCGGGATGACGTAGATCGTGACGAGCGTCAGCAGGAAGCCGAGACTCGTCTGGACCGTGAGCGCCGTGCCGATGTAGCGGTGATCGGTCAGCTCGCTCACGGCCGCGCTGAACTGGCCGCTGTCGGCGACGACCGCGAAGCCCCACACGATGCAGATCGCGGTTACCGCCACGGGGTACTCGAAGAAGAAGCCCACGGTCGCAGCGCACGCACCGGACAGCGCGAGGCTTGCGCCGGCGGCCACCGTGCGCCCGATGCGGTCCGCGAACGCACCCGCGAGGACGCACCCGGCGCTGCCCGCCGCGATGGCCGCGAAACCGGCGAGCCGGGCGGCCGGGAGCGAGTGCCCCGCGGCCTCGTAGCTCGCGATGAGGAAGATCGGCACCCAGGTCCACATCGCGTACAGCTCCCACATGTGGCCGAGGTAGCCGAAGTTGGCGAGCCGGGTCGGGCGATGACGCAGCGTCTCGGCGGCGAACGCCCAGTTGAACGGGGCGCTCGCGCCGTGGTAGGGGCCCGTGCGCACGAACACGCCGACGATCACTGCGCCCGCCAGCCCGAGACCGGAGGTCGCGAGCACGACGGTGCGCCACGGCGGCATTCCGCCGTCGCCGATGAACGGAAGGCCGTTGAGGAGGTGCGGGAGGCCGGAGCCGATCGTCAGCGCCGCGATGAGGACGCCGATCCCGAGACCGCGGTCGGCCTTGCACCACGTCACGACGAGCTTCATGCCCGGCGGGTAGACGCCCGCGAGCGTCATGCCCGTGAGGAAGCGCAGCGCGACGACCCAGGCCACGCCCCCCGTGCCCGCCGGGGCGACCACGAGACATGCGTTGGCGGCGGCGCCGAGCAGCGCGCTGATGGCGATGAGCGTGCGCACGGGTATGCGATCCGCGAGGTTCAGCGCCGCGCTCAGCAGCGCCCCGGCGACGAAGCCGATTTGCACGCCCATCGTCAGCCACGACTTGACGGCGCCCGTCATGGCCCACTCGAGCTCCATCTGCGGGACGACCGCGGACGCGCTGAACCACAGCGTCATCGCGAAAAGCTCCGCGAGCGAGAGGAGCGCGAGGGCCGCCCATTTCCCCGACAGGTCCGCGGTCACGCGGAGACCGCTTCGCTGGCGACGTGGTCGAGCGCCCGCGTGAGGTCGGCGATCAGCTCGGCGCGATCCTCGATCCCCACGCTCATCCGGATGAGGCCGTCGCTGATTCCGAGACGTCGGCGGTCATCGGCATCGACGTTCGCGTACGCCGTCACCGCCGGCCGGATGACGAGCGACTCGACGCCGCCGAGGCTGGCGGCGTGGAGCGGGATCGCGAGCTTCTCCGTGAAACGCTCCGCTCCCGCCTTGCCGCCCGTCAGCTCGAAGCTCAGCATGCCGCCGAAGCCGTCGAAGAGGGCCTTCGCGTGGGCGTGCCCCTGCGTCCCGGGGAGCCCCGGGTAGTTGACGGTCGCGACGGCCGGATGATCGGCGAGCGCGCGCGCCACGTGCGCGGCCGTTTCGTTCTGCTCGCGCACGCGCAGCGTCATCGTCTTGATGCCGCGATGGAGCAGGAAGCATGCGTGGGGGTCGAGCGCGCCGCCGAGGTGGTCGAGCAGGTGGTGGAGACGATGCACGAGCTCGCCGCCGCCCATCAGCGCGCCGGCAGCGATGTCGCTGTGCCCGTTGAGGTACTTCGTCGCGCTGTGCACCACGAGGTCGAAGCCGATCGCGAGCGGGCGGAAGTTGACCGGGCTCGCCATCGTGTTGTCGATGATCGAGACCAGGTCTTTCGCGCGGGCGAAGCCGGCGATGCCGCGCAGATCGGGCACGCGCATGAGCGGGTTGGTGATCGACTCGGCGTAGAAGACGCGCGTCTCGGGCCGGAGCGCCGCGGCCCACGCGTCGGGCGCGTTCCCGTCGACGAAAGTGCCCTCGATGCCGAACCGCGGCAGCACGTCGGTCACGAGCGTGCGGGTGCCGCCGTACGGCGCTTCGACGCAGAGGAAGTGATCGCCGGCGCGAAGCGTGCCCAGCAGCGCGGTTGAGATCGCCGCCATGCCGCTCGACGCGACGAGCGCGGCCTCGGCCTCCTCGAGCGCCGCCAGCTTCGCGTGCAGCGCGTCGTGTGTCGGCGAGTTGCTCAACCGGACGTAGCGCGTCGCGTGGTAGTCGCTGGTACCGGCGTGAAGGTAGTTCGCCGTCTGGAAGATCGGCATGACGACCGCGCCGTCGTGGTGCGGCTCCCCGGCGTGGACGGCCCGGGTGCTCATGGATTCGAACGTGTCGGCAGTCGGGTTCATGGGGCGTCCTCTGTGGTCGGGACGGACAGGGAAGGCGCAGCGGCGTGCGGGGACCGGAGCGAGGGAGACCAGCGAAGGAGACCGAAGCGAGGGAGACCAGCGAAGGAGACCGAAGCGAGGGAGACCGGAGCGAGCGAGACCGGAGCGAGGGTCAGTTCGCGTCACCTTGCCGGTCGTCTCAGCCGGGGATACAGTAGCCGCCCACATTCACAGGGCGGATTCCTGAGTGGCCAAAGGGGACGGGCTGTAAACCCGTTGGCGTACGCCTTCGCAGGTTCGAATCCTGCTCCGCCCACTTTCTTGAGCGCTCCGTACGGCCCGCCGGGCCGACACTCGCTCTGGTACGCACCGCCGGATTCATCCGGCGGTGCTGAGCGGGGGCCTTGTGCGCGCTCCGTACGGCCCTCCGGGCCGACACTCGCT
>CAZXBB010000447.1:0-35091 GCA_964638815.1 uncultured Isosphaeraceae bacterium
GACGTGGACGTGCCGCTGCCTGCCGGGTTCTGGTGGCTCATCGCCGGCGGCGGGCTGCTCGCCGCGGCGCTGGCGACGCTGGTCGCGGTGCTCGTCCGGCGCCGCGCGGCGCGGCCCGCTCCGCCCGCGCCGATCGTGCCCGCCCACGTCTGGGCGCTCGACGAGCTCGACCGCCTCGAGGCCGAAGGGCTCGTCCGGCGAGGCGCCTTCCACGCGTTCTACTTCCGGCTGAGCGACATCGTGCGCCAGTACATCGAGCGCCGGTTCGGCCTGATGGCGCCGGAGCGCACGACCGACGAGTTCCTCCGCGACGCGGGGCGCAGCCGCGTGCTCTCCGCCGAGGATCGCGAGCAGCTCGGCGGCTTCCTGCGGGCCGCCGACATGGTCAAGTTCGCTCTGCACGAGCCCACCACGCGCGAAAGCGAGGAGGCCTTCGCCGCCGCCCGTGACTTCGTCACCCGCACGCGGGTGCGCGAGACGCCGAACGGCGCTGGCGCGCCGTCGGCCCCGGTCTCGCCGGCGCGACCGGAGGCCGCGGCATGACGTTCCACCAGCCGTCCGCGTGGTTCCTCCTGCTGCTGCTCGTCCTGCCGCTGCTCTGGTGGCGATGGCGTCGCGCGGCGAGGGAGCGCGGCATCGCGTTCTCCTCGGCGGGGCCGCTGCGCGCCGCCGGAACGACGTGGGCCGTCCGGTTCCGGTGGATCGTGCCCGCCCTCCGCAGCGCCGCGATCGCAGTGCTCGTCGTGTGCCTCGCGCGCCCGCAGGAGCCGAACGTGCACACGCGGATCTACAGCGAAGGCGTCGCGATCCAGCTCCTGATCGACCGCTCCGTCAGCATGCTTGCCGAGGACTTCCAGATCGACGGTCGGCGCGCCAACCGGCTCGCGGCGGTGAAGAAGGTCGTCGAGGACTTCATCGACGGGGGCGACGCGCTGCCGGGTCGCCCGGACGATCTCGTCGGGCTGATCCGCTTCGGCACGTTCGCCGACAGCGCGTGCCCGCTCACGCTGGACCACGAGCACCTCATCGAGACGGTGCGGGCGACGGAGGTGGCCGAGGGCGACGAGGGCGCGACGGCGATCGGCGACGCGATTGCGCTCGGCGTCGAGCGCATCCACCAGCTCGAGCGACGGGCGGAGCTGGCCAGTGACCGGAAGATCAAGAGCCGCGTGATGATCCTCCTCACCGACGGCGAGAACACCGCCGGCGACATCGACCCGCTCGTGGCGGCGGAGATGGCCGCCTCGTTCGGCATCAAGGTGCACACGATCGCCGCCGGGTCGCGCGACTCGAGCGCACCCGTACCGGTGCGCGACCCGCTCACCGGGCGCCGGCGGCTGGTGCACCAGCCCGTGAGCATCGACGAGGAGACGCTCCGGAAGATCGCCGAGGCCACGGGGGGTGAGCATTTCCGCGCGACCGACAGCGACTCGCTCGTGCGCGTCTACGGCGCGATCGACGAGCTGGAGCGAACCGAGATCGAGCAGCGCCGGTACACGGAGTACCGGGAGCTGAGCGTGGCCGGCACGCGTGTCGGCGGGGTCCCGGTGCCGTCGCTTCTCTCGGTAGTGTTCGCGCTCCTCGCCACCGAGCTGCTCCTCTCGAACACCCGCTTCCGGAGACTTCCCTGAGCCATGGAGATTCGCTTCGAACAGCTCGAATCCCTGCACTGGCTCTGGGCGGTCGCCGCGCTCGCCGTCGTCATCGTCGTGGGCTCGCGTCTGCGGCAGCGCGGCCTGCGCCGCTTCGCGACCCCCGGGGTCGCCGCGGGGCTCGTCGCCCACGTGAGCCCCGGCCGTCGTCTCGCTCGCGCCATCCTCGTGGTCGCCGCGCTGACGGGCCTCGTGGCGGCGATGATCGATCCCCGGTGGGGGGTGACGTACCAGCCTGTGCAGCAGCGCGGGATCGATATCGTGGTGGTGCTCGATCTCTCGAAGTCGATGCTCGCCGAGGACGTGCAACCGAATCGCGTGACGCGCGCCAAGCAGTTCATCGGCGACCTCGTCGAGCGTCTCGGCGGCGACCGGATCGGCCTCGTCACCTTCGCGGGCACGGCGACGATCGCGTGCCCCCTCACGGTCGACTACGGCGCGTTCCTGCTCACGCTCGATGTGGCATCCGTCGAGACCGTGCCGCGCGGCGGATCCCTCCTCGGCGACGCGATTCGCGTGGCGGGCACCGCGTTCACCGACGAGGTCCCGGACCACAAGGCGATCATCATCTTCAGCGACGGCGAGGATCACGGCAGCTACCCGCGGCAGGCGGTCGAGTCGCTCGCGGCCGGGCTGCCCGTGCCGATCCATACGGTCGGCATCGGCGACGCCCGGGAGGGCGCCCGGATCCCCGTGCCGATCGACCCCGCGCGGCCCGGCCGCGGGCGGACGCACCTGATGCACGACGGCCAGGAGGTCTGGACGAAGCTCGACAGCACGCTGCTTCGCGCGATTGCGATTGAGTCCGGCGGGGCCTACGTGCCCGTCGGCACCGGCACGGTCGACATGGGCCGCGTGTACGAGGAGCGCATCGAGCCCGTGGCGAAGCGCGATTACGACACGACACAGCGGAAGCGGCACCAGGCGCGGTACCAGTGGTTCGCCGGCCTTGCCCTCGTGCTGCTCCTCGTCGAGTCGTTCATGGGCGACCGCCGCGCCGCCCGGCCCGGGACCGGTCGCATCGTGGCCGAGGCCGTCCGGAACCGACCTGTTCACCGGCCTGTTCAGCAGCGTGTTCACCGGGCTGTTCAGCAGCCTGTTCAGCAGCCTGTTCAGCGGCGACCCGGGAACCAACCCGGCAGGACCGGGCTCGTCACGCTCGTCCTCGCCGCGCTGCCCGCGTTGCTCGGGGCGGCGCCGGCCGCGGCCCCCGCGCCGCCGCCCGCCGTCACGGACGCGACGGACGCAACGGACGTGACCGGCGCGTCGCCGCGGACGCTCGCGCGCGAGGCGGCGCGCGCGATGCGCGAGCAGCGGTATGCCGAGGCCGTGGATCTCTACGAGGCGCTCCGCGAAGCGCTGCCGGACGCTCCCCCCGAGATCGCCTACAACCAGGGCGTCGCCGCGTACCGCGCGGGCGATCTCGACCGCGCGACGGAGTTCTTCCGGCAGACGCTCGACGACGCCGAGGACCCGATGCTCCGCGCGCAGAGCGCGTACAACCTCGGGACGACGGCGCACCGGCGCACGCTCGAGCAGACGCAGGCCCAGCCGTCCGCGCCGCCGTCCGCACCGCCGTCCGCACCGCCCGGCACCGGACCCGGCACGGCGCCGCCCGACCCGGCGAATCCCGGCGCGGCCCCGCCTCCCGACGGCAACCCGATCGGCGAGGCGATGGAGGAGCTCGACCGCGCGATCGCCCACTACCGCGACGCGCTCGATGCCGATCCGAACGACATGGACGCCCGCGCGAACGCCGAGCTTGCGTGGAACCTGAAGCAGCAGCTCGAGCAGATGCAGCAGCAACAGCATCAGCAGGGCGGCGGGCAGGACGAGAACGAGCAGGAGCAGGACGAGGAGCAGGACGAGCAGCAGGGCCAGCCGCCACAGCAGGGGCAGGACGGGGAGCCGAACCAGGACCAGTCGCAGGACCAACCGCAGGACCAGCCGCAGGACCAGTCGCAGGACCAGTCGCAGGACCAGTCGCAGCACGGGCAATCCCCGGACCAGTCCGATGAGCAGCAGGAGCCCCCGCAGTCAGCATCCGGCGATGAGAGTGAGCAGGATCAGCAACCCGAGCCGCAACCCGAGGAGAGCCCGGATCAGCCGAACGACCAGCCGCAGGACCAGCCCAACGACCAGCCGCAGGATCAGCCCAACGATCAGCCGCAGGAGCAGCAATCCGCGGGCGCCGATGAGCAGCAGGAAGCGGACGCGCCGCGACGCATGAGCCGCGAGGAAGCCGAACGCCTTCTCCAGGGCGTGCGCGACAAGGAGCGCCGGCGCCGCGAGGAGTTGGCCCGCCGCGCGGCGAGCAGGCTGCCGCCCGTGGACAAGGACTGGTGAAGGAGCAGATGACACCGATCACGCGACCCATCGCGATGCTCCTTCTCGTACTGGCCTTCGGCGCCGGCGAGACGCTCCTCGCGCCCGCGGCGCGGGGCGCCGAGGTGAGCATCGAGGTCTCGTCGCGCGCCGTCGAGGCCGGCGAGCCCTTCTCGCTGTCCGTCGTGATCGACCGCGCCGAGGAGTACGAGCGCCCGACGCTGCCCGCCATGGAAGGGATCGTCGTCGCGGGCGGTCCGTTCCGCAGCGAGAGCACGAACATCGTGAACGGGCAGCTTGTCCAGGCCGCGGTCACGCTGACGTGGCAGCTCGTGGTCCCCGCGCCCGGGGAGTACCTGATTCCGCCGGTTTCGGTCGTCGCCGACGGCCAGGAGTTCCAGTCCCGTCCGATCACGATCGTCGCGACCGCCGGCCCGCCGCCGATTCCGGACGTCGCGGCGGAAGACCTGGTCTTCGCGCGGATCACCGCCGATCGCGAGCGGATCTACCTCGGCGAGCCGTTGCGCGTCACGCTCCGGGTGTGGGTCAGCCCGTTCCGGCACGCGCAGCTCAACGGGCCGCTCGACAGCGAGCAGATGTGGCAGTTCGTCGACACCGGGAACAGCGACTGGGGCGACTTCGCGAACGCGATCGAGCAACTCCGTACGCCGTTCGGCGGTCTCCGGCTCCGCGGCCGTCGCGAGATCGTGCAGCGCGACGGCGGGGAGGCGATCTACTACCGCTACGACTTCGACGCGCAGATCTGGCCGCGGCGCGCGGGCGCGCTGGCGGTCGCGCCGGTCGAGGTGAAGATGGAGTATCCGACGGAGATCGGGCGCACCCGCTCGGTGTGGTCGTTCGACCGGTCGCTCCGCGTCACGCGTTCGCAGCGCGTCGCCGCGCGGGCGACGCCGCCGGAGGTCGAGGTGCTCGCGCCGCCCGAGTCCGGACGCCCGCCCACGTTCAACGGCGCGGTCGGCCGCTTCGCGTTCCGCGTGGATGCGAAGCCGACGCAGGTCGCCGTCGGCGATCCCATCACGCTCACGCTCACCGTCGAAGACCGCACGCCGGGCGGCACGCGTCTCGATCTTCTCGCGCCGCCTCCGCTCGAGCGCGTGCCCGACATGGAGCGCGACTTCAGGGTGCCGGCCGATCCGCTGACGGGCGTGGTCGACGGGCACCGGAAGACGTTCACACAGACCGTGCGCGCGAAGCACGACGGCGTCGCGGCGATCCCCGCGATCCCGCTCGCGTACTTCGACCCCGAGGCCGAGACGTACGTCACCGTCGCGAGCGACCCGATTCCGCTCGAGGTGCGTCCCTCCTCGACCCTCGCGATGACGGACGTCGTCGGCGGGGCCGGTTCCGCCGGGCCGCGCGCGACAGAGCTGACGCGGGTGACGGGGGGACTGCTCGCCAACGCGTCGGGTCCGGACCTGCTCCGGGTCGATCGCGGCTTCGGGCTGCGCTGGATGCACGCGGTGCTGCTCGCGCTGCCGTGCCTGCTCTTCGCCGGCGCCGCGGTCGGGCAGCGCTATGCCCGGCGGCTGCGTCACGACGACGGCTTCATCCGGCGGCGCAACGCGAAGCGCAGCGCGCTGCGGCGCATCGGGGAGGCCAGACGCTCCGAGGGCAACCACGCGGCGGAGCGCGTGGCGGCGGCGGTCAGCGACTACGTTGCCGATCGGTGCAACGTGCCGGCCGGAACGCTGACCCGGGCGGAGGTCGGCGCGCGGCTGGCCGCGTCCGGCGTGAAGCCCGAGGTGGGAGCGGAGGTGGAAAGGCTGCTCGCCGAGTGCGAGCACGTGCGTTTCGCGGGGGGCGCGCGGGGCGGGGGGGGCGCGGGGGGTGCGCGGGACGCGGGGCGCGCGGGGGGCGCGGGGGACTCGATCCCCGAGCGAGCCGTGCGATGCATCGAGCGTCTCGAGCGGGAGCGGATCCGATGAAGCCGCTCGCGTGGATCGCGTTGCTGTGCATGATCGCGACAGGGCCTGCCGGCGCCGCGCTGACGCAGACGCAGCGGCAGTCGCTGCTCGACGAGGCCCAGACCGCGTACGACAGCGGTGCGGCGATCCTGCCGACGGATCCCGTCGCCGCGCGCGAGTCGTTCCGTCTCGCGGCGACGCGGTTCCGCCAGCTCGTTGACGACGGCGTGAGCAACGGTCCGCTGCGCTACAACCTCGGCAACGCGTATCTCCAGGCGGGCGACCTCGGGCGCGCGATCCTGGAGTACCGGGCGGCGCTCGTCCATGCGCCCGGCGACGAGCGGATCCTGCACAATATCGAGCATGCACGATCGCAGCGGCACAGCCGGATCGCCCAGAGCGGCGAGCGCGCGCTGCGCGGCGCGCTCCTGGCCTGGCACGACCGCACGCCGCTCGGGGTGCGGTTCGCGGTCTTCGCGGGCGCGTGGTGCGTCTTCTGGCTGCTGCTGATCGCGGCCCTCTTCCGCCGCGTGCCGGGCGCGGGCTGGGTGGCCGCGGCGTGCGCCGCGCTCTGGCTGGCGAGCGGCGTCTCGCTGGCGGTGAGCCTGCTGCGCGGCCCCGATCCGGTCGGCGTGGTGCTCGGCGAGAACGTGGTCGTCCGCAAGGGCAACGGGCTCGGTTTCGAGCCGCAGTTCGAGGAGCCCCTCTACCCGGGGGCGGAGTTCGTGCTCCGGAGCCGGCGACCGGGGTGGCTCGAGATCGAGCTCGCCGACGGAACGACAGGGTGGATTCCCGAGAGCGAGGCCGGGCTGGTCGTGGTCCCGTGAGCCTGCCGCGGAGGGCCGGACGAGCCGCACTCCAGACGGGTCACGCCGCAGGGCTCCGCGTCCGATAGCGCGCCGCCCGCGGGGCAAGCGACAGCCGAGAACTGAACCGGTCCCTGCTTCGGTCCGATGACGGCGGGAAGTGACGCGGGCCGGACGCGCGATCCGGCCGTGATCTCACGCTTTCGAAAGGACCGATCATGTACGGACTATCCAAGCCTGGTTGCGCATGCCTCCTCGCGGCCTGCGGCGCCCTCGCCCTGGGCGCGCACGGCGGCGACGAGGCGGCCGAGTATTCCATCCGGATGAACCGCCCGATGGAGGTTGGACAGAAGTTCAGCGTCCGCGCCTTGGGCATCCAGCAGTACGACCTGAGCGAGAGCGGCGCGGCAAACCCGGGCGATCGCCGTGTGCTGACCGTCGGCCTCGAGGGCGAGGCCCGCGTGCTCGCCGTCGACACCCACGGTCGACCGACCGCGATGCAGTACCTGGTGGCGAACTGCACCATGGACCGGAACGGGCGCACCACCGAGCTTGCCCGGGCGGGCGCGCTCCTCGAGGCGCGCGACCGCAACGGCACCACGCAATGGCAGATCGACGGCCGGCCCGCCAGCGCGGATGTCAACGCGACGCTGCGGATGTTCGGGCTGTTCACGGGCGAGCAGACCGTCGACGAGATCCTCGGCACGACGCAGCCCCGCACGATCGGCGAGAGCTGGGTGATCGATCGGCAGGGCGTCGCGCGCGCGATCAGCACCGAGATCGGCCGCGATCTCGACCACGAGACCGTCTTCGGCGCGAGCACGCTCGTGGACACCGCCGATCACGGCGGCACGCCGTGCATGGTCGTCTACACGCACGTCTCGGCGGACAACTGCCCGCCGCCCGGTGGCACGGCGGAAGGCATGCAGGTGCGGTCGTCGAACGCGACGGCGACGTTCCAGGGCGTCTATCCCCGGAACCCGAACGCCCCGGTGCTGTCCACCTCCCGGAACGTGACGGTCAAGGCGCTCGTCGTGGACGCGACCGGCAGCGAGCGCGAGCTCAACTGGAGCCGGTTCGTCGAGTTCGCGATGACGCCGAAGGCGGGGTCCGGACGCGTCGCAACCGGGGCGGAGGCCGAGGTCGTCGACGAGTAGATCGACGCGATCACCGATAGATGCAACAGGGGCCCCGGCGTCGCGCCGGGGCCCCTGTTCGTCTGGTGGCTCATGGAAGAATTCGACGGGCTGCTACCGGCCGCGCCGCTCGCGCCACTGCTCGCGTCGCCAGGCGTCGAAGGCGGCTTCCTCCTCGTCGTCCAGCGCGCCGTCGCCGTCCGCGTCGAAACGCCTGCGCGATTCCTCGCGACGCTTGCGGTGCTCGGCGCGTCGCGTCTCGAAGGCGGCGCGAGCCTCGGCCATCTCGGCTTCGTCGAGCTCGCCGTCGCCGTTCCCGTCGAACCGCTTCAGCATCTCCGCGCGGCGCTCCCCCCCGTACGGACCGCCGTGACGAAGCCGATGCGAGAGCCGGCGACGCTGCTCCGGGTTCAGCAATTGGACGAACTCGCACATGCGGTCGAAGCCGGCGATCCGTTGCTGCTCGATGAGCTCCGTCTGGCGGGCCACGATCGTCCGGATCCGCCCGGCATCCGGCTGCGCGCGGTCCAGCTCCGCGAGGAGCTCCTGCTGGGCGAGGGCGATGCCGGGGCGGAGCACGTCGTCGGTCGCGTTGCGGAGCGACGCGAACGCGGCCGCCTGGCGATCGTCGAGGTCGAGCTCCTTCGCGACCATCCCGACGGCGCGCGCGGAGTCGTTGCCCGCCTCCGCCCGCGTCCGCATGTAGCCGGCCGCGAAGAACACGTTGAAGAGCAGCGAGAGCGAGAAGGCGAACCACAGGAGATGACGGGAATGCCGCTTCATGATCCCACCTCGACTCCCGACTCGGACGACGCGTCGTCAAGGAGGAGATCGAGCTCCGTCGCGCCGTCGAGGTCCACGCCGAACGTGAGCTCGGCGACGAGGTCGGGCTCCGCCGACGTCGCGGCGGACGAGCGGGCGCCCGCCTGGTAGCCGAGCAGGCATACCGCGATCGAGGCCGCGGCGGACAGGCCCCAGCGGCCGAGCGTCGGGACGAGGGCGAGGAAACCGACGCGGCGCACCACGACCGGGCCGGGGACGTCGCGCATCAGCATCCGCGCCCGCGCGACGACCTCCGCCGGCGCGGCCATCGGCGTCTCGACCTGGGCGGCGATCAGCGCACGGCATTCGGCGACGGCATCCGTGCACGCGGAGCACCCCGCGACGTGACGCTCCGTCTCGTCGCGCCGGGCCTGATCCCCCGTGCCGTCGATCAGGGCGGCGAGCCGGTTCGCGGACGGGCATTCCGCGCACCCCCCGCACGCCCCGTTGCGCGCGCGCGCAAAACGCAGACGCAGCCGGCGCTCGATCGCCTCGTCAGCGAGGTCGCGCTCGGGGTCCGGGTTATCGGGAGCTGGTGCGGTCGGGCTCATGGGTCGGGTTCATGGATCGGGTTCATGGATCGGGTTCATGGGTCGGGTTCATGGGTCGGGTTCATGAATGTTCTCTGCCTTCGGGTTGTACGAGGTCGGCGGAGCGGGCATCCCCGGGGGCGGCCGGGAATTCGCCGGCCATGTGCTCGCGCAGCCGCGTGAGGGCCTTGTGCTTGGTGCTGCGGACGGTCTGCTCGTCAACGCCGAGGCGGGCGGCGATCTCCGCGACCGACAGGTCCTCGTCGAACAGCATGCGGAGGACGAGCCCCTGGCGTTCGCTCAGCACGTGCATGGGAGGCTCGGGAGCGGAAAGGTCCGACCGCGGGGTTTCCCTGGCGCCGGCGGAGTCGGCCGCATCCAGCGGGAACGCCCGGACCCTCTGTCTGCGCAGGTGATCGATTGCGACGCTCCGGGCGATGAGCGTGAGCCACGTCGATATCGCCGCGCGCGAAGGGTCGTAGCTGCGAAGAAGCCGGCAGTCGTCGCGCACCAGCCGCACGAAGACGTCCTGGACCGCGTCGTCGATGCCCGCGGCGGCGCCGTCCCGGTGCATGGTGCGCCGGACGGCGGCGTAGATCACGTCCGACGTGCGATCGACGAACGCGCCCCATGCGCCGGGGTCTCCGTCGAGGCAGGCATCGAGATCGACGTCGCAGTGACGCATGGGGACGGGGCCGGGTCGTATCGGCCGGGTCGGATCAGCCGGGTCGGATCAAGTGGTTCGGATCAAGTGGTTCGGATACAGATCAGTCGGATCGGGGCGCGAATCGGAACGGACGACGGACCCCTGATGTTGCGGCAGTGAGCTCCCGCGGTCGGCTCGCATCCTGCCGGAGCTTCCGCTCCCGCGCTTCGGGCCGGAGGGTCCCCCGGGGGGGTTTCGCCGGATTCGTCGCGCCTGGAGGTCGGGGGGGATGCCGGGCCTGCCTCGACCGTACCACGTATGGACGCGCCTCGCGTGTGTTCCGCGGGTGCGACCGCAGGCCCCGGCACGCCGTCGCGTCCCCCCGGATCCCCGTACCCTTCCGCCCCCGCGCACGGCGCCGGGCCGAACGAACAAGGAACCCGATCATGAACCCGCTTCCCTCTCTCCAGGATCGCCGTCCGCTTCCCCGCGGTCGCGGCGTCGTTCGCATGGCCGCTCTCGCCGTCGCCGTCATCGCCCTGACCGCGGGCACGAGCGTCGCCCAGGACGGCGGGCGCCGCGATGGTCGCATGCGCGGCGGCGGGATGATGCAGCAGCTCTTCCAGCCGGAGCTCATCCGCCGCGACCTCGCGCTCATCGATCGCGAGCTCGACCTGGACGACGGCCAGACCACGGTCGTCGAGACGCTGCTCTTCGACTACGACACGGCGTTCACCGGAGCGGTCGAGGCGATGCGTGACCGCTTCGCCGAGCTGCGTCCCGAGCGGCCCGAGGGCTGGCAGGAGCAGCGCGAACAACGGCAGCAGGCCTTCGGCGAGATGCGCGACCTGCGGCGCGAGATGCGCGAGGCCCGCGAGCGGGCCGAGAACGGCCAGGTTGACGCCGAGGCGATGCAGAAGCTCCAGGACCGCATGGAGGAGATGCGGGAGAAGATGCGGGAGCTGCGGCCTCCGATGCCCGAGGGCGAGGAGATGGAGCGCATCCAATCGTCGATGTCCACGCTGTCGAAGCAGTGGCGGGACGAGCGCACCGCGATCCGCCGCGAGTTCATGAACAACCTCCAGGCCGTCATGAACGAGGAGCAGATCGGGAAGTGGCCGGCGTTCGAGCGGGCGCTCACGCGGGAGAAGAAGCTCCGCAACGGTCGCCTCTCGGGCGAGCAGCCGGACCTGTTCATCATGCTGCGCGATGCGGGCTACCCCGACAAGGACCTCTGGCTGATCCACGACGCGCTCGACGCGTACGCGGCGTCGCTCGACGCGGCGCTGACCGCGCGGGACGCGTTCCTTGAGGAGAGCCAGATGGAGGCGTTCAGCGCGATGATGGCGGGCGAGACGGACCGCGCGGCGAAGCTCATGGAGCGCGAGGCGGCGCTCCGGACGGCGGTTCGGGACGTCAACGAGCAGTACGCCCAGATCATCGCCGCCCGTGTGGGCGAGGAGATGCCCGGGCCGGTCGCCGACGAGTTCCGAACGGCGTTCCAGCGCCGCGCGTATCCGATGGTGTACCGCGCGACCGCCTCGCAGCGGGCCTTCCGCGCCGCCCAGGAGATCGAGGGTCTCGATCCGGAAACGATCGTCTCCGTCATGACGCTCGAGGAGTCGTACCTCACGGAGCTCGCCGACACGAATCGCCGGCTTGTCGAGCTCACGCGTCAGTACGAGCCGGAGCGCAACGCGCGCCGGCTCGAGCGCCGGACGACGTGGATGCGCGGACGGCGTGACGGCGATTTCGACCGGGAGGCCGTGACCGAGCGCGAGCCGGACCCGATCCAGGAGGGCTTCGAGCGTCGGCGCGAGCTGGACGACCGCTACCGCAAGATGCTCGAGACGCACCTCACCCCGGAGCAGATTGCGCAGCTCCCCGAGCCGGACCGGCGTGACCGCGAGGGTTGGGACGGATCGTGGGACGGCAGGGGCGACGGGGCGGACCGGCGGCGTCGCGATCGCGACGGCGAGGGCATGGACCCGCGTGAGCGTCGCGAGCGACGCGAGCGACGCGAACGAGGGGGGAACGCCAACGACGCGTAGCGGCTCCGAAGTTACACTGGCGGTGTGCACGCCTATCGACTCATCGCATCGCTCGAGCATCTTGGCGCGGCGCTGCCGCTCGCGGTGGCGGGCCTCGACGCCGGGGACGCGCGATGGCGCGGACCGGGCGGCGAGTGGTCGGTCCTCGAGATCGTGACGCATCTCGCCGACGAAGAGGTCGAGGACTTCCGCACGCGGGTGGCGATGACGCTGCGCGATCCCGACGCGCAATGGCCCCCGATCGACCCCGAGGGCGCCGCGGTGGAGCGTCGCTACAACGACGGCAACCTCGCGGTCGCCACGGATCGCTTCGTCACGGAGCGGCGGGGGAGCATCGGGTGGCTCCGGGGCCTGCGCGATCCGGACTGGGGGCGCACGTACACTCACGCTTCGCTCGGCCCGATCCGGGCGGGTGACATCCTCGCGTCGTGGGCGGCGCACGACGCGCTGCACCTGCGTCAGATCGCGAAGCGCCGCTACCAGTTGATCGGGCGGGACTCGGGCGCGTACGGAACGGCGTACGCGGGCTCATGGTGACCGGCGGTCCGGAGCAGGCGGTTCGCAGCAGAAGCACACGCCGTTCACGCCGGTCGTCATGAAGCACGAGCTCCCCCTCCGCCGCACGACCCCGCCGTACTGGGCGAATCGCGCGCTCGCCGAGCCGTTGCGGCTCCTCAACGATCACGCGCACCTGGAGAAGAGGGCCGGCACCAACGCGCTCGGGCTGCTGCACCGGTGGCCGGAGACCGATCCGCCCGAGCATTGGGTGCAGGCAATCACGCGGCTAGCGCAGGACGAGGTCGAGCACCTCGCGGTCGTCTGCCGGCTCCTCGCGCGACGCGGAGGGCAGCTCACGAAAAGCCACCGGAACCCGTACGCGCGGGCGCTGCGCGACCTCGTGCGCATCGGCCGCGGCGCGGACGAGCTCGTCGACCGGCTCATGGTCGGCGCGCTCATCGAGGTCCGCTCCTGTGAGCGCTTCGCCCTCCTCGCGGACGCCTGTGCCGACGCAGAGCTCGCGCAGCTCTACCGCGATCTCACGGTCGCCGACTACGGCCACTACCGGGTCTACCTCGACCTGGCCCGCAACATCCGCGTGGCCCGCGGCATCGAGGCGCGGTGGAGCGAGCTGCTCGACGCGGAAGCGGCGATCATCGTGAGGCAGGAGCCGGGGGCGCGGATTCACAGCTGGGAGGAGAGTGCCGGCGAGCGTCGATGACTCCACGCCTGCGTGCCTTCTCCTGTCGCTATACTCGCCGCTATGTCCCTCATCGTCACAGGCTCCCTCGGCATCGACACCGTTCACACGCCCTCCGCACAGGCGGAAGGCGTGCTCGGCGGCTCGTCTGCGTACTTCGCCGCGGCCGCCTCCTTCTACGCGCCCGTGCGGGTCGTTGCGGCGGCCGGCGGCGACTGGCCGGAGGAGCACCGCAAGGTGCTCGCCGGCTTCGAGAACGTCTGCCTCGAGGGCCTCGAGGTGCGGCCGCAGAGCAAGACCTTCGCGTGGGGCGGCCGGTACCTGAACAGCATGAACGAGCGTGAGACGCTCTTCACGGAGCTCGGCGTGCTCGAGGAGGAGGGGCCCGCGGTCCCCGACTCGTATCGCGACAGCGAGTACGTGTTCCTGGCCAACACGCATCCCGCCGAGCAGATCCGGCTGCTCGAGATGTTTCCGAAGCGGAAGCTCGCCGTCGCCGACACGATGGACCTGTGGATCAACATCGCCCACCCCGAGCTCATGCGGATGCTCGGCATGGTGGACGGCGTGGTGCTCAACGACGCCGAGGCGGCGCAGCTCACCGAGACGAGCAACGCGATCAGCGCCGGTCGCGCGATCCTCGACCTCGGGCCGCGCTTCGTCGTGGTCAAGAAGGGCGAGCACGGGTGCATCCTCGTCGGACGGGACGGCGTCGCGACGCTGCCGGCGTTCCCGGCGGAAGCGCACCAGGTCGTCGACCCGACCGGCGCCGGCGACAGCTTCGCGGGAGGCATGCTCGGGTACCTCGCGGGCGAGGCTGCACACGACTTCCAGGCAATCCAGACCGCGCTCGCGTGGGGTACGGTGACCGCGAGCTTCACGATCGAGTCGTTTTCGCTCGATCGGCTCGCCCGCCTCACTCGACCGGAAATCGACGAACGCATGCGCGCTTTCCGGGCGGCGGCCCGTGTCGGCTAGTCGACCCGGCCTTCCGCGCGCGACAACCCATCGGGACTCCCTCATGCCCAGACTCCGTACGGCTCTCGTGCTCGCGCAGCTCATTCCGGCGATCGCGTGCGGCTGCTCGTCGGTGCGCGCGCCCGCTGCGGCGCCCGCGGCAATGCACGCCGCCATGCACGCCGCGCTCACGACGCTCGACGACGCGCAGCTCCGCGAGGAGTCGACCGCGCTTCGCCGGTTCGACGCGGGCGGCACGATCCGACGCGTCGAGTGGTCGGACGACGGACGCACGCTGTCGTTCGAGCGTCTCGGCGAGGCCTGCGCGTTCGATCTCGTCGGCCGGGTCATGGTTCCCGCGGCGGAGGAGGACGACGAGGACGACGACGACGGCCGGCGGCGCGACCGCGGTCCGGCCCGCGGGCGTCAGCGCGCGAAGGAGACCTCGCCCGACGGCGCGTGGACGGCGATCTCGCGCGACTGGAACGTGTTCATCGAGTCCGAGGAGGGCGAGGAGACGATCGAGGTCACCACCGACGGGCACCGCAAGCTCCGGTACGGCGTGGCGAGCTGGGTCTACGGCGAGGAGCTCGATCAGCAATCGGCGATGTGGTGGTCGCCGGACTCGCGCTACCTCGCCTTCTACGCCTTCGACGAGCACGACGTGCCGGACTACTACCTGCTGCGCGGTCTGACCGACCTTCACACCACGCCCGAGCAGGAGGGCTATCCGAAACCAGGCCAGCCGAATCCGACGGCGTCGCTCCTCGTTTTCGACATGGAGAGCGGCGAGACGCGCCCCATCGACACGAGCGGCGACGGTTCGGCGCCGGAGCCCTGGTACGTGTACAACGTCCGCTTCACGCCGGGCGGCGACGAGCTGCTCTTTCACCAGACCAGCCGCCACCAGGACCTGCTCCGCGTGCGCGCTGCCGACGTGGCCACCGGCGCGGTGCGCACGGTCGTCACCGAGCGGCAGGAGACGTGGCAGGAGAATCGCCCGCTCCTGCAATTCCTCGACGACGGGGAGCGATTCATCTGGGCGAGCGAGCGCAGCGGGTTCGAGCAGTACGAGCTGCGTCACCTCGACGGGCGGCTCCTCAACCCGCTGACCCACGGGAGCGCTGCGGTGACCGATGTCGTCCGGATCGACGAAGAGGCCGGGCTCCTCTACTACACCGCCTACGACCCCGACGCCGCGCTCGATGTGCATCTTCATCGCGTACGGCTCGACGGCACGGATCAGCGCCGGCTCACCCGCGCGCCGGGCCACCACACCGTCCGGTTCTCGCCCGACGGGGCGTGGTTCATCACGCAGCACGAAGCGATCGACCGCCCGCCGACCACCGTGCTGCATTCCGCCGACGGCACGCGCGTGGCGACGCTCGCGCAGAGCGAACCCGAGCGCGTCGAGACGCTCGGCTACCCGCCGGCGGAGCTGTTCACCTTCGAGGCCGACGACGGGACCGAGTTGTACGGGTGGCTCCACCGGCCGCGCGGCTTCGACCCAGCGCGGAAGTACCCGCTGCTGATCGACGTCTACGGAGGTCCCGGGTCGAAGGGCGTGCACAACAGGTTCCGTCCCGGGCACGTCGCCGCCGCGATGGGATTCCTGGTCGCGAAGATCGACAACCGCGGCACCGGCGGCCGCGGAAAGGACTTCCTCGGGGCGGGCTACCTGAAGCTCGGCATCGTGGACATCCAGGACCAGGCGGACGGCGTCCGTCATCTCGCCGGGCGGCCGTACGTGGATGCGGATCGCGTCGGCATCTACGGGCACTCATACGGCGGCTACCTGGCGGCGCTCGCGATCCTGAAGTATCCCGACGTATTCCACGTCGCGGTGGCCGGCGCGCCGGTCACCGACTGGCGGAACTACGACACGATCTACACCGAGCGCTACATGCGCACGCCGGAGGAGAACGCCGAGGGTTACGACGCCGGCTCGTGCCTGACCTACGCGGCCGACCTGCGCGGCCGGCTCCTCATCCAGCACGGCATGGTGGACGACAACGTCCACCCGAACAACGCATGGCAGCTCGTGGACGCGCTCCAGAAGGCGGGGAAGCCGTTCGACATGATGTTCTATCCCAACTCGGCGCACGGGCTGGGGGGGAAATCGGGGGAGCTGCGCTGGCGGTACCTGTACGAGAACCTGATCGCGCCTCCGGACCGGTCCGGGCGCGCGCTCGCGGGACTGTCGCGGCCGGTGACCGGTTCAGAAGCGGCGATCGAGCCGGGAACCGATCGCCGGACCGACTGAAGCGACTGGACTCGATTCGCCGGGGCGGATGGCCGCGCCCCGGTCCGCGGCGACGATACGCTATGCCCATGCTGCCGCCCGACCGTGGTCACGTTGCGACGGAGCTGCGACATCCGGCGTCCGGCGCGCTGGATGCGCTCGGGACGCGCGACGTCGTTCTGCTGATGGCGGACGATCATCGCCAGGTCGTCGCGGCCGTAGAGAGCGCCGCCGACTCCATCGCCGCCTTCGTCGATGCGCTGGTGCCGCGTCTGCGTGCCGGCGGCCGGTTGATCTACGTGGGCGCGGGAACTTCCGGACGCCTGGGTGTGCTCGACGCCGCGGAGTGTCCGCCGACGTTCCACAGCGCGCCTGATCGCATCGTCGGGATCATCGCCGGCGGCGATGCCGCGCTGCGGAAGTCGTCCGAGGGTCTCGAGGATGATCCGCGCGGCGCCGCCGCGGCGCTCGGGGCGCTCGCGCTCGGCGACACCGACACCGTGCTCGGCATCGCGGCGGGCGGCACGACTCCGTATGTCCTCGGCGCCCTGGAGGACGCACGGCGTCTCGGGGCGGCGACGGGGCTGCTGACGTGCGCGGCACCCCGATTCGAGGGTCCACCGTGCGACCACGTAATCCGTCTCGAGACCGGGCCCGAGCTGCTCACCGGGTCCACGCGGCTCAAGGCCGGATCTGCGACGAAGCTCGTGCTCAACATCATCACGACGACGGCGTTCACGCGACTCGGCAAGGTGTACGGCAACCTGATGATCGACCTTCGGGCGACCAACGACAAGCTCCGTGATCGTGCGCTGCGCATCCTGACGGAGCTGTGCCCGCACCTGACGCGGGAAGCCGCTCACGACCTCCTTGCGCGAGCCGGGAGCCGGCTGAAGACCGCGATCGTGATGGAGAAGCGCGGCGTTGCAGCAGCGGAGGCCCAGGCGCTCCTCCGCGATCACGACGAAGACCTGCGGGCCGTCATCGAGGATTGAAGACACCGGGCGCCATCCGGCCCGCCGATGCGGGACGAGCAGGTCGTCCGCCCGGCGCGCAAAGAAACGCCCGACCAGAGGCCGGGCGTTTCTTCGTGGCGGGCGAGCATGGCACTCGCCCGGCGGAAGGATCGAAGGATCATCGGGATCATCGGGATCATCGGGATCATCGGGATCATCGGGATCATCGGGATCATCGCGTCGTCGTCACCAGCCGCGGATGCTCCAGCGCCACCCCCAGCGCGATCCCGTCGGGCGCGCCCAACCCGGGCCGCTACCGGGCCGCTTCAGAAGCGGGCGACGCGCGGCACGGTGGTGCCGCACGAAGCTCTCCTCGTACGCGGCGGCGTACCCGTCGGCGTATCCGATCGCGAAGAACTTCGACGAGCGCCGGGGCTGTCGCGGTGCGGCGTCGCAGAACGGTCGATGGTGGACGGCGTCGCGGTAGCCGTTCTCCTTGCCGTCGCGCTCGCCGAGCGCGAATCCACGGTCGTACTCGCGCTCGGCCAGGCACGGCCCCGCGCCGAGGTGCCGGTCGGTGCAGCCCGCGATTCCGCAGGTGAACTCAGGCTGCGGCGCGTGGTTCCCGTTTCGACGCGGCCCGCGATCGTGCTGGGCGAGCGCCGGCGCGGCGGTCATCGTGACGAACAGTGCGGACAGCGCTCCGGCGAGGAGCATTCCATTCCTTTTCGTGCGTGTGTGAAACATCGTGGTCCTCCATGATTGGGTGCAGCGGGAGGACCCGGGCGGCCCGCGGCGCATTCCGCGCACGACAAAAAAACACCGTCGGACCCTGCGGCCCGACGGTGTGTTCAGCGGATTGCCGTGCCTCGAGACCTGGCGAAGATCAGACCATGTCCTTGAGCGCCTTCAGCGGGCGCACCTTCACGACGTTCGTGGCGGGCTTGGCGGAGATGTCCATCAGCTCACCCGGACGGAACGGATTCGGGACTCCCTTGCGGGCGGGGCGGCGCGGCTTGTGGACCTTGACGACCTTCATCAGGCCCGGCACCGTGAACGCGCCGGGTCCGCGGCGGCCGAGATCCTTCTTCATCAGGCTCGACATGGCTTCGAAAACGCTGGCGACCTCGCGACGGGTGAGGTCCGTGGCTTCGGAGATCTCGCCGTAGATCTGCGACTTGGTGCGCGGCTTGAGTTCATTGCTCCCTGACGTCTTCCGGGTCGTCCGGGCCTTGGTCTTGGTCTTTCTCTTTGCCATGTGGTTGAATCCTTTCGCAAATGGCAGGCCGGTTTGGCACTGACTGCGCGGAACTGTACAGGTGTTCCGCGCCCCGCACAACCGATTGTGCCTGTAAATACAGGGTTTTTTGCATCTTCGGTGCCGTATTCCCTCAACTGTGCAGGGTTTTCTCGACGATCGCGGCGGTGCGGCGCGTCCCCGGGAGCCGGGGCGACCGCATCCGGTTGACGGCGGTTCGGGCCGCGGTCAAGATGACCGGCACTCCGCGGATGACCGCGACGGGCAGGTGGCCGAGTGGCTGAAGGCACCGGTTTGCTAAACCGGCGTAGGGGGTAACCTCTACCGCGAGTTCGAATCTCGCCCTGTCCGCTTCTTGTCTGAGCGCTCCGTACGGCGGCGCGCCCGGCCCGGGTCGGCGGCCCGGGTCGGCGGGGCCGGGTCGGTGGGGCCGGGTCGGCGGGGCCGGGTCGGCGCGGGCGAGCCTCGGTCTGGCGGGCCTCGGTTCTCACGAGCCTCGGTCGGGCGGGCTCCGGTCTGGCGGGGCTCGGTCTGCGAGCCTCGGGCTAAAGCGACTCGACCACGATGCAGTCGCGCCATCCGTATCGGTCGCGCACCGAGGCCGCCTGGGCGCGGCTGGCGAATCGTCCGAACTGCACGGCGTAGAGCTGGCGTCCACGCGGATCCGTCTTGGGGAGGACGCGTGGCGCGCCCATGTTGGCGCGCTGGAGCTTGGGCATGATCTCCGACGCCGCGCGGGTCGCGCGATCGCGGCTCTGGAAGGCGCCAACCTGGAGGGCGAAGGCGTCCTGAGATCGCGCGGGAGGGGCGGTGTACGCCGGGGCCCGGTTGGCGTGGACACCGGGTTCCGCGATCGGGAGGCTGCCGTCGGCCTGACCGCCCGCCGTTGTCGCGTACCGGGCGGCATGGAGGTGGTCTTCACCCGTGAGCCCGCTCGCGGCCAGGGTGAAGAGCTCGGCAGCCTCGCCGGGACGGTCCTGGTCGAGACGCACGAGGCCGAGCGTTGCGCGCGCGTTGGCCTGCGTCGTCCTGTCGGTCGACTGTGTCGCCTCGAGGAGCGCCGCCTCTGCCTTGGCAAGGTCACCCATCCGGTACGCCGTGAGGCCCGCGAGATACGCGGCCTCGTCGCGTGTCTTGCCGCTCGAGGTTCGCATCACGTCGGTCGCGCGATTGTGGGCCGTCGCGTACCGGCCCGCCTCGTACTCGGCCACGCTCTCGTCGAGCGCGCGCTCCGACTGGCTCGGCGGCGTGTCGCAGGCGGCGGTGACGAGCAGGACGCCTGCGAGGAGTCCGCCGACCGCCCATCGCGGCGGCGGGACGTGTACGCGGATCGTTCGGTTTCGTTTCATGACACTCTGCGGCAGTGGCCCCGGAGTTACGGCGGTTCGGGTTGCCGGGAGTCCGGGGGTCCGGGTTTCCGGGCGTCCGGGGGTCCGGGGGGTCCGGGGGTCGAGGGGTCCGGGGCGGGGAACGCGGGAAGGCCTCCCCCGGGAAGGCCGCGTCGGGATACGATCGAGCCCGCAGACCTATCGAACCGATGAGTTCGATCTCGCCAAGATTCGCCGCGAACCGACCCCCCATGCGCGTCCTGCTGCCCATCATCCGCCGCCTGCTCCTGAGCCCGGGCCGGACGGTCGTCGTCGATGATCAGCGGTCCTGGCGCGGTATCGAGCTCTACGTCGCCGCCCTGCACCTCGCCCGGGCACTGGACCGCGTGTCGCGGAGCGAGACGGTCGGGTTCATGCTGCCGACGAGCGGACTTTGCCCACTCGCCCTGATTGCCGGGTGGATGTTGGGTCGCACCATCGTGCCGATCAATTACCTGCTCACCGAGGAGGAGCGCGCGTTCATCATCGACGACGCCGGCGTGGACACTGTCATCACCGTGAAGGCGATGATCGAGCACTTCGGCGAGCTCCCGGCGGGGACCAACCAGGTCCGGCTGGACGAGATGTCGTTCAAGGGGGTGCCTCCGCTGCGCCGGGCGGCCCGGCGGCCCGACGATCACCTCGCGCTGCTCATGTACACCTCGGGCACTTCGGGGCGGCCCAAGGGCGTGATGCTCACGAACGGCAATCTGGCGGCGAACGTCCGCCAGTGCATCGAGTGGGCCGGATTCCGGCGGACCGACGTCATGCTCGGCGTGCTGCCGCAGTTCCACTGTTTCGGCCTCACGGTGCTGACACTGCTTCCGCTCCACGCGGGCTGCAAGGTCGTCTACACGGCGCGTTTCATGCCGAAGAAGATTCTGACGCTGCTGGAGACGCACCGGCCGACCGCCGTCGTCGCGATCCCCTCGATGTACAACGCGCTCCTGGCCACGAAGAGCGCCACGAAGGACCACTTCCGCTCGCTGCGATGGGTGGTGTCCGGCGGCGAGCCGCTGCCCGAAGCGGTGTTCGACGGGTTCCGCTCGCGGTTCGGCGTCACCATCAACGAGGGCTACGGTCTGACCGAGACGGGCCCGGCGACCAACTGGTGCCGGCCGGAGGATCACAAGCGCCGGTCCGTCGGCATGGCCCTGCCCGATGTCGAGGAGCGGATCGTCGCCCCCGACGGCGCCGTGCTCGGCCCCGACGAGGAAGGCGAGATCTGCATCAAGGGGCCGAACGTGATGCCGGGGTACTACAACCTCCCCGACGCCACGGCTGCCGTGTTCGACGGCGACCGTTTCTTCCGGACCGGCGACATGGGGCGCATGGACGAGGAAGGACATCTCTTCATCACCGGCCGCATCAAGGAGATGCTGATCATCGGCGGCGAGAACGTCTTTCCGCGCGAGATCGAGGAGGTCCTCGACGCTCACCCGTCGGTGCACGCGTCGGCGGTGATCGGCGCCTCCGACCCGTCGCGCGGGGAGGTCGCGCTGGCGTTCGTGGAGATGGAAGAGGGGGCGAGCTTCGACGAGACCGCCCTGCGCTCGCACTGCCGCGAGCGTCTGGCGCAGTTCAAGGTGCCGCGGGAGATCCGGCGCGTCGAAGCGCTCCCGCGCAACCCGACGGGGAAGATCATGCGGCGTGAGCTGAGCGCGGAGACGGCGGGGGCCTGATTCCGCTTCGGCTTCGGCTTCGACTTCGACTTCGGCTTCGACCACGACTTCGAGCGCCCGGAAGCGGCGCTCGAGCCGGCCCGGATCTCCCGCACCCGCGTCGACGGGCGGAACCGGGGCGCAACCGGGGCGGAACCGGGCGGAACCGGGGCGCAACCGGGGCGCAACCGGGGAACGACCGAAGTCGATCGGGTCGGCGCCGGCGGTGCGGCGGCCCGGTCAAATCGCGGGGCTGCGTGCCTCGATGAAGTCGATCGACGGTGCGACCGGCGCGAGGCCGGCCTCCGCTAGCCGGTCGAGGAACGCGCGGACCGCGGCCCGTCCCGTCTCGCCGAAGTCGAGCGTCCATGCGTTGACGTAGAGCCGGACGAACTCGTCCGCCCGTTCCGCGCCCATGTCGCGGGCGAACGGCAGGGCGTAGGCGATCGACTCCGCCCGGTGATCGAGGGCGTACCCGACCGACCGGAGCAGGATCGCGGTCACCTCTTCGAGCGTGCCCGGCCCGAACGCATCGACGAGATCGCGACGGATCGCATTGACCCCGAGCGGTATCGGGAGCCGGGTCTGACCGGTCCACCACGCTCCGAGATCGGCCACGAGATGGAGTCCGGCCTCCCCGTAGGTGAGCTGACCTTCGTGGATCACGATGCCGGCCTCGAACGAGCCGTCGAGGACCTTCCGGATGATCGCGTCGAACGGGACGACCTCGTGGCGAAGGCCACCCGGCGCGAGCATCAACCGCGCAACGCCGAACGCGCTCGTGCGCTCGCCCGGAATCGCGATGACCGGATCGGAGTTACGGAACACCTCGATGTCCGTCGGCCGGCGGGCCACGAGCTTCGGACCGCAGGCGTCACCGAGCGACGCGCCGCACGCGGTGAGCGCGTACCGATCGGCCACGAACGGATACTGCGCGCAGCTCATGGCGGTGATCTCGAGGTCTGCCCGGTTCGAGCGGCCGTTGAGCGTCTCGATGTCGTCGATCACGCACTCGAACCGGAAACGCCCCGTGTCGACCCGCGCCGGCCGGCCGTCGAGCTCCAGCAGGGGCCACCACATGAAGGCGTCATCGGGATCCGGACTATGGGCGAGACGCAGGAGCGTGCGCGAACGATGCATGGCCCGGATCATAGCGGCAGGCTCGCATGTCTGGTCCACTCCGGCATATGGATCGCACATGGATCGCATATGGATCGCGTATGAACCGCACATCATCCCGGCGGATGGGCAGTATCGAGCCGCTCCGCCGGCACGCACCAGGGGTCCAATGGGCGAGCACTGTGCCGACAGGGGAACGTCGTGCACTCCCGGTCGCGTTGGACTAAAGTCCAATTCGCCTGTGGGCGTTGATCGGGTACTATGTGCACCGGCATCGTCGACGGACACCGGCATCGCGAGGCGAACAGAGGGCGTGAGAAGGCTGATCAGGGAACCGTTGTTTCATTTCGTGCTTCTCGGCGCCGCCATCTTCGCAGCGCAGGCGTCGCCCCCGCCAGATGGCTCGTCCGAATCCGGAGCAGACACTGGCGCGTGCTGCAGTGGCAACACGCGATTCGTACTGCGCCAGTTAGCGCCCGAGCGCGCGGATGGCGGCATCGCCGGATACGGGGATCAGCCACACCGGATTCCGCTGCGGTGAGAATCCCCCGGCGCCCGCTGACACAGCCCAAAACCGAGCCCTTGAATTCAAAGGAATCGAAGGAATGAAGACGTTCTTGTTCATCGCAACCTGCGCCGCAGCCGTTACTCTGCTTGGTGTGCCAAACACGGCCGTCGCGCAGTCCAGCGACAAAGCGCCAGGAACTCTGGATCGCACGATCCTGCCGATTGCGCAGCCCGAGTATCCGCCATACACCGAACTGGACGTGCGCGAGACGCAGCCGCCGCGGCGCTTCGACGTCAAGGCCCCGGGCGGTGCGCCCAACGTCGTCATCATTCTCATCGATGACCTGGGCTTTGGCGCTATATCAACATTCGGTGGACCGATCCCGACGCCGACGTGCGACAGGCTTGCTCAGGGCGGCCTGCGCTACAACAACTTCCACACGACCGCGCTGTGCTCGCCCACGCGCGTGGCGCTCAAATGCGGTCGCAACCACCATACCGCCAATGCCGGCTCGATCATGGAAACAGCCACGGCCTACCCCGGCAACACCGGCGCGATTCCCAACAGCGTCGCACCGCTTGCAGAGATGCTCCGACTCAACGGCTACAGCACCGGCGCGTTCGGCAAGTGGCATGAAACCGCAGCATGGGAAACCAGTGTCTCCGGTCCGTTCGATCGCTGGCCCACGCATCAGGGCTTCGACAAATTCTATGGCTTCATCGGCGGTGAGACCGACCAGTGGTCCCCGCTCATCTTCGATGGCGTCGTCCGCATTAACCCGCCGATCAAAGAAGGATATCACTTCACGGAAGACATGACCGATCAGGCCATCAACTGGGTGAAGGCGCAGCAATCGCTCACGCCCGACAAGCCGTTCTTCGTGTATTTCGCTCCCGGCGCCACGCACGCGCCGCATCACGTGCCCCAGGAATGGATCTCGAAATTCCACGGGCAGTTCGACGCGGGGTGGGACGAGGTTCGCCAGGGAAGTTATGAGCGTCAGAGGAAGTCTGGCATCATTCCCACGAACACGCAGCTTCCACCGCGCCCGACCGACATCAAGGCGTGGGATGCGCTGTCCGACAACGAGCGGAAGCTCTTTGCCAGGCAAGCCGAGACGTTCGCCGGCTTTGTTGCGCACACCGACCATCACATCGGCCGACTCATCGACGCCGTCGAAGCCATCGGCGAGATGGACAACACGCTCATCTTCTACATCGCAGGCGACAACGGCACCAGCGCCGAGGGCGGCATGGTCGGCATGTTCAATGAGATGACGTACTTCAACGGCATTCAGGAGAAGGTCGAGGACCTGCTCCCGCTGATCGACAAGTGGGGCGGCCCGGAAACCTTCCCACATATGGCGGCGGGCTGGGCGGTCGCGTTCGATTCGCCATTTACCTGGACCAAGCAGATCGCTTCGGATTTCGGCGGCACGCGCAACGGTATGGTGGTCCATTGGCCGGAGGGGATCCAGCAGGGCGGGGGGCTCCGCAAGCAGTTCGGCCATGTCATCGACGTTGCCCCCACCGTGCTCGAAGCTGCGACTCTCCCCGAACCCAAGGTCGTCAACGGCACGCCGCAGACGCCTATCGAAGGCACCAGTCTGCTCTACACCTTCAACACCCCCGACGCGCCTGAGCGTCACACCACGCAGTATTTCGAGATGTTCGGCAACCGCGCCATCTATCGCGACGGCTGGTTCGCGCGCACCATTCACCGCGCACCCTGGCAGACCGGAAAGCAGAGGCCCCTCACCGAAGATGTCTGGGATCTCTACAACGCTCGTGAGGACTTCAGTCTCGCGCACAACCTCGCCACCGCGGAACCCGAGAAACTCGAGGAGCTGAAGAACCTCTTCATGGTCGAGGCGGCCAGGTACAAGGTGCTGCCCATCGACGACCGCACCCTCGAGCGCGTCAATCCAGCGACCGCCGGCCGTCCAGACCTCATGGGACCTCGCACCACGCTCACCCTCTACGACGGCATGAACGGCATGATGGAGAACACCTTCATCAACGTGAAGAACCGCTCCAAGACCGTGACTGCGGAAATCGAGATTCCCCGGGGCGGCGCTTCGGGCGCGCTCCTCGTCCAGGGCGGGCGCTACGGCGGCTGGTCGCTGCACCTGCGCGATGGCAAGCCCGCGTACGAATACAACTGGCTCGGCCTCGAGCGATTCGTCGTCGAAAGTCCTACCTCTTTGCCAGCAGGAAAGGCCACGATCACGCTCGACTTCACGTACGACGGCGAGGGCCTGGGCAAGGGCGGCGTCGCCAGACTCTCTGTCAACGGCAGGCAGGTCGCGCAAGGCCGCATCGAAAAGACTCAGGGCTTCATCTTTTCCGCAGATGAAACCGCTGACGTCGGCCTCGACAACCAGACCCCCGTCGCACTCGGCATCGGCTACGGACCGGCCGAAACCAAGTTCACCGGCACAGTTCACAAGATCGTCATTGAAGTGGAGTAGAGGGATCGGCTACGACTGCGCGATCTTCGATCACCCCGCATCGGCGTACTTCGGCTATCGCGCCATCGGTCAGGACTTCACGGACGGCAGCGGCGCCAAACTCACCTGGGATGTGGTCCAGCATGGCCCGATTCCCGGCGTCGCTCTGTTCTTCTGATCTCCACCGCATCACCACGGCAAGCAACATCGCCAGAGAGCCAAGGAGCGAAGGTTGTCGTGAATGCACCCTTCGAAGATCATCGCGACCGGCATCTGCACGACAACTCGCGCAATTCAATCATGCGGCGGAGCACAATCACCATGAGACCGTTACGTCTGTTGCTGGTCCTTCCTTTGCTCGGTATCGTGCTGGGAACGCATGATGCACGTGCGCAAGCTTCGGCGCAAGGGACCCCTCCCGTGCAGGCGACCGCCGACGCGCCCATCCAGCCGGAAAGCCTCGACCAGTTGCTTGCGCCCATCGCGCTGTATCCCGACGCGCTCATCATTCAGATCGTCACCTGTGCGACGAGCCCCTACCAGGTGCAACAGGTGAGCGCGTGGCTTGATGCGAATCCCGACCTGAAGGGAAGCGCCGTCCAGGATGCCGCCGTGGCGCAGGGTTTCGACGCGAGTGTTGTGGCCCTCTCGATGTTCCCGCAGGTCGTGCACATGATGGCGCAGCAGCCCGACTGGACCCGCGACGTCGGACAGGCGTTCGCAAAGCAGCGCGACGATGTGTTCGCGTCGATTCAGCGGCTGCGAACGCAGGCGCAGCAGGTCGGCAACCTGCAATCGACCGAGCAGCAGAAGGTCGAGACCGTGGCAACCGGAAGCGGCCAACAGGTGATTGTGATTCAGCCGGCCAATCCGCAGGTGGTGTATGTGCCGACGTACAACCCACAGGTTGTCTACACGCAACCGCCGGCGCCTGCACCGGCAGAGGACGACAGCGGCAAGGTGGCAGCGGCGGCCGTCATCGGCTTCGCCGCAGGCGTCATCGTCGGCGCTGTCGCTGACGATGACGACGATCATTATTACTACGCGTACGGCGGCTGGGGATATCACGGTCCAGCCCTGTGCAATGAGGGTTGGAACGACTACTACGACCATCGCGAGAACATGGCGAACGATTATTACGACCACCGGGAGAATATGGCGGGCCAGCGCGGGGAGAAGCAGTCCAACCGCCAGGACACGCGCGTGGACAGCCAGGGACAGCGGCAGGAAACAGGCGGCGAGAATCAGGGACAACGACAGGATGCGCGCGCGGAGGGTCAGGGCGGGCGGCAGGACACTCGTTCCGAGGGTCAGGCCGCGCGCTCGGGAAACCAGTCGCAGCGACAGGGCGCCACCGCGGAGAACCAGGCGACACGACAGGGCACTGCCGGCGAGACGCGCGAGTCCGCACAGGCCAACCGCGGAACAACATCATCGCGCGGCGCTGCCCAGGCCCAGCAAAGAAATGGGACCGGCTCCGGCGCGTTCTCGGGTTACCAGCGAGGGTCAACGGAGCGGGCGTCAAGCGCCCGAGGACGCGGCAGTCAGGCCGGGAGCCGCAGTGGCGGGGCCAGCCGCAGTGGCGGGCGCCGGTAGGTGCAGAAACATGGTCAGACACAGCATTCTTTCTGGAGAGTCGTCATGTTAGCGCGTTCTCGCATTCGAAACGCCGGGCCCGGGCGGCGGGTTGGCGGCGCGTTCGTGGTGGTCCTTGTCACGCTTTGCGGATGTAACACGTCTTCGCCGAACTACCGCGATCAGAGGACGTTTGACGATCCCTCGATCGCCGTGAACTCGCTCCTGACAGCCGCGGAGAGAGGCGATATTGCAAGTATCGAAGACATCTTCGGATCCGGAGCGCGCGATCTGCTGTCGTCGGGCGATCCCGTCGCTGATCGCAATCAGCGACAGGTATTCGTGGTTGCCATGAACGAAGGTTGGACGTTGGAGCGCCTCGACTCCAAGTCCAGGGAACTCGTCGTTGGGCATGAGCAATGGCCCTTCCCCGTTCCGATCGTGAAGGACAGCCATGGTTGGTGGTTTGACACAGTCGCCGGCAAGGACGAGGTGCTTGCGCGCCGAATCGGGCGGAACGAACTCGCGGCGATCGGCGTCCTTCGCACCTACGTGATCGCGCAGCGCGAATACGCCGGCGAGGGACGCGACGGCCGGCCGGCCGGCGCCTATGCCCAGAAGGTCCGAAGTGAGCCCGGCCGGCAGGATGGGCTTTACTGGCCCGCATCCAGCGACGAAGAAAGTCCCAGCCCGCTCGGCAAGTTCGTCGCCGAGGCAGCGGCAGAGGGGTACGGGACTGAGCCGCACAAAGGTCCTTCTCCTTATCGCGGATACTACTTTCGCATTCTGACTCGGCAGGGGCCGGATGCCCCGGGCGGCGCGAAGGATTACCTCGTCAGTGGTGAAATGACCGGTGGCTTCGCCATGGTCGCCTACCCGGCGGAGTACGGTGACAGCGGAATCATGACGTTCCTGATCGGTCCGGATGGAGTCGTTCTCGAGTCGGACTTCGGGGTGGTCGCGCTCGGCGCCGGCGGAATCAACGAATACAACCCGGGCCCCCTGTGGAGAGTTGTTGAGTGATCAGCGACTCGATGGGATGCACTTCCCGTAGAGAACGGACTCTCGAGAGCATTGTGGTGGAGATGGGACCGTGGCTTTCGGTCCGGAACCCAGGCATGACTTTGTAGCGATTGACCCAAGGAGCATTCAATGACGAATCGAACGCATCGTATCATTCTCTCATTCGCGGCGCTGCTGTGCGTTCTGGGCGGCTGCTCGACGGCCCCGAAGCAAGGTGACGCGGTGGCCTTCATGGATCGCGCTCGCTCGACCACGGGCTGGTTCGAACGCCATGTCTCAGGACTGTCCAGCCAGATCGACGGGTCCGCGGGATACGTCGTGTTCCCCGATGTCGCGCAATGGGGCATCCTGATCGGCGGCGGGACGTTCGGCCGCGGCGCGCTCTGTGAACCCAACGGCAGGCAGATCGGTTGGGCCGCGCTCAACATCGGGTCTGTTGGACTGCAGGCGGGCGTTCAGGGGTTCCGCGCGCTCATGGTCCTCGAGGACGACCAGACGGTGAATCGATTCATGGCGAACCAATTGGCCGGGTCCATGGCTGGGGTCGCGGTCCTGGGCGAATCCGGCGGCAGCGCATCAGCGCCGTTCAAGGACGGTGTTGTCATTTATGAAGGCGCCAACGCGGGACTGATGGCGGGCGTCAACATCGGCCTCAACTACATCCGCTACCAGCCGCTCGAATCCGGCGAATCGCCGGGTGATGCGCGGCTGCCGTGAGTGACGGAAGGACAGGTTTCGCTCGCGGGGCGATCGGTGCGGCCGATCACCCGGGTTTACCGAAAGAAGCACAAATGCCCAACTCGACTCTCAAGTGCGCTGCGAGAACGCACACCATCCGACCGTCTGCCGGGCGGCCTCCATCCATGTGGAGCGCGCACGTCGTTCGCCTTGCGCTGGCGGTGTGGGCTCTCACGTCGTTCGGATGCAGCTCCCGCACTTACCTCATGCCGACGCCGAACGTCTACACCGATCAGTCGTGGAACCCGTTCGCGGAAGTTCCGCCAGCATTGCAAGGCGATGAGGTTGCTGTCCTCTATGTCACCGACCGCGCTCTGGAGAGTCGCGAACCGGACCAGTGGGAGTACGGCAACCAACGTTCGCGCTCGGCGGCGTTCGGTGAAACGATCGTGCAGATCGGGGAGGGTGAGACATGGGATGAACTGGTCGCCGCCAGCCGCACGCAGCAGCGGACCAGGAAACTGGCGCTGGATCGGACCGCCACCCGAGAGATTGCGCGCTTCGGGAAAGCCCCACCCGTACTCATCCTGACTGCGGAGCAACTGGGTGCAAGGGAATCGGAGCAAGCCGCCGCCGGGCATGCCGAAGCGGAACAGAAGTTCAGGGATGAGATCGCCGCGCGGCTCGCGACATCGCCGATCAAGGACGTATTCATCTATGTCCACGGGCACAGCAATACGTTCGAAGATGCGGCTTACACGACCGCGGAGCTCTGGCATTTCTTCGGTCGCCAGGGTGTGCCCATCTGCTATACGTGGCCGGCGGGTATTGGAGGCATCAGGGCCTACGAGTATTCGCTCGCATCCACCGACTTCACGATCTACCACTTCAAACAAGTGCTGCGACTCATCGCGTCTTGCCCCGATGTGCAGCGTGTGAATATCCTGGCCCACAGTCGCGGCACCGACGTCACGATCTCCACCATCCGCGAGCTTCACCTGGAGACTCGCGGCGGCGCCGACACGCAGCAGACGCTCAAGCTCGGGACCGTGGCCCTGGCGGCGGCGGACATTGACCTTGATGTCGTCATCGCCCGCAACGCCACGGAACGAATCGCCCGCGCCGTGGAGCGTACCGCCATCTACATCGCCAAGGAGGACAAGGCGCTGTCGTTCTCCAACTGGTTGTTCGCCGGGATCGGCCGATTGGGCGAACTCGATCTGAAACTCTTCGAACCGGCCGAGGTCGCGGCGCTGCGCGGCAATCAACGCCTGCAGATCATTGACGCCCGCGCGAAGAAGAGAGGGTCGTTCGGTCACTCCTATTTTCACGCCAATACCGCGGTCAGTTCGGATCTCGTGCTGCTCATGCGCTACGGGTTGTTGCCCGGTGCCGAACACGGCCGGCCGCTCGACATCGCCGAGAGCGGCCTCTGGGTCATCGAGGACGGGTATCCCGGATCGAGTTGGCAATTGCCGCCCCAAACGACGGGAAGCAACGGCAGATAAGCGGCGATCCCTCACGCGCACAGGTCGTGGCCGACTCAATCCGCCTCCGCCGCCGGCAGGGGGAACCCGTCGGCTGACGTCGCGGAAAGGCGTGCGGGATCGGAAAGGTCATAGAGAACGGCACCGGTGCTGCGCGCATCGCCTGGGGGCAAACGGTCGATCTCATGGCCGATCGTCCCAAGGTAGCTACGGATCCACGCTGGCTCATCGCGGTCGAGTCTTACCCAGAAGAACCAGACGCGCGGCGCTCCCCGGAGGCGATCGATCTCACGCAGGTATCCCCGCGGGTCGCCGAAGTGCCGCTCCCCCTGTTGCCACGCCGTAATTCCTGCCTGCCGCCCGTAGAACGCCATGTCGTGTCGCGCCTGCGTGTAGACGTAGATCCGATCGTCTGGACGACAACGAGGGGCGAGCTGTTCGAGTACCGCGCGCGGACTGACGAGCCCGCTGGCCGTGTACGGTGGGCGCGCCGCCAGCAGGACGATGAGAACGAGCGGCAAGGCCATCAGGACCGCCAGGCCGCGCGACAACCAGGGCCGCCACCGTCCACGCGCTCCTGCCTCCACGCTCGTCAGCGCGAACCCGGCAAGCATGAGGACGGGCCACGTGGCATGAAGGCCAAGGCGCCCATCGAAGGGTAACAGATGCAGGAACGCCGCCGTCCATGCGGCGACTGGTGGAGCGAGGAGGAGTACGACCAGGGCCGCGCGACGCTTCAACGCGGCGATCAGGCCGCCCGCGGCAAAGACAACCGGGAGCGTGACAATGAACACAAGGACGGGATTGTCGGGCGGGTAGAAGACGATCGCATGACCGAAGACTTCCCAGGATCGAGTGAGCGTCCATGTGACGGCGGCGATGAACGAATCGGTCGGAGGGAAGTCCTCAGCCCAGAACTCGCGCATGAAGTGATCAGTGTCCGTTCCGAGCTGGCCCACCGCATACCATGCCGTCAGCGCAGCACCGAGCGCCCAGCCGACACCCAGCACGATGAGCGGGCGCATGGTTGTGCGCGGCCGCCTGCGAAACCACGCGATCACCAGCATCGCGCCGATGAGCGCGGCCGTCGGTACCACAGGGAATGAGATGAGAAGCGCGAGTGCGCCCAGCACACCCGCCGCGATCGCTCTCAGGATGGACTCCGGCTCCTCGAGGTAGCGAAGTCCCAACAACGTGAGGAGCAAGCTCATCGTCACATCTGATCCGTACGGCTTGACGCTTACCCCATACCACACGAGGGCAGGGCTGACAGCAGCGATCGCGATGACCGACACCAGGGCCCATCCGCTCACGAATCGCGCCGCAACGCGCCAGAGCAAGGGCAGCGCAGCGAGGCCGAGGAGCCACGGGATGAATCGAACACTCCTCGTGGACAAGCCGCCGATCTCGGTGCCCATCTTGAGCAGCACGAGAAAGCCGGGCGGAGCCATCTGCAGATGATCGAGACGCTCGCCGAGCAGCTCCATGAGCGAGCGGTCCTCGATGTTCCTGATCAGCGCAATCTCGTCATGCCAGAGATCGACACCTGCGACATATTGAACGGTGCGCAATCCGATGCCGAGCGCCAGGGCCACGAGCACGACCCAGGGAAAGGCGAGTCGCCCTTGTCGCGGATCCTCCGTGCCAGCGGTCGCGTTCATCAGGACAGTGACGTCGCGTTGTCCGTCCGACGGTGGCATCGGGCCATTCTAATCCAAATGCAGGCCGACCAAACGGATAACCGGCCGTCTCTGAACTTGCCGGCATCGCGAGCCGACTTGTCTCGCTGTTGGAACCGCAGGATCCGGTCCCGAAGTCCGTTGTCCGCCCTCAACTTCATCAACGCACGGCCGGTCACCCGTTGCACGTGACGGACGTGGCACGAGAAGCGATCGCGGGCTAGAATCCAGTCGCTGGGTTCCAGGCAATGGACGATCCACACGAGCTGTGATCATGAACAAACACTCGAAGCGCGCGAGCCCGCGAGTACGCGGTGCGGCACGGCGGCGAGGCGCGTCCGATGAACTGACTCCGTTGCAAGATTCCGTTCAGGCGTTGCTCGACTTCCTCGACCAGAGGCTTGAGGCCGGTATTGGGGAAGTGATCGTGCAGTGGCTTCCTCTCGAGTCTCGCCAGCGTCGGATCGTCGGCAAGCGAATCTCTGCTCCGCTCCGCGAGCGCACGTTCCCGGCGCGGCTCGATGGGGAGATGCGCGAGGGCCTTGATCTGTTCCTTTCGGGATATGCGAACGTTTCTTCGAGCGATATCTCCGCAGAGACCCGCTTGGGCTTCGCCTACGCCGCCGTGTTCGTAATCTGGGACTACTTTGTAAGCAACAACCCCTGGGCCATCGGGCGAACTGTCGGCATCCTCGCCGATTGCACTGTGCGATGCGATTACGAATGGAGATTGCGATGCCTGCGGTTCCTATTGAGGATCGCCGATGTTCACCCGATGCAGCCCGCTGACCTCGTGTTCCATGAAACGGCGGCATTGCTTATCGGTGAGAGCATCCGGACTCATTGCGCCAGGAGAGTTCAGGATCGGATCGCGGCCGAATCGGCCGGTCGGCTGGAGCCCGGTCAAACATGGATCTACGAAGTGGCCGGTGATGAATCGGAAGCAAGGGGCATCTGGGATTTGGCTTTCGATCATGTGCTCGCTCAGGCTCAACGGCCACCTGATACGACATCGTGGGTGCGACGCCTGATTGGTAGCCAGTCGGTAGAATAGTCGGCGAGTCAGGAAGAACGGGCCACACATGTGTTTCCACCTCTCGCCCCCTGAAAGCAGATCGGGCACACGGCGTCAGTGTTTGGACAGGCACATTCCGGGGCCGGGCGGCGCCCGACGACCCGACGGTGGTGGAGACTCTCGGCGCCACCCGGCCCTTGCCGAGCCAAGGACCGGGGCACACAGCCTTGTTTCGTCAACGGGCGGCCGGATCCGGCATCGCAGTTCCGGTGTGCCCCGGTCCTGTGCTCTGACAGGGCCGGGCGGTGTGCGACGACCCGACGGTGGTGGAGACTTTCGACGCCACCCGGCCCTTGCCGAGCCAAGGACCGGGGCACACAGCCTTGTTCCTCAACGGTCGGCCGGATTCGCGGATCGGATTCGAGCCCATACTCCGAAGGGCGCTTCCGAAGATCACCCAGATGAGCGCAGCGTACAACATCGTATTCAGCGCGAACCCGGGCCATACGGCACGCAGCCCGGCGAGAGTGGTCCGTGTTCGTGGTGGGAACTTCGGCGTTTCTGACGACCATGTAGCCGCCCAGCGATGCTCTTCCATCGCAAGGAAAGGAACTCCGACTTCAGTTCGAATCACACTTCCTCGGCCCCAAACCGGTTGCTGCGGGATCATGTCGATGCGTGTCTCGACGAACCCGAGCGCCTTGCGGGATGAATTGCCGGCCAGGCCCCATCCATGGCGGCTGGAGACATTCGTGTCCCACCAGGGCTGATTGCGATTGTCGTACCAGTCATACCAGGACAGCCCGGATCCGGACGCTTGAGTCTCCGGTGGCAGGGCGGATTCGGTTACCAGCACGACGCACCAGGCCGCGCCAAGATTCACCGTCGCTCCGGCCAGGAGCAGAATCACTAAGGTAGCCGCTCGACGACAGGCGCGCGACGGCATCAGCGGGCCGCGCCGGTGGTTGAACACGAACGGCACGGTGGCCGCGCGGCGACACGCTTGCGACGGCATCAGCCGGCCGCGCCGGCGGTTGACCGCGAACGGAACGACGGCCACCGTCGATCCGCATTCTGTGCACACGATCGAATCGGCGCGTGGGTACGCGCACGTCGGACACAAGCCGCGCCGCGTGCGAGAGAATCGTCGCAGACACGTTGGCCCCGTCGCGAGTAGCCATACGAAGGCTGCGTAGATAGCGGTGTTCGCTATGAACCCGGGCCATATGGGCATCGCGGGCAGCAGTCGGTGCGGCCATGGCAAAGACCGTCCTCTCCACGGCACCCACGAGGGGATCGTGATGCCCTCTGTCAGGGCCGTGGGACGCTCGAGATGGAGCCCCAGTTCGGAGTAGTGCGGTTGACTGGGGCCTGTCAGCCTGGTGTACGAGCACCCTTGGGCAAGCTGCAGACTTCGAAAGGGCAATCCTGCTTGTACGGACAGCTGCTCTCTCACGGCGCATGAGTCGACACCGTATGCTAGGTGATCGCTGCGCACTCTCGTCGTCGCCCATGTGGAAGTCTCGTGATGGAGCGTGTCAGGCGGCCAGTCGCCTGGGATCGAGGCCGGCTTGTGTCCCACGAGTCCCGGTCCGTGGCGGTTCGAAGGTCCCCATACTGCGGACGCCCACGCAACAGCGACGTTCGCAGCCAAGCCGCTCATGAGGAGCACGACAAACATGAGGATGGCGATCGCCGCACGTCGCATCTACCGCTTCCACTCACCCCTTGTATGCTACGTCTCCACGAGTGCATCCGGTGCTTGGACAGGCACATTCCGGGGTCGGGCTGCGCCCGACGACTCGACGGTGGTGGAGACTTTCGGCCCACCCGGCCCTTGCCGAGCCAAGGACCGGGGCACACAGCCTTGCTCAGGCTAGGGTTCGACCGAAGCCTCAAGAAGGAATGCCGTTTGAGTGAGCGCGCAACCGCTTTCGCGAGATGCAGCTGCGAGGCGGCACTCCGAGATTCCCGACTTCCCGTGTCCCGTTGTTCAATTGACCATTCCGAGGTTCCCGATTCCCCG
>CAZXBB010000448.1:0-4702 GCA_964638815.1 uncultured Isosphaeraceae bacterium
GCCGTGCGCGATGGGAGTGTAACACGTGGTGCGGGGGTTCTTCGGACGTCCGGGGGGCTGCGTCGTGCAGCCCCTTTGCGCGTGACGTGTTGTTCACACCTTTGCCCGTCACGCGCGGCGACGCTGCGTCCTGCAGCTCACACTGCGAAGTCCCGTGCAGGCGACCCCGCCTGCACACGGACCCACACCCACGCCCGGTGCAGGCGAGGGCGCCTGCACCACAACGACGACACCACTCTTGTGGTGCAGGCTCCCGACATGCCAGTGCGACAAGACGCCCCTCGAATGGGGGGATTCTACACCGCGTGCGTCCGGCAGACACTCGGCGAGGTCCGACACAGCCCAGCCCATCCGATCCACTTCAATTGTTCTTCAATTCTCCCATTCCTCAGATCCCGGCTCGAGTCCGCCTTCCGGGCGTTCAACTGCGACTGCGAATGCTCGTTCACGTGGACGTGAAGGCGAACGTCAAGGCGAACGAACGGCACGGGAACTCGAGCCGGGATCTGAAGAATGGGAGAGTGCCTGAACAGCGGACTTCGAATGGAAAGGCACACCACTAGGGCCGCAACGAGTTGAGCCCGACGAACGTCCCCCCGTTGCGCTCGCACAGCGAACGCATGAGCGTGCAGAACCGCTGACCGCTCGCGGCCTTGTCGACGATGACCGGGAAACCCACCGCGTGAATGCGCACCCGCCGGTTGCCCTGGGCGTCGGCCTTGTTGAGGCGGTCGATGACGTCCACGACGGGCTGGGCCGCGCTGCCGCTGAAGTCGTCGCCGAAGATGTAGAGGCTGATCTTCTTCTCCGGGTCGTAGAAGGTGCGGATGGCGGCTTCGACCCCTTCGACCGGGCTGCTGTTGCTCGTCGCGCGCCAGGTGGTGAGCACCGACAGAATCGCGCGGCGGCGCCCCGGCGTGTCCGGGATCCACGTGCCCTTGTACTGCGGGAACATGTAGTTGCCGAGGTCGTTCAGAACCTGGATCCCGCGCACTTTCGGATAGATCTCCAGCGTCTCCTGCATCTTCTGGAGGACGAGCGGCCAGGCGTTGCGCTGCATGCTGCCCGACGTGTCGATGATGAAGACGATGTACTCGCTGTCGACGGGAATCCCGCCGACGGTCCCGTCGCGTCGCGCGGGCTTCGTCGCCAGTAACCTGCGCATCTCGTCCGTCAGCTCCTGCCGCGCGGCGGCGAGCTGGGCGTCGATGAGCTCCTGCACTTCGGCGTCGCGCGTCGACGCCGCGAACTCGCCTTCGAGCGCCGAGAGATCGCCCCGGAGGCGGGCCAGCCGTTCGGTCGCGGTCGAGATCTGCTCGCGTTTGCCGAGGAGCTCCCGGTTGAGCAGCGCGGTCTCGCCGCGAATCTCGAAGAGCTGCGCCTCGAGCTCTCGCACGACGCTCGTAAGATCCTCGCGCACCTCCTCGAGCAGCATCGGCTCCGCCGCCTTCGACAGCACGAACAGCAGGATGACCGCCCCGAACCCGCAGCAGATGCAGTCGAGGATCGAGAGGCTGAAGACGTCGAGCTCGCGCCGCCGGCGCCGGCTCATGGCCAGTCCTCCGAGGGACACATGAACGAGCCGTTCGTGTCGATGGCCAATCGCCAGAAGGCGCTCGCCGCCCGCGGGTCGCCCTCCATCGGAAGGAGGATCACGTTGACGGGAAGACCGGCCGGCAGCTTCGCCGTCGCCGCGCGGAAGTGATCCATCCGCGTCTTCGCCGACACCCTGTAGCCCCATGGCTTGCTCGTCGCCATCGTGGGAAGACCGTCGGTGATCAGGATGACGTTGTCGGGGGGCGACGGCAGCGACTCGATCACGTCGAAGGCATGGTGGAGGCTCGTCCCGTTCGCGGGGATTCGTGCGAGCAACGCGTCGTTCGCGCGGGTGAGATCGTCCGGTGCGCCCGCGTCGAGCCAGGTGCCGTCGGTGCCGGGGACGAGGGCGAACGCCGTCTCGTTGAAGCCGTACACCTGGAACCGGCTCGCGTGCGGCAACTGCGTGCTCAGCCAGTCGACGGTACGGACCGCCTGCCGCCACTTCGTCGACGCGCGCTGGTCCGCGTTCGCCATGTTCCGGCGCCGGAGCACCTCCACGAGCGTGTCCGCGAGCATGCTCGCCGAGCAATCGATGAGGATCAGGATGCGGCGCCCGCCGACCTTGAGCCCCGTCAGATAGTGACGGTCGCCCGTACCCTTGAACTCGCGGTTCCTCGCGCCGGCTTCGTCGGCATCGATCGCCGCCTGAAGCCGCTTGAGCTCCTCGTCGAGCGACTTCAGATCGGCCTTGAGCCGGTTGACGTGCTCCTTCATCGCCAGCGTCGTGTCGGTGTACGTGGCGAGCTCCGCTTCGATGGCGCTGATCTGCTCGAGGATGCGGCGGCTGCGCCCCTCGGTGCGCACGAGCTCCTCGATCGTCTCGTCCAGCGCGTTGCGGATGCGGACGCGGTTCTTCTGCCCCTTCAGCACCTCAAACTCGAGCCGGCTCACCTCGCCGCGAAGGTCGAGCACCTGGTGGCTGCGGTCGGCGGCGCTGCGGGCGTTGATGATCACGAACAGCAGGATGACCGCGCCGAACCCGCAGCAGATGCAGTCCAGGAAGGACATGCTGATGATGTTGAAGCTCCGTCGGCGCGCCATCGATCAGCTCCGCCCCGACGTGTAGTAGGCGACGTCGGACGCCGCCGGGACGTCGAAACGGTCGGGCCACGCCCGCACCAGGCCGAGGGCGGGCGCCCCGGGCGAGAGCGTCGAGACGGGAACGGCGGTCTGCGCACCGAGCATCGCCATCAGCCCGGGCACGCGGCTCATCTCGTGTTCGACGCGGATCGCCGTCACCGCGTTCGCGACGACCGCGGTGCGTATGTCCGCCCCGATGCGCGACGTGAGCTCGTGTCCCGCGTCCGCAAGCATCCGGTCGCTGATGCTCGCGCGGTGCGTGCCGGAACCCGAGGCGAGTTCGACCTCGTGCCCTCCGGAGGCCGCCACCGCGTCGAGGATCGCGGGCAGGTCGTCATGGAGCTGCTGCTCGGTGACCGCATCGTGCAGCGGATCGAAGCGCGTCCCGCGCACGAAGGCATCGGCGATCGAACGGATCCAGCGCCGCCGGTAGACGTCGAGTCCAGCCCCGGCGACCGTCCGGGTCGGCCCGACGGCGATGCGCTCCCCGCCGGTGACGACGCTCAGCACGCAGCGGTGCAGGAAAAGCTCGACGATCAGCGCCGCGTCGTTCGTCTCGGCCTCCGCCGCCACCGCGAGCGGGCCCGGGACGAGGCCGCGCAGCGGCAGTCCGATCTCGCCGGCCATCGCGACGAGGATGCCGAGCTGCGTCTTGTCGTAGAAGGGGGGGGTCACGATCACGACGTCCTCTTCCCACGGGCGCGCGCGGGCGAGGACGGTTTCGAGGTGGGCGCAGGCGACCTCCGCGCGGTTCGGCGACCGCGGGTCCCGCGCATCGAGGGGGCCGGTGTCGCAGAGATCCCAGAACCGGTTGTGCACCGCGCGGGGGTCGAGGATTGCCCGTCGCGCCGCCTCGATGCCCGTTACGACCCGTCCGTCGCGCCGCCAGGCGTAGCCCGGGCTGAACGCAGCGTCGCCATCGACGGCGAGGAGCCCGTCGGCGCCCGACCGCGCGGCACAGAGGCCGACGTCGTTCAGCGCGATGGCGAGGACACCCATCGGTTCATCCGGTGTGGAGGTGACGGATCAACCGATCCTCGCAGTACATCTCGGCGTCCAGCACGTATCGCTCCTGCGCGCGCTGAAGCTGGTGGACGATGAACATGACGACGATGCTGATCACGAGCGCGATGAGCGTCGAGTTGAACGCGATGCCGAGGCTTTCGGTGACGCCGGAGATGTCACCTTCGACGGCCTCGTGCGCCCGCCGCAGGGCTTCTCCGATGCCGCGAACGGTGCCGATGAACCCGACGGACGGGATCGCCCACGCGATGTAGCGAATCATCGCAAGCTCCGACTCGAGCCGTTCACCTTCGGCCTCGCACATGGCGTGGGCAGCGCTCGACACGTCCTGAACGTTGCGGGCGGAATCGAAGCGGTGGAGCGCTGCCGTCAGCGCACGCGGAAGGAGCGCGGCGCGACGCGGCGCCGGCAGCGCGTCGAGCCCGCGCTGAAGCTCGCGGGAATCCTGCGGGAGGATGCGCATCCCCTCGGCGATCGGAACGAGGTCCTCGTCGAGCATCCGCCGCGCCCGGGCCACCGCGAGGCCCTTGTGTCCCATGATCGCGAACGCCCAGAGCATGAGAATGAAGCACGCTTCCTGCTCGTAGTCCCGGATGATGACGTAGAAGCTTCGCTCGGAGACGTACGTCGGGTCGTCCGCCATCGCGGCCCGCTCCCGCTCGAGGAACGCCTCGGCCTTCGGCCGGATGAGGGTCGCGTACACGGCGTGCACGAGGATTGCGGCGACGGCGAGCGCGACGATCTGGAAGAGGAACTCGGCGAGAACGGGGCTCTTGGTCTTCATGATTGTTCGCGCCCGACGCTCAGATGTCGTAGGGAAAGGAGACGGGCTGCTCGACGTCGATGCGCTCGGTCGGGGGCTGGGGCTTGAAGGCGGGTGCCGCCGGGGGCGCCGCCGTTTGACCCCGCGCGGCGCCACCGGTCGAGCCGGTCGCGATCCAGAGCACGCCCGCCGCGAGACCGGGGAGCAGCAGGAGTGATCGCGACGTTCGTCGTCCGC
>CAZXBB010000449.1:0-6928 GCA_964638815.1 uncultured Isosphaeraceae bacterium
CCGACTGCTCATACGGATATTATACACATAATGCATATCATTGCAAGCCTTCCTTGGCCGAATCGCCGGCCGCCACGACCTCGGCGTCCTCGACCGACAAGCCACCGTCCATGCAGATCGCCAGCATTTCCCGCCACGCACCCCGCAGGGCGACCGCCCGCCCGCAATCACGTTCGCGTCGGGCGTCGCGCATCAGCCGGGCCGCGCCGTCACGCGACGCGCTCTTGAACGGGGCGACCGCATCGATCGTCACGCCGCCCGAACGGGCGAACACGGCCTTGGCTGCCTCGACAGGTCTACGACGGTCGGCAGGCAGAAGGCCAGCCGGTCGCGCTCTTCGGGCGTGCGTGTTCAAGCTGGAGTCGGGTTGATCCGGCGGAATGGGGAACGGGGAGCGGGGAATCGGGAACCTCGGAACGGTCAATTGAACAACGGGAAACGGGAAACGGGAAACGCCAGACAGCTGCGGCTTGAGTAAGCGGCATTCGTCCGTAACCGAAATCGGCTGGACCATGGCTACGCGGCGACCGTCGTTGCGGCGCGGCCACCGCCGTCGCGTTCCGGCGGAGCGTCCTACCATCCCCCTTCATGACCTTCCGCCCCGAGACCAGCCGGCAACGCTACCGACAGTACCGGCGCGACCTCGAGGCTCACGAGACCGAGGGCTCGCGACGGACGGCGGCGGGGCATTCGAAGCAGAAGAAGGGCGGCAAGGGCGGGAAGGGCAAGGGCCAGCGGTCCTTTTTCGGTCTCTTCCGCGCGTTCGTCGGCTTCCTGCGGGGGTCGCGCACGTACGTCGCGGTCTCGCTGACGACGGTCACGGTCGCGACCGCGCTGAAGCTCATCCCCCCTGCCGCGACCGGGTTCGTGCTCGACTACATCCTCGGCGAGAAGACGCTGGTCCGCGATACGTTCGCGGGGTTTGCGGTCCCGGCCGACAAGGGGCGGCTCCTGCTGCTCGTCGCGGTCGCCATGGTCGTGATCGCGGCCCTCGCGATCGGGATCGGGATGGCGGGGCGATACCTCAACACGCTGACCACGAAACGCGTGCAATCGCGTGTGCGGAAGACCGTGTTCGAGCACGCCGTGCGGCTGCCGCTTCACCGCATCCACGCGCTCAAGTCGGGCGGCGTGGCGAGCGTCCTGCGCGAGGACGCGGGCGGTGTCGGTGAGCTGCTCTTCAGCATGCTCTACAACCCGTGGCGGGCGATCATCCAGCTCCTCGGCACGCTCGGGATCCTGGCGTTCATCGACTGGCGTCTGCTCGTCGGCTCGCTCGCGATCCTGCCGATCGTCTACTTCACGCACCGCGCTTGGATCTCGCGCATCCGCCCGCTGTGGCGCGACATCCGCGCCAGCCGGGAGTACATGGACGGTCACGCCGCCGAGGCGTTCGGCGGCATGCGCGTGGTCCGCAGCTTCGGCCGCCAGCGGGCGGAGACCGGGCGATTCATCCGCAACAACCACCTCATGATCCGGCAGGAGCTGCTCGCGTGGTGGGCGTCGCGCGTGATCGAGGTCGGCTGGGCGTTCCTCATCCCCGCCGCCTCCGGCGCGCTCCTCTGGTACGGCGGCAGCCGGATTCTCGGGGACGCGGCGCGCGTGACCGCGGGTACGCTCGCTCCGGCCGAAGCGATCACCACGGGTGACCTCGTCATGTTCCTGTTCTACCTCGCGATGCTGCTCGAGCCGCTCGCGACGCTTGCCGGAAGCGCGACCGCGTTCCAGAACAGCCTCGCCGGGCTCGACCGCGTGCTCGATATCCTCGCCGAGCCGACGGAGTTCCAGGACACGCCCGGCGGGCGCACGGTGCGCCCCGCGGACGTTGCCGGCCGCGTCACCATCAGCGGCCTCGGCTTCCACTACCCGAAGGTCGAGACGCTCGTCCTGCACGACATCGACCTCGACGTGCTCCCCGGGCAGACCGTCGCCCTCGTCGGTTCGAGCGGCGCCGGAAAGACGACGCTGTGCAATCTGATCGCGCGGTTCTTCGACCCGACCGAGGGCGTGATCGAACTTGACGGCGTGGACCTGCGCCGGATCGACGTCGAGAGCTACCGGCGTCTCCTCGGGGTCGTCGAGCAGGACATCTTCCTCTTCGACGGCACCATCGGTGAGAACATCGCGTACGGCCGCCGCGGCGCAAGCCGCGAGGAGATCGCGGAGGCCGCCCGGCTCGCCCACGCGCGGGAGTTCATCCACCGGCTCGAGAAGGGCTACGAGACGGTGATCGGTGAACGCGGCGTGCGGCTGAGCGGCGGCCAGAGGCAGCGTCTGGCGATCGCACGGGCCCTGCTCGCCGATCCTCGCATCCTGATCCTCGATGAGGCGACGAGCAACCTCGACACCGGGAGCGAGCGTCTCATCCAGATGAGCCTCCGGACGCTCATGCGGGGACGAACGAGCTTCGTTATCGCCCACCGCCTCAGCACCATCACCCACGCCGACGTCATCGTGGTGATCGAGGACGGCGGAATCGCCGAGCGCGGCACGCATGCGGAGCTCATGGCCAGCCGCGGCCGCTACCGGGCGATGGTGGAGATGCAATTGCTGGACGCGGGAGCCGAACCAGTCGAAGATACTGTGACCGTGGAATGACGACGTATGACGCGATAGGGGTCCGTCGTGACGCCGACCGACGACACAAAGACTTGCGGCCTGTGCGGTGAGGACTGCAGCGATCGTCCGCGCACGCGTGACAGCGGCGGACGCTACTTCTGCCGCACGTGCTACGACGAAGCCACGGCGCGGCAGAAGAGCGGGCAGTCGGGCACCACCCTGCTCGGCGACACGCACGACGTCGATGCGACCGTCCTGGCGGCCATCCTCGAAGACGCCGCCGCGCACGCGCCGGCGCCTCCGGCGCCGGACGAGGTCTGCAAGCGTTGCGGGAAGATGCTCGAGGGCGGCTCGCCGGTCTGCCCGCGGTGCGGCCACCGCGCGAAGTCGCACGGCCGGCGAGCGAAGGGGACCGACGCGTCGGAGAGCGGGAGCCCCGCCGCTGCGCAGCCGGACTTCACCGTGCCGCTGCGGTCGTCGGCCCCGACGTGGCACATCCCGACGTGGGTCATGATCGGCGTGCCGCTGATCTTCATCATCGCGATCGTGTTCGCCGCGATGCCGCGAAGCCGTCGCGTGACCCGCCCTCCGCCGGCCGTGGCGCCGCACGCGGAGCAGGCGCCGGATCTCGAGAATGCGCGGGCGTTCGCCAACGAGTCGATCGCGTTCGAGTACCCGGGCAACTGGCGGCTCGCGACCGACTACCCGGGCTTCCACCGCGAGAAATACATCGTCGTGGACGGCGGCGCCGACGCCCAGATCATCATCCGCGTGTTCCAGTCGAGCGGCGCGCCGGAGGAGGAGCTGCGCTCGCGGCTCGACGAGCTCCGGAATTTCGGCAGCGGCTACACGGATCGCGAGAAGCTCACGAAGTACGGCGCCCTCGAGGGCACCGGGCGCGAGGTGACGGCGTACCTCGGGAGCAGACCGGTCCGTCACCGCGTATTCCTCTCGAAGCTGAGCATCCACACGATGCTCGAGGTGCAGGAGATCTGTCCCGACGCACGTCTCCGGCATGCGGACGCCGGCTTCGCTCACTTCGCGAAGACCCTCCGGCCGAAGTAGCTCACTCCGCGCGGGCCAGCTCCGCTTCCGCCGCCAGGTGACCGAACGCCGGCCACGCGTCACCCGCGACGATCCGCTCGAAGCGGCGGCGCGCCTCGGCGTGATCGCCGCGCAGCTCGTGCCACATCGCGATGCCGTACGCCATCGTCGCGTCGTCGATCGCGGCGCCGACCGCCGAGTCGCCGCCGGCGACCTCTTCGGGCGTCAGCATGCCCTTGTAGAGCAGCAGAAGCTGGTGATACGAAGTGTTCTCGATGATGTCCATGTCCGCCGTCACGGGCGCGAGCACGGTGGCGGCGGCCGCGTCGTTGCCGAGCCTGCGCTGCGTCAGGTACATCCAGTAACGCGTCGCGCAGCGCATGTCGTCGTTCTTTGCGAACGAGAGACACCGCCCGCAGGCGACGAGCGCGTCCTCGTACTCGCTCTTCACATAGTGCGCGAGTCCGAGGTGGTAGAAGATGTTCGTATGGCTCGTGCTCGTCGGCTGATTCCGCCGGTTCGGGAGACCGTCGGGCTCGACCTCGTCCGGCGCGTTCGCCGCGAGCGCGGCGGCGCGGGACAGGTCGGCGATGGCCTCGTCGATCCGCCGCAGCGTGATGAAGCGATGGCCGCGGTGACGCAGCAGCCTGTAGCTGTCGGGGAACCGGCGCAGCCCGTCGGTGTAGACCGCGATCGCCTCGTCGTACTCGCCGAGGTAGGCGAGCCGCCGGCCGTACCAGATGATCGCCTCCTCGAGCTTCGCCGCGCGATCGGCGCGGACGTCGTCCGCCAGCGGCATCGGGGTGAGCGGCGCGCCGAGGAGCGATGTCGGGGGCGCAGGGCCCGGCGCGCAGCCGGCGGCGATCGAGAGCAGGAGACCGGGGGCGCACCGGAGGATTCGTTCGCTCATGACGGCGCAGCTTCCCGCGACCCGTGGCGTGCGTCAAGCCGTGATTCCGGATTCCGGTGACGGCAAGCGGCCGCGATCACACACCCTCGAATGCCTGGTGGTACTGCACGCATCCTGCATGACCGCCCAGCGCGCCCGGTGTGAGTTCGAGCACCATGAAGACGTCATCCGGCACGTCGTACGTCGACCTGATCCCGAACCGGACGGACGGCACGAAGCCGAAGCGCGGGTAATACCCAGGATGCCCGAGCACCACGAGCGCCGCGCAACCGAGCCTGCGGCACGCCTCGATGCCGGCCCGCGCGAGTCGGGAGCCGACGCCCCGGCGCTGCCAGGCGGCCACGACGGCCATCGGCGCGAGGGCCATCAGCTTCAGCTCGGTCGCCTCCGGGAGCGTGACCGGCGTGAACATGACGTGCCCGACCACGTTCCCGTCGTGCTCGGCAACCAGCGACACGAGCGGCCGCACCTCGTCGCGCAGCCGATCGACGAGCTCCGCCTCGGCAGTCGTCCCGAACGCCGCGGCGTTGACCGCGAAGACGGCGGCGCGGTCTTCCGGTTGTTCGGGTCGAATGAGCATGGGCCGGCACCGGACACGACGAGCCTCGAGCGCCCGGACCGCCTGATTGATGCATCAGTGCACGGCCCGACGCACCTCCGCCGCCCCGGCGATCCGACGGCGGCCCCGCGCCATTATCGCATCACGAAGCGCGACTGGTCCCTGATCCCCATCAGGTGATCGCGTACGCGACGCGCGGCCTGCTCGAAACGCGGGAAGATCAGCCGGACCAGGCCCGGGTCCTCCGTGGGGAAGCCGCCTTCGCGCATCAGGGCGCGGATGACGCTGTGCACGTGATGCATGAACGCGTCGTTCGCGCACTCCGGCGGATCGGCGGCGACCGCGGCCGCCTCGAACTCGGCGCGGTTGCGATCGATGCGGAAGAGCCGCGATTCCGTGTCCACGGCCGAGGCGAACTTGAGCTCGTCGCGCATCGCTTCTTGCATCCGTTCGCGGAACCGCTTGCCGAAGACGCCCTCGGCGGTGTGCATGTAGACGTACAGCGTGGCGGCCTCCACGACCTCGTCCGGCGGCGGCGTCGGGAAGATCGCGCGCACGACGGCCAGGAACTGGTGCATCGAGCCGGTCGTGGCCTTGAGCTTCAGATTGTCGATGAACAATGCCATACGTTCTCCCCTTTCCCGACGGCGGCCCTTCCTTACCGCACGAGGTTTCCCAGCAGGCTCGCCAGGCTCGGATCCAGCCGCTCGAGCATCGCGAGCTCCTGGAGCGCCGCGAGCCTGTCGCGCTTGCCGATGTACGCGAGCCCCAGCTTGTAATGCGCATCGGCGTCGCCCGGCACGAGGCGGACGGCCTCGCTCAGCTCGGAGACGGCCTCGTCGATGCGACCTTCCTTGAGGTACGTTCGCCCGCGGAAGTAGTGCGTGCGACTGCGGCTGACGAGCAGGTTGCCGGCCGGCTCCTCCGGCTCCACGGTGCGCGTGACCGCGGCGCGCGCGGCCAGATCGCGGCGCGGGGCGGAGCGGCGGCGTTCCGTCGCGTGCGTGTCGGTCGCGTGCGTGTCGAATAGCGCGACTTCCGCCGGCGGCGTCGCCGTGACGTCGATCGGCTGCGGCAGGTTGAACCCTCCGGCCGCCAGCGAGGTCGTCACGCCGGGCCCGACCATGAGCCACATCAGGCCGGCGATGAGGAGAACGCACACGCCGAGAACGAGCGTGACCGGGACCGTCCGCGCCGCCGGCGCGGGCGCGGGCGGCGCGACCGCGACGGCGTTCGCGTCGGGCGTGACGATGTTGGACTGCGGATCGAAACGCATCCTGCAACCGTACGAAACCGCCCTGCCCGCGACCGGAGTTGCCGGTCCGCCCCATCTCCCCGTCGGGGCGACCCTGCGGGTCGTGCGGCCTGGGGAGCGCTCGCACGCGCTATCCGGACCCGCGGACCGCCGCCGGCAATCGTCAGCCCGTGACCGTCCGGCTCGCCGCCACCGCGATGTTCCTGAGCAGCCGCTGGCGGAACAGGTCCTTCGAAGGCTGCTCCGGCGCCCGGACCGTCACCCGGAGCAGCGGATCGCCGAAGAGGTCCGCGCGGGGATCGTCGTCCTTCATCGCCGACGCGGAGCACTCGAGCAGCCCCCAGCCCGGGGGCAGCTCGCGGCGCCGGATCATCCCGCGCGGCGCGGCGATGTAGAGGCGGTCGGCGAGGGCATAGCGGGCGGTCATGCAGAACTTCGTCTCGCCGTGCAGCCGGCGGTCAATGCGACGCAGCCGCTTCAGCAGCTCGCGGTACGCGGGCAGGCGGCTGGCGGCGTAGTCCCACTCGTCGAGGTCCGGGAAGAGCGACGTCCCCTCGCGTCGCAGCTCCGGCTCCTCGACGCGGATGCGGTTCTCTTCGAA
>CAZXBB010000450.1:0-11850 GCA_964638815.1 uncultured Isosphaeraceae bacterium
CCATGCAACCACGGCTTCAGAACTTCATGGCCCACCCGGCCCTTGCCGAGCCAAGGACCGGGGCACACGTGACTCCCTTTGCCCTCATCGAAGTGTGGCCCCGGCCTGTGCTTTTACAGGGCCCGGTGGTGTACCGATGGAACGACGGCTTCCGACGTTCGTGGCCCACCCGGCCCTTGCCGAGCCAAGGACCGGGGCACACGGTCGTCGCAATCGAGCCGCTCACTCCGGCAACTTCGCGCGCAGCTCTTCCTCGTCCCACACCTCGACGCCCAGCTCGCGCGCCTTCGCCAGCTTCGACCCCGCGCTCTCCCCCGCGATCAGCAGGTCCGTCTTTGCCGATACGCTCCCGGTCACCTTCGCGCCGAGCTTCTCGAGACGCTCCTTCAGCTCCGCGCGACCCGTCGCGAGCGTGCCCGTGATCACGACCGTCCTGCCGGCGACCGGCGAATCGGCCGGCGCCGATGCGTCGGGCCGGTACATCGTGCTCTTCAGATCGACACCCGCCGCCGCCAGACGCGCGAACGCATCGCGTCCGGCGTCGGACTGGAGGTAGTCGTGCAGGATCTTCGCCGTGATCTCCCCGAAGTCCGGGAGCTCGCGCAGCTCCTCCTCCGTCGCGGCGAGCAGCGCATCGGAGTCCGGGTAGTGCCGGGCGAGCGTGCGCGCCGCCGACGTGCCGATCTGGCGGATGCCGAGACCCGCGAGCACGCGCGCGAGACCGCGCGTCCTGCTCGCCTCGATCGCCTTCAGCAGGTTGTCAACGGACTTCTCGCCGGTGCGCGGCAACTCCAGCAGCGCCGCCCGCTCGAGGCCGAAGACGTCGGCAAAGTGCGTGATGAGCCCCGCGTCCACCATCGCGTCGACGAGCTTCTCGCCGAAGCCGTCGATGTCCATCTGCCCGCGGCCGACGAACCAGTTGAGCTTCTCGCGGAACTGCGCCGGGCACTCGGGGTTCACGCAGAAGAGCTTCGGCCCCTCCTGCTCGACGACCCCGTCGCATGCCGGGCACTTCGCCGGGGGCGCGATCCGCCGCGCGCCCTTCGGCCGCTTCGCCACGACCGGCTCGACCACCTGCGGGATGATCTCGCCGGCCTTCTCGATGACGACTGTATCGCCGATGCGCACGTCCCTGCGGCGGATCTCCTCGATGTTGTGCAGCGTCGCGTGCTGCACGGTCGTGCCGGCGATGAAGATCGGCTCCATCGTCGCGCGCGGCGTGAGCGTACCGCCCTTGCCGACCTGCCACTGCACGCCGAGCAACTTCGTCATCCCGCGCTCCGCCGGGTACTTGAAGGCGATGAGCCAGCGCGGCGCCTTGCTCGTCGCGCCGAGCTTCGCCTGCTGATCGAAGCGGTCCACACGGACGACCATGCCGTCGACGCCGTAGTCGAGCGCGGCCCGCTCCCGTGCGAACGACTCGATCGTCACGATGACCTCGTCGATGGTCGCGCAGCGTTTCGACAACGGGCTCGTCGGCACGCCGTGCTCCCGCACCGCCGCGAGGAACTCCCAGTACGTCGAGACGTCGAGCCCTTCCGTCTCCCCGCGACCGTGCGCGACGAAGCGCAGCCGGCGTGACGCGGCCACCGCGGGGTCGAGGCTCTTGAGCGTGCCGGCAGTCGCGTTACGGGCATTCGCGAGCGGCGGTTCGTCCGCCGCCTCTCGCGCCGCGTTGATGCGGGCGAACTCGGAGTTCGGAATGTAGATCTCGCCGCGCACCTCCAGCACAGCCGGCGGATCGCCGCCGCCCAGCCGCAACGGCACGGCCCGGATCGTGCGCACCTGCGCGGTCACGTCGTCCCCCTTCTCGCCGTCGCCGCGCGTGACCGCCGAGACGAGCCCGCCCGCCTCGTAGCGCAGGCTGATCGCCACGCCGTCCACCTTGGGATCACAGACGAAGGCAAGCCCGCCGGAGCCGCCGAACAGCTCCCCTTCCGGCGTCTCGAGCCCCAGACCCTTCACGACGCGATCGTGCCAGGCCCGCAGGTCGTCGAGGTCGTAGGTGTTGTCGATCGACTGCATCGGCACCGCGTGCCGCACGGTGCGAAAGCCCTCCACCGGCGCCCCGCCGACCCGCTGCGAGGGGCTCGCGGGATCGGCCAGCCCGGGGTGCGCTTCCTCCAGCCCGATCAGCTCGCGCATCAGCGCGTCGTACGACGAGTCCGGCATGATCGGCTCGGCGTCAACGAAGTACGCGCGGTCCGCGTCGTTGATGAGCTTGCGCAGCTCGTCGATGCGTTGCTTCGGCGCGGCTTTCGGCATCGCGGAGATGATACCGGCGTCGTCTTCGGCCCGGTTCTGACGACCGACGGGTGCGCCGGTCCCTGGCTCGGCAACGCCCGTGTGGCGCCGGTGGTTGCCGCGCGTTCCGGGTGTGTCGCACGCCGCCCGGCCCTGCTGCGGAGGACCGCGGCGCCCGCCCGATACCGCGACTCAGGAGTCGCCCGCGGGAATGACATTCAGCGTGTAGAACGCCACGTCGTGCAGGAGTTCCTCACCGTCCACGCTGAGCAGCCCGGAGATCTTCAGCTCGTGCACGTACCCGGGCCGCAAACCCTCGACGTGGAGCCGTACGCGTGACCCGTCGGGGTCCCACCCGACGCTCGAAATCGTGTGCCGCTCGTTGTCGATCTCCGGCGACCCGTACTTCGCCCACCGTTCGTGCGTGAAGCTGACCATCTCGAAGGTCCGGCCGCCCTGGATTGACTTCACGTCAACCGGTTTCGTGAACGCGACCACGAACCCGTCCGGCCGCGCGTTCATCCGGAGGATCTCGAACGGCAGCTTGCCCGTGTACACGACACGCTGAAGCCCCCACGGACGCGTGCCGAAGCTCCACCAGCCGCGGTTGGTCATGCCGACGAACAGGCTGCCGTCCTTCCCCCACGCGAGGCGGTTCACACCGCAGTCGAGGCCGCTCAGGAAAGGAAAGCAGGCCCCCTGGTAGACGCCGTCAACCTGCTCGAGATCGACGCGCATGATCGACGCGGCGTACTGGTCGCCGACGAAGAGTTGTCCCCCGAACGGCCCGAACGCGCCTCCGCGATCGTCGAGGAGGATGTCGCTCGCGCTGCGCCCCATCCGGTCGTACGGGAACCACACCGCCGGCGGCTTGAAGTCCTCCTCACCGCGCGGCGCGGCCATGCCGGCGTCCGCGTACCACCGGTCGCCGGCGGGATGACCGTGCCAGTCGCCGGGCTCGAGGTGCATCAGCTTGTTCGTACCGACCCAGTCGCCCTGGTTGTCGCAGCAGAACATGTCGCCGGCGGCGTTGCGTCCCATGCCGTTCGGCGACCGCAGCCCGCCGCACACCGGCGTGATCGCGCCGTCCTCGCCGACGTTCAACGCCCAGCCGCGCCACGGCACGATCGACTTCCCGAGCGACGCGCAGAAGCCGACGTTGAGCGTCACCCACAGCCGCCCCTGCCCGTCGCGCTCCGGACCGAACGCGAACTCGTGGTAGTTGCCGCTCACGCCCCAGCCGTCACACACCGTCTCGAACCGGTCGGCGCGGTCGTCGCGGTCGATGTCGGTGAGCCGCGTCACCTCACCCCGCTGCGTGACCAGGAGCGCGCCGTCCTCCCACCACGCGCCCAGCGGCTCGTGCAGCCCGGACGCGAAGCGTGTCCACTTCGCGTCGAACGGCGGATCGGCGTACGCCCCGTCCACGATCCACACCTCGCCGCGTCGCGTCGAGACGATCGGCCGCCCGTCGTCCATCACCGCGAGACCGCCTACCTCGAGTGCGACGCCCTCCGGCTCGAAGAGCGACAGCGGCCGGTAGTGGTCGAACTCCGGCGAGACCGGGAAGTCGCGGTTGAGGTGGTAGTCGAGCAGCGCCAGCACGCGTGAATCGACGCGCGGCCGCATCTGGAAGTCCCACCCGCCGGCGCCCTGCGTCACCTTGACGAGGATCGTGTTGACGCCGGCCTGCATCGGGACGCGCACGGTGTGGTCGGTGATGCTGAAGCCGCGGTAGACGTCGGCGTCAACGACGAGCCGGTCGTTCACCCACACCTTCAGCCCGTCGTCGCTGCCCATCTCGAACTCGACGTCGCCGGCGATCGCGGCGGTGACGCGGCGGTAGAGGTAGGCGATGCCCTCGTTGTTGTCCTCCTCGGCGCCGAAGCGCTTAAGGTTGTGCATCATCCATCCCTCGTCCCCGATGCGCTCCCAGCGCGCCGCGCGCCCGTCGCGGGCGGCATGCGACGCCGAGAGATCGACGGCGACCTCCGGCGCGTAGACGATGTCGTGCTTGTCGCGCCCGCGGTTGTCGAACGGGCCGATCACGTACCAGTCGTCCACGTCGAGAGGGACCATGTACTGCGCGAGTGTCGCGGCCTTCGTCGCCTCTCGTGTGTCCTTGCGGATGTAGTTGAACGGGCCGGGCTGCGCGGACGCCGCGGCGGCCACGACGAGGAGCGCGAGCGCGGCGGGGACGGACGATCGCGTGTTCACCAGGTCACCTCCACTTCGAACTCGAGCCGGCCGGTCTCGTCGAGCACGAGCACGGCGCGGTCGCCGTCGCGGCCGGCCGCGGTGCCCGCGGTCAACGCGACGACCTCAGCCGGCACCGTCACGCGCGTCCGCGGCGGGCCGTCGATCCCGAACGTGCGCACGAGACGCGGGCGGTCGCCGGAGAAACGGGGCACCGGCTGCTCGGTCACGCTCACGATCACGTCGCCGCGGGCGACGTCGTACGAGAATCGCGGCCGCCGCGCCGCGTCGAGCGTGTACCCGCGGAACCGGCAGCGCGACTCGCCGGCGCCGGCGATCTCGAGGAACGGTCCGTCGGACGCGCTCCAGACGGTCTCCTCGGGATTCGTCTCGCTGCCGCCGCGCGCGGCCCACGCCCCGCCCGCGCTGAGGAACCGCCCCTGCCAGACGAGTGTCACCTGGCAGCGATCGGAGTCGAAGGCGCAGTGCACCTGCTCGGGAAAGCCGCACGCGATCGCCCGCACGCCGGCGTCGGCCATGAACGTGCGGAAGACGATCGGCTCGTCGGCGACGACCAGCTCGAGCCCCGCGGGATCGACGAGCCCGTCGGGCAGTGCGAGCGTCTCGCCCTGCGAGAGGTACGACCACACCGCCTCGATCTGCGCCGTCGCGTCGCCACCGAGCACTTCCGTCACGGCGCCCCGGCCGCCGACGAAGAACGACGGCATCCGCGTGCCGGGCCGCACGCGCGCAGGATCGTGGAGCCACCGCGCGAACCAGTCGTACCGCACGCGACCGGGCATGAGCGCGAGGTCCGGGCCCGGCGTGCCCGTCGAGTCGTTGCCGGCGATCTCGTGGCACTGGATGCAGTTGAGCGCCGATGCGCCGACGAGCGCGCGGCCGGCCCCGGCGCCGTCGAGCGAGAACGCCGGCTCGGCGTCGAGGAGGTCCGTCGCGCCGGACGCACGGGCCAGCCGCTCCGGCACGCGATCGACGCTCGCCCCGTCGAACCGTGGCATCCTGGCGCCGAGGTACGGCCGGGCGCGGACCTCGCCGGTGAGGACGTCGCGCATCCACGATTCGGTGAGACGCCCGCCCGCGTCGGTGAGCGTCGGCGGCAGGCGGCCCTCGTCGCCGAGGTCGGCCTCGCCGTCAACGGCGAAGTACGCGGCGACCGCGGCCTCCGGGCCAAGCTCGGCCTCGTACGAATGGCACGCAAGGCAATCGAGCGTCGCGAACGTCACCGAGAGGTCGTCAACGGGCACGTCCTCGCTGCGACGCTCCGGCAGGCTGAGGAGGAACGCGGCGATGTCGGCGCGGTCGGCTGCGGCGAGGCCGAAGTCCGGCGCGCCGGGCGGCGGCGCAGGCGCAAGGCAGCCGGCGCCGAGGTCGGTGAGCGACTCGAGGGCCGAAGCGCCGAGCGTGGACGCCACTGGGGTGCGGTCCGGACCGAGGTCGTGACAGTTCGCGCAGCCCGACGCAGCGAAGTGCTCGCGTCCGCGGGCGACGCGCGCGGGATCGACGACGAACGACGCGTCGCTTCCGGAACCGGCAGGTGCGGCTGCCGGCTCGCGCGCGACCAGGTACGAGGCGATCGCCGTCGCCTCGACGGTGTTCAGGCGCATGTCCGGCATCAGCCCGCCGGGGTGCGCGGCGAGGGGGTTGGCGAGGTAGGCCGCGAGCGCATCGATCGTCGTGCGCAGCGTCTGGGCGCCGAGCGGCACGTACGTGCGCAGCGGAACGCCGGCGCCGGAGCCCGCGCCGTGGCCGGGCGGCAGCGTCTCGACCTGTTCCAGCGGTCCGTGGCACGCGAAGCAGCCGACGGTGTGATACGCGACGCGTCCCGTCGCGACGAGGGCGGGATCCGGGTCTCCCTCGTCGTCCCCGCCGGTGACCATCGGCCCGCCCATCGAGACGAGGAAGTGCGTGAGATCCTCGGCCCACCCGGCGCGGTCAGGTGTCGCCGCCCCGGCGCCGCGCCCGACCGCGGGCCCGACGCGCGGCATGCGGTACGGCGGGTCGAAGTCCGGGTCGAGCAGACGCCGTCGCAGCCACGCGGGACGGCGCCGCGCGCCGACGTCGCCGAGGATCGGGCCCGGATGACGGGCCAGCCGCGTCTGTCGCTGCGGGTCCGCGCTCTCGTGGCACGCGACGCAGTGATTCGTTCGCGCGATCACGCGGCCGCGCAGCGCGGGATCGTCCACGAGCGCCGCGCCGTGTGCCGGCAGCGGGAAAGGCACGAGCGAGTCAGCGGGCTTCCACAGCGGGCGCAGCGCATGCGGACCCGACCCCGTGGCCGTGAACTCGAACGTGAGATGGACGACATCGCCGCCGAAGCGCAGCGGAGGCACCTCGGCGGTGGGCCAGACGGCGCGCGGCTCGTCGCCCGCGTAGTTCGAAAGGATCGTCGTATCGCCGCGGCGGATGATGAGCTGCCCGCCCTGGAGATGCGCACCGATCGCGGCCTCCGCGACGGCGCCCGGGACGAAGGCGACGTCGAGCACGGCGGTGAACGGGCCCGGGGGGAGACGCGCGTCGAGCGTCTGGCCGGGGTCGAGCCCGAAGGCGGCGCCCGGCAGCGATCGTTCGACCCGCACGTCACCCGCAGTGAGCACGGCCCGCACGCCCCGCACGCCCCGCACGCCCACGCCCGGGCTGTGGTCGGCGGGCGTCCGCATGGCGGTGACCCGGGCGTCGGGCGCCGCCCGACGCGCATTGCCCGGCATCGAGCGCGCCGCGAGGATCACGAAGACGATCGTGGCGCCGAACGCCAGGGCCATTGCGAGCACCGTGGCGGGTGAGATCGATTGCGGCTCGTCACGCACGGGGGCAGCGTCCTCCTTCGGACTGTCAACCTTACCAACTCTCGGGAGCAGCTCTCGGGAGCAGCTCTCGGGGGCAGCTTCCGGGGGCCGCTTCCGGGGGCCGCTCTCAGCCGCCGGCCTGCCCCGTGACGGCGAGGAAGATGGTAGCGATGACCGCAACGATCAGCACCGCCGCCACCGCGATGCCGACGATGCGCATGCGCCGGCGTCGCTCTCGCCGCGACCGGCGCAGGGCGGGCACGTCGAGCGACATCGACAGACGCAGAAGCGACTCCGCCCCTTCGCCGACCCTGTCGCCCAGCTCGTCGCGCATGATGGCGTCGGCCTGGTCGCGGTGGCGGCTCGTCGCGGTGACGGAGCAGTCCATCGAGCGGGCCACCTCGCGATCGGGCAGCCGGTACACGCGGCTCAGCACCCACGCCTCGCGCGGCTGGGCGGGCAGACGCGCGAGCGCGGTCGCGACCGGCCTCTCCACGAAGGGATGCTCGACCGGCTTCGCCCGCGGGGCCGCCTCGCGGCTGCGCAGAACGGTCAGGCGGTCGAGATGCGCGGAGTCGAGCTCGTCGAGGTCCGGCTGCGCGTCGAGGACTGCCTCGATCACCCGCACCGCCCGGTCCGTGTCGCCGAGCAGGAGGAGCGCGAGGCGGAAGACGCGTCGCTCGCATGCTTCGCGACTGAGCATCTCCCGAGTGTAGCCGGTGGATCAGGGCGCGCCGCGGCCCGGGGCGGTTACAGTTCCCGTATGCCCCCGGCCGATACCACGCCCATGAGCAGACTCCGCCCAGGCCTGATGTTCCTCGCCGTGCTCGCGCTCGCCGCCGTCGCCCGCGCCGGTCTTCCCGGCGACGTCGAGCTGGCCCTGCGCGCCGCGGGTCTCGGCGAGGCGAGGATTGCGCTGTGCATCACCGAGGCGGGCACGGGCGAGCCGCTGGTGGAGATCTCCGCTGACGAGCTCATGACCCCCGCGAGCAACATGAAGCTCTTCACGACTGGCGCGGCGCTCCACACGCTCGGCGCCGACTTCCGTTTCAAGACGAAGCTCGTGCTCGAGGGCGACCGCCTCGTCATCGTCGGCGACGGCGACCCCGCGTTCGGCGATTCCGTGCTGCTCGAAACGATGACCGCCGGGGAGGACGGACCCGGCCTCGACGTCGAGGGCTTCCTCTCGCTGTGGGTGGATCCGGTCGTCGAGGCCGGGTACGGGAACATCCGCGAGGTCGTCATCGACGACTCGATCTTCGACCGCGAGTACGTGCACCCGACCTGGCCGCGCGACCAGCTCAACCGCCGGTACTGCGCGCAGGTCTCGGGACTCTCCTTCCACCTCAACACGCTCCATTTTTTCCCGCGGCCGCGTCCCGGGAGTCGGCCGTCGCTTGCGATCTTCGAGCCGCGCACGACGTCGCTCCGCAGCTTCTCCAACAACGCCACGAGCCGGGACGGCGTGCACGACGACAACACGGTCTGGGTCGCGCGGAAGCTCGGCACGAACGATCTCACGGTCTACGGCAACGTGAAGCACGCGTACACGATGCCGGTGCCCGTCGCGATGCACGAGATGTCCTGGATCTTCGGCGACCTCCTCGCGGACCGTCTTCGCCGCAAGGGCCTGCGGGTCGGGCCCGCGCGGCTGTGCGACCCGCTCGAGACGGTGCACACCGGCCTGACCGTCGGCCCCGTCATCTACACCCCGATCGCCACAGCGATCACGCGATGCAATCGCGACAGCCAGAATCTCTACGCGGAGTCGCTCTTGAAGCGCATGGGCCACGCGAAGACGGGGCAGCCGGGCTCGTGGCTGAACGGAGCCGCCATCGTGCGGCACGCGGTGCACGAGCGTCTCGAGAAGGTCTTCCTCGCGTCGAAGCTGATCGTCATCGACGGCTCCGGGCTCAGCCGCGACAACCGCGTCGCGCCCGCGACGGTCTGCGCGTGGCTGAACTCGTTCCACAACGACGCGGAGCTGGGCGGGCCGTTCCTCGACAGTCTCGCGGTCGGCGGCGTGAACGGGACGCTCGAACGCCGCTTCGAGACCGGGCGACTCGAGGGCGCCATCGTGCAGGCGAAGAGCGGTTACATCGACGGCGTGAGCTGCCTGAGCGGGTACGTGACCGGTCCGGACGGCGCGCGGCGGTGCTTCAGCATCATGGTGAACGACCTGCGCGTGCCGGTGCGGCGCGCGAAGGACTTCCAGGACAGGATCGTCGAGGCTATCGCGCGCGAGCTTTCCGCGGCGGCGGTGCCCCTCGGCAGCGACTGAGCGCGCGGCCGGCCACGCGCTCACCACGCGTCCGCGTTGACGATCACCCCCCCGCCCGCGCGGCGCACCCGGCCGTGGATCTCGAGGCGTGTCACGTCCACGAGCAGCTCCCCCACGGGGCGGTCCGTCTCGGCCGCGATGCGGTCGAGGGTCGCGCGTCCGCCCGCGGCCGTGAGCGCCTTCATCACCGCGCGCTGCCCGTCCGTGAGCGCCGCGTCCAGCAGGCTCGCCGGCGCCGCCACGTCGCCGCCGGCCGCCGCGAGCGTCCGGCGCGTCTCTCCCGATGCGAGGTCGAGCTGACGCAGCACGTCCACGTGATTCGTCACGAGCGCGGCCCCGCCATCGCGCACGAGCCGCAGGCAGCCCGCCGACGCGGGCGAGTCCACGCGTCCGGGCAGGCACATCACCTCGCGCCCGTGCTCCTCAGCGGCGAGCCGCGCGGTGATGAGCGCCCCGCTGCGGGCCGCCGCCTCGATGACGAGCACGCCGAGGCTCAGCCCCGAGATCACGCGGTTGCGACGCGGGAAGTGCGCGCCGAGCGGCCGCGCGTCCATCGGGTGCTCGCTCATCAGCAGGCCGCCGGCGTCCACGATCTCCTCGAAGAGCCGCGCGTGCCGGGGCGGGTAGGACGTCGCGAGCCCGCACCCCATGACGGCGACGGTCATGCCGCTGACGCGCAGCGCGCCGCGGTGCGCGGCCGCATCGACACCCGCCGCCCCGCCGGAGACGATCGCGAGACCCACCTCCGCGAGGAGCGCGGCGAACCGCGCCGCCTGCTCGCGTCCGTACGGCGACGCGCGCCGCGCGCCCACGATGGCGACGGCGGGACCGCGCGGCGGCGCGGCCGTGCCCCGTATCCAGAGCGCCTCCGGCGCGTCGGGGAGCGGGGCGAGGAGCGGCGGAAAGTCGTCGTCCCCGCGCAGCACGAGGCGGACCCGGAGGCCGGTCATCGCGCGCCGCTCCCGGTCGGGATCGGCGGCGGCGATCGCGGCGCGGAGCGCCCCGGCCGTCGTGCGCCCGATGCCGCGGATGGCGGTCAGGGCCCGTGCGTCGGCGCGACAGGCCGCCTCGTCGGATCCGAAGTGCTCGCGCAGCTTCCGCAGCGTCGCCGGCCCGAGCCCCGGGGCGAGCAGCAGGCGAAGCGTGGCGTCGCCGACTTCGTCCGGCGCATGGGACATCCCGGCGATGATCGCCGCTCGGCGCGGGTCGGCTGGAGATTTCGGTGAAAACGCGCTCGCTTCGGGGGCCGGGCGGCGGCGTCAGGCGATCTCGTCGGCGACGTACTCGTACTCGTACCCGTCGCCGCACACCGGATCCACCTCCGCGGCGTCGATCTGGTCTTCGTCGTAGTCGTAGTCGTCTTCGTCGTCCTCTTCGTCCTCGTCTTCTTCTTCTTCGTCGTCCTCGTCCTCGTCCTCGTCTTCGTCCTCGTCCTCGTCCTCGTCCTCGAAGTCGTCCTCGTCCTCGTCTTCGTCCTCGTCTTCGTCCTCTTCCTCGTCATCCTCCTCGTCGTCGTCGTAGTCCGCGGCGTCATCGTCCTCGTACTCGTACTCGGCGTCGTCCTCTTCGGCCTCGGAGATGTCCACATCGGGATCGTCGGGGTCGAGCTCGTTGCCCTCCTCGTCGTAGTAGATGTACTCGAACTCGTCCGCGTCCTCGTCTTCGATTTCGTCGTCGATCATCTCGGCATCCTCCACGACGGCGGCTCGCGCCTGGTTGTCGCGCCCTCCCATCGGCTGCACTCCGCGCCCCGACGCGTCGTTCGGCATGCTGATCGCGGGGCCGTTGATCGCCGGCTCGTCGATGGCCGGCTCGCTGACGTCGTCTTCATCGGGCAGATCCGGATCGTGTACGGCGTGCGTGGCGAGGGAGGCTGTGTGCGCTTTCGATGCATCGGACGAACGGTCCGTCCGGTACACCGACAATTGGAGCGCAAGGGGGCGCGGCGCGTCAAGTGGCCGGTGGCCCGCCGGCGCGACAACCGCCCTGGGGACGGGCGGACCGGCGGGGTGATCATCTCTATCTGCATCTATATATACGGCCGGCGCGACATACGCGGCGGCTTCCGGCAGCGACGACGCGGGCCCCGGCGGAGGGGATTCCGCTGCCGGCATCGATACGGCGGGCGGGAGCAGGCGCGGTCCGGCGCGGGATGGGCCGCGGGATGCGGCGCGGGATGGGTCGCGGGATGGGGCGCGGGATGGGTCGCGGGATGGGTCGCGGGATGGGTCGCCGGACGGGTCGCGGGATGGGTCGGGCGTGCGACGCGCGGACGGGACCGCGGGTCCGAGAAGGAGGCCGACGAAGACGCAGACCGCGCCTCCC
>CAZXBB010000451.1:0-14542 GCA_964638815.1 uncultured Isosphaeraceae bacterium
CTGGTCCGGTCCTTCATCCGGCCCTTCATCCGGCCGTTCACCGGATGCGGTTTGCGGTGGCTGTCCATCGTCTCGCCCGGGCACGTGCCCCAGCGCACCAGCAGCGAGAGCAGGTCGTGGAAGTCGACGCGTCCGTTGCCGTCGAGGTCCTCGTGGCAGCCCTCGCAGGGACCCCACGCGGCGATGAGCATCGCGAGGTCGCGGCCGCCGACCCAGCCGTTGCCGTCGATGTCGCCGACGCACGTGTCCGTCTCGGCCGGCTGGAGCTCGTGGGCGCCCAGGTCGATCAGCGGCGCCTCGCCGTCGCCGGTGTCGGCCGTGGCGGGATCGTCGCGGAATCGCACCTCGCCACCGGCGTCGTAAGACGCCGGCTCGTCGAAGTCGCCGTCGCCGTCGAGGTCGGCCACGTCGGCGCCCGCGTCCGCGTTGCGCCCGGCATCGATCGCCGGCGAGCCCGACGCGAGCCGCAGGTCGTCGTCGGCCGTCCCCGCGACGCCGTCCGCGCCGCTCGCGTCGGCGAAGCCGGGGTCGGCATCGATGTTGCCCCCACCGTCGGCGCCGAGCGCGAGGTCCCACGCCTTGCTGCCGCCCGAACCGGCGATGTCGCAGTGACGCACCAGCGGCGCGCTGCCGGAGCGATTGTCGATCTCGGCCCCCGCCGTGTGCCCGACGTTGCCCCAGAGCACGCAGTTCGCCAGGAGCGGATCGCTGCCCTCGTTCGAGAGCGCACCGCCGCGGTCGGCGCTGTTGGCGGCGAACGTGCAGCCGACGATCGTGGCGTCGCTGCCGTTGAAGTTGTCGATCGCGCCGCCGTAGCTGAACGCGTCGTTGCCGGTGAACACGCATCCGCTGACGAGCGGCGTGCCCAGGATGTTCGCGATGCCCGCTCCGTAGAACGAGGCCCCGCCGATGAACACGCAGTTCACGATCGCCGGCGCGCCGTCGAGCACGAAGATCCCCGCGCCGTCGAACGTAGCGAGGTTCTCGACGAAGCGGCACGCGGCGACCGTCGGGCTCGCGCCCTCGATGTACATGCCGCCGCCGCTGTCGGCCTGGCCGCCGACGATGGTCAGCCCGGCGATGATCGTGTCCCGGCCCTCGCCGCTCGCGCAGGTGATCACGCTGCCGCCGCCCTCGCCGTCGAGGATCGTCGCGCTCACGATGTCCGCCTTCAGCGGATCGATGCTGCGCAACGTGAGCGCGCGTCCGCGAAGGTCGATGCGCTCCCGGTGGACGCCGGGGGCGAGGACGAGATGGTCGCCGTCCTCGGTGCCGGGATCGTCGATCACGGCCTGTATCGATTCGCCGGGGGCGATCTCGATGATCGCGGCGGCCCCGGCGGGGGCCGCGATCACCCATGCGCCGAGCAGCAGCGCCGCCGGCAGGGGGCAACAGGACGAACGGGGTCTCGTGAGCGCGGTGGTCCAATCGGCCATGGGTGAACCGTCTCCCTCACCTCCGGACCCCTGCCGTCGATTGGAAAATACGAACTCGGACGGACGCGGGAGAGATCGATCGCGCAACTCGCCGCCGCGAGCGAGAAGCCATGCGGTCTGTCGCGTCTGCGTCAGGATCGACGCCGTCGTTCCATGGGTGGTCCCGTGTGCGCCGGTCCTTGGCTCGGCAAGGGCCGGGTGGGGTAAGAACGTCCAGAAGCCGTCGTTCCATGGGTGACCCACCCGGCCCTGTCAGAGCACAGGACCGGGGCACACTTCGATGAGGGCAAAAGGATGTCCGGTGTGCCCCGGTCCTTGGCTCGGCAAGGGCCGGGTGGGCAACGAACGTCGGAAGCCGTCGTTCCATCCGGTACACCACCCGGCCCTGTCAGAGCACAGGGCCGGGCGCTCGCCGTCAGGCGAGCGCAGGGAACGTGTCCCGCACGACCCCCACCAGCTCCTTCACCGCCTTGATCGAGTTGTCCATCAGCGCCTTCTCCTCGGCGTTGAGGTCGATCTCCAGCACCTGCTCCACGCCCTCCGCGCCGAGGATGCACGGAACGCCGACGAAGTAGCCGCCCACTCCGTATTCCGCGTCGCAGTAGGCGGCGCAGGGCAGGATGCGCTTCTTGTCCTTGATGATCGCCTCCGCCATCTGCACCGAGCCCGACGCCGGTGCGTAGTACGCGCTCGTGCCCATGAGCTTCACGATCTCGCCGCCGCCCATCTTCGCGCGCTCGACGCACGCGTCGATCGTCTTCTGGTCGAGCAGTTGCGTCACCGGGATGCCGTGGACGGACGAGTAGCGCGGCATCGGCACCATCGTGTCGCCGTGACCGCCGAGCAGCAGCGCCTGGATGTCCTCGACCGAGCAGCCGATCTCCATCGCGAGGAAGGCGCGGAAGCGGGCGACGTCGAGACAGCCGGCCTGGCCGACGATCTTGTTCGCGGAGAAGCCGCTCGCCTTCCATGCCGTGTACACCATCGCGTCGAGCGGGTTCGAGACGATGATCATGACGCAGTCGGGCGAATGCTCGGCGACCGTCTCTGCCACGCTCTTGACGATCTTCACGTTCGTCGCGATCAGGTCGTCGCGGCTCATTCCCGGCTTGCGCGGGATGCCCGCGGTCACGATGACGACGTCCGAGCCGGCGGTGTCCGCGTAGTCCGACGTGCCGATCACGTTCGCGTCGAAGCGCTCCATCGGGCTCGCGCAGAAGAGGTCGAGCGCCTTGCCCTTTGCCACACCTTCCCTTTCCGGGATGTCCACCAGGACGATGTCGCCGAGCTCCTTCGCCGCGGCCCAGTGGGCGCAGGTCGCGCCGACGTTCCCGGCACCGATGACGCTGATCTTTGCACGTCGCATGAGTTTTCCTCGTGTAGGAGATGTCGGTCGAAGGTCGCCATGGTACGGCCCCGGGCGCTCATGGCAATGGGCTTGATTCCCGGGGATGCGGGTCAGCTCGCCGACGCCGCCTCGAGCGGCATCGCGCGTTTGTGCAGCAGCCGCGCGCCGAGGGGGACCGTGCCGAGGATCTCCGCGATCCGCTCCCCCGCCCGCCCGTCGCCGTACGGATTGGTCATCCCGTCGAGGCCCGCGCGAAAGTCCGGATCGAGGCCGGTCGCCACGGCCGCGCGGATTGCCTCTTCGCCGGGCTCGACGTCGATGACATTCGCGGCCCGCTCGCGCCCCTCCTGCCGCCGCCCGATGTTGACCGTCGGCAACGCGAGCGACGGCGTCTCCATGATGCCGCTGCTCGAGTTGCCGCAGAGCAGCGCCGCGTGCCGCAGCAGGCTCCAGTAGGTCAGGTGGTCGAGGTTGACGAAGAGGCGGGCGTCCGGCCGCTCCGCGCAGAACGCCTCGGCCCGCCGGATGAGGTCGCGGCTGCCGGCGTCGGCGTTGGGGAAGCAGTACACGATGGGTCGCCGGTCTTCGTCCGCAATCGCCGCGAGCGCGGCGAAGACGGCGTCGGCCTCGCGCACGGTGTCTCGCTCGAGCGTGACCGGGTGGTAGGCGACGACGATCGTCGGGCGCGAGAGGTCGATCCCGAGACGGCGCTCGACCTCGGCGCGACTCGACAGGGCCGACCGTCGAAGGTGATCGAGCGACGGCGCCCCCACCCGGTGCACGCGCCACGGCTCCTCGCCCATCGCGACGACGCGGTCGTGCGCCGCCCGCGTCGGCGTCAGGTGAACGTGGCTCATCATCGTGAGCGCGTTGCGCACCGCGTGATCGATCGCGCCCTCGCTCACCTCACCGCCCTCGATGTGCGCGATCGGGATGCGCAGCGCGAGGGCGGCCGACGCGGGGGCGAGCATCTCGTAGCGGTCGGCGATGAGCAGCAGGAGATCGGGCCGGCGACGGGCGAGCACATCCGCGAACGACACGGTGGCGAGCCCGATCGTCTTCGCCATCCCCACGTCGGTATCTGAGCTGAGCAGGCACTCGATACGCTCGGCGATCGGGAACCCGTCCCGCTCGATCTCGCGCACCGTGAGGCCGAACTCAGGGGCGAGGTGGGCGCCGGTGACAAGCAGGCTCAGATCGACGTCGGCGCGCGCGCGCAACTCGTGCAGCGGCCAGTAGAGATGTCCGTAGTCGGCGCGGGAGGAGGTGACGACAGCGATGGTGCGCATGCGGTTGGGATGATAGGGCCGCGGTGCGGGTGCGCGTGGGCGGGCGTGCCCGCGCCCGCGCACCCGCCCGCGCCCGCGCCCGCGCCCGCGCCCGCGCCCGCGCACACGCACACGCACACGGACGCACACCCGGACCCGCACACGATCGCCGCACACGCACCAGACCGCCGTATCATGCTCCCATGCCGCGCGCCCCCGACACCATCCCGGCCCCGACCGCGCGTCGTCTGCTCATGGGCGGGCAGGGTCTCCTCGCCGATCCCGCGCGTCCGGCCACGCCCGCTGCCGTGCACGGGCAGATCGAGGCGATGGGGTTCGTGCAGGTGGACACGATCAACATCGTCGAACGCGCACATCACACCATCTTGCGCACCCGCTTCGACCACTACGAGCCGCACCTGCTGCACGGGCTGCTGGAGCGTGACCGGAAGCTCTTCGAGCACTGGACGCACGACGCGTCCGTCATCCCGGTGTGCTGGTTTCACTGCTGGCGCGTGCGATTCGATCGGTACGACCGCAACGGTCTGCGCTCGAACCCCTGGTGGGCGCGGCGGATGGGCGGCGACCCCCGGCCCGTCATCGATCACGTGCTCGAGCGCATCGAGAGCGAAGGCCCCCTCATGAGCCGCGACTTCGAGCACCAGCGTCCGGAGGGCGAGAACGGCGCGTGGTGGGCGTGGAAGCCGCAGAAGGCCGCGCTCGAGTTTCTCTGGCGGTGCGGGCGGCTCTCGGTGGCACGACGCGAGAACTTCCACAAGGTGTACGACCTGACCGAGCGCGTGTTCCCGGCGCTCAACGACCGCCCCGCGCCCGCTCCGGAGGAGCACGTGGACTGGGCATGCCGCGCGGCGCTCGAGCGTCTCGGCGCCGCGACGCCGGGCGAGCTGGCGGCGTTCTTCGGCTCGATCTCCCGCGTGGACGCCGGCAGGTGGTGCCGCACCGCGCTCGCCCGCGGCGACGTCGTCGAGGTCCACGTCGCGCCGCATCCGGACGCGGGGAACGCGAAGGTCCGTACTTCGGTGGCGTTCCCGGACTGGTCCCGGCGCGCCGCGCGTCTGCCGGATCCGCCGGACCGCCTGCGTTTGCTCAGCCCCTTCGACCCGCTCATCCGCGACCGTGACCGGGCGGAGCGCCTCTTCGGATTCAGGTACCGCTTCGAGGCGTTCGTCCCGGCCGCCAGGCGAACGCACGGCTACTACGTGCTGCCCATCCTCGAGGGCGATCGGCTCGTGGGTCGCCTCGACCCCAGGCTCGACCGTCACCGGGGGCTGCTGGAGGTGCAGGGTCTGTGGTGGGAGCCGAAGGTCCGCCCGACCCGGGCCCGCCGCGCCGCGCTCGAGGATGAGATCGCGCATTTCGGCGCCGCGATCGGGGCCGCGGAATACGAGCTGCCTGCCGGGTGATCGCCCCGGGTCGTCGCCACGCGGGCGTCACCACACGGATCGCCGCACCGGATCGCCGCACCGGATCGCCGGTCTCCTCGTGCACCACCGGCGACCGGTGCGGTCGGGGCATCATCCGACCCGGGAAGGGGCGGGTCAAGAGCGTTCTTCGACGAACTTCGGCTCTCTTTCATCGTACACTCCCGAACGTGGCCTCCCAGGACTCAGCCAAGGCAGCGAAACGCGGCGCGCTCGTCGTCATCTCCGGCCCGTCCGGCGTCGGCAAGACGACCATCGTGCGCGCAGTGAAGGAACGGCTCGGCGGCATGTTCAGCGTCTCGGCCACGACGCGTCCGCGCACCGCGCGGGAGCAGGACGGCGTTGACTACTACTTCCTGACCGACGAGCAGTTCCGGGCCATGATCGACGGAGACCAGCTTCTCGAGCACGCGCAGGTCTTCGGGACGCACTGGTACGGAACGCCGCGCCGGCCCGTCGAGGAGGCGCTCGCCGGCGGGAGGCTCGTGATCCTCGAGATCGACGTGCAGGGCGCGCTCCAGGTGCGCGACACCGCGCCCGACGCGTACATGATGTTCATCCTTCCGCCCACCGAGAACGCGCTTCTCGCCCGCCTCCGCGGCCGCGGGCGCGACGACGACGAGGCGATCCAGCGCCGCTTCGGCGAGGCGAAGCGCGAGATCGCCCTCGCGAAGGCGAGCGGCGCGTACGATGCGTTCGTCACGAACGACGACCTCGAGCTCGCCCAGTCGGAGGCGTGCCTGCTGATCTCGCAGCGTCTGCGGCAGCCCGAGCGCGCGAAGGGCTGACTCCCTATCATCGGGTCCGGATGACCGCCGACCCGCCCGATCACGACACCTCCGACGCCGGGCCGTCGGGCGACAGCAGCGCCGCGCTCTTCCGCGTGATCGTCGTCGCCGCCGGCATCGCGCTCGTCGTGCTCGCCCTCGCGCTCCGCACGATCACCGGCTCGAGCCGGAGCATGATGAACGCGCGCGACGCGGAGCGCGAGAACGGGAACCCGGCGGAGTCCTTCTCGATCCCGCCCCCGACCGTCGCGGAGCTGGCGCGGACGCCGGTCTGGATCTGGGCGGCGGGCGAGCCGGCCGACGACGAGACGACGTACTTCCGTCGCACGCTGCCGCTCGAGACGCCCCCTTCGCGCGTCACGCTCCGCTTCGCCTGCGACAACGAGGCGACCGTGCTCGTTGACGGCGAAGCCGTGATCTCGTCGAGCGACTGGCGCGCCGCGACGGAGGCGGACCTCACGCCGTTCGCGGCGCGGGGTGCTTTCACCGTCGATATCCACGCCCGGAACGAGGACGGCCCTGCGGGGCTGATCGCGGTGATCGAGCTGGAGGCGGCTGACGGCGCGACCGAGCGCATCGTCACCGATCGCACGTGGATGGTGTCGGACAGCGCCGACCTGCGCGATCCCCGGCCGGCGACCGAGGTCGCGCTCTACGGCGCCCCGCCGTGGGGCGCGATCCCCGGTCTGCTCGGCGACGACGTGAAGCGCGACATCGAGACCCGCGCAGGCTTCGTCACCGAGCTGGTCTACGCGGTGCCGCGTCGCGAAGGCTCGTGGGTGAGCCTCGCGGTCGATCCTCGGGGCCGGCTCATCGCGAGCGACCAGTCGCGGGGTCTCTACCGCATCACGCCCGCGCCGGTCGGGACGGATCGCAGGGCGACGGCCGTCGAGCCGATCGACGTTCCCGTCGGCGCCGCGCAGGGTCTCCTCTGCGTCGGCGATGATCTCTACTGCATGGCGCACGGCGATCGCGCGGACGGCCCGGGCCTGTACCGCGTGCGCGACACGGACGGCGACGACCGGTACGACGCGTACACGCTCCTGCGCCGCATCGAAGGCGCCGGCGAGCACGGCCCGCACGGCATCGCGGCCGGACCGGACGGGCTGCTCTACGTGGTGGCCGGGAACCACACGCCGCCGCCGGATCCGGAGGAATCCGCGGTACCGCGGCGCTGGGACGAGGATCACCTGCTCCCGCGGCTGTGGGACGCCAATGGGCACGCGGTGGGGATCACCGCCCCCGGCGGCTGGGTGTGCGTCACGGATCCCGACGGTGCGAGCTGGCGGCTCTTCGCGATCGGCTTCCGCAATCCGTACGACCTCGCGTTCAACCGCGACGGCGAGCTGTTCACGTACGACGCGGACATGGAATGGGACATGGGCGCGCCGTGGTACCGCCCAACCCGGGTGAACCACGTCGTCAGCGGCGCCGATTACGGCTGGCGCTCCGGCACCGCGAAGTGGCCACCGCACTACGCCGACAGCCTGCCCGCGGTGCTCGACATCGGCCCCGGCTCGCCCACCGGCGTGCTGTTCGGCACGGGCGCCCGGTTCCCGCGGCGTTACCGGGAGGCGCTCTTCCTCCTGGACTGGACGTTCGGCACGATCCACGCCGTCCACCTCGAGCCCGACGGCGCGACGTACCGCGGGGAGCGCGAGGTCTTCCTCAGCGGCCGCCCACTGCCGCTCGCCGACGCCGTCATCAACCCGACCGATGGCGCAATGTACTTCGTGGTCGGCGGCCGCGGCGTCCCGTCAGCACTGTATCGCGTTCGGTGGACCGGGACGGAAGCGGACGATGAGGCGCACGCGCACGCGCCCGCGCCCGCGCACACGCCCGCGCACGCGCCCGCGCACACGCCCGCGCACACGGACGCGCCCGCGCACGCGCACGCGCACGCGCCAGCGCACACCAACACGCACACCCCCACGAACACCCGCCGCCGCCTCGAGGCAGCACACCTCACGTCGGATGCGTCGGGCCTCGACGACGCATGGCCGATGCTCGGGCACCCCGACCGCTTCGTCCGGCACGCCGCGCGCGTCGCCGTCGAGCAACGCCCCGTGAGCACGTGGTCACGTCGCGCGCTGGACGAGCCGGTCGCGCCCGCGGCGATGACGGCGCTGATCGCGGCGGCGCGGTGCGTCGGGCCGACCGACCAGCGTCGCCTCATCGCGGCGCTGCGGCGCTTCGACTGGGACGATCTCGACCGCGAGCAGCGTCTCACCTGGCTGCGCGCCTGGGCCCTCTGCTTCATCCGCACGGGGCAGCCGCCCGCCGCCGACCGCGCGACCCTCGCGGACGACCTGGCCGACGTCTACCCGACAGGCGATGACATGACGGACCGCGAGCTGTGCGATCTGCTCGTGTACCTGCGCTCACCGACCGTCGTCGCGAGGACGATCCCGCTGATGGAGCGCAGCGACACGCATACAGCCGCTCACGACGAGACGCTGCTCGCCCGCAACGACACCTACGGCGCCGCCATCCTGAAGATGGCATCCGCGCCGCCACAGCGGCAGCAGGTGCACTACGCCCTCGCCCTGCGTCACGCGAAGCGGGGATGGACGCCGGCGCTGCGCGATCGGTACTTCCGCTGGTTCGAGACGGCGCGAAGGACGAGCGGCGGGCTGAGCTTCGTCGGCTTCCTCGACAGGATCCGCGAGGACGCGCTCGCGAACGTCCCGCCCGCGGACAGGGCCCGGCTCGCCGCGATCGGCACCACCGAAGACGCGCTCGTCGCGGACGCACCCGCCCCGCGCGGGCCGGGGCGCCAGTGGACCACCGACGCGGTCGTCGCCATCGCCCGCGGCGGTCTGGACGGCGGGCGCGACTTCGAGAACGGCCGGCGCATGTACGCGGCCGCGAGCTGCGCGAAGTGTCACCGGTTCGCCGGCGCCGGCCGCGCCGGTGGCCCCGACCTGACGCTGCTGAGCTCGCGCTACTCGATCCGCGATCTCGCGGAGTCGATCGTCGAGCCGAGCCGGACGATCTCGGACCAGTACGAGGACACCGAGTTCGTGCTCGACGACGAGACGGTGATCATCGGCCGCGTCGTGGGGCGCGACGGGTCGGTCGTACAGGTGATGCCGAGCCGGCTGGATCCGGACGCCGTCGTGGAGATCGGGGGGGACCGCGTCGTGGCGGAGCGCGCATCCGCCGTCTCGCCGATGATGCCCGGGCTGCTCGACCGGCTCGGGGAGGACGAGGTGCTGGACCTCTTCGCGTACCTTCTCTCGGAGGGGGATGCGCGCAGCGCGATGTTCGGGCCTTGAGCCGTGCCCTGAGCCGTGCCGCGAGCCGCGGTCCCGTGCTCCGACAGGGCCGGGGGGCGTCACTCCCCCTTCTTGAACAGGTCCAGGAACCGATCCTCGTAAGCCTCGAACGCCCCGTGGCGGTCGAGCTCCTCCTTGAGCTGCACGACCTTGCTGCGGTCGTGACGCACTGCGTCGAAGAGCGTCTCGATGCGGCGCTTCGCGGCGGGGCTGAGCTTCGGCTTCTCGTCCTTCCGGGACTGGTCGTCCCTGGACTCGTCTTCCTCGCCGGTGTCGAACGCCGAGGCCGCGAACTCGTCTTCCTCGTCGTCCTCGTCGGTCTGCCGGCGCGCCGCCCGCTTGAGCTTCTCGAGCAGGTGGAGCAGCCCCTCCTCGACGGCGCCGGCCTGTTCGGCGAGCTCGGTAAGATCGATGCCGAGGCCGGACATCCGCGCGAACACCTCGAGCACCGCCTGGGACGCGCGCGGGTTCGACACGCCGACCGCGAAGAACGGCAGCTCGCCGAGCAGGCAGGCCCCGGGGACGCCGTGCTCGGCGCCGGCGGCCAGGAGCACGCCGTTGAGACCGCTGATCTGCCCCTCGCCGAGGATCTCGGCGCCGTTGGTCTCCATCTCGCGCAGCCCTTCGCCGTCGGTCGCGACGCCGAAGACGCGCGGCGTGTCGGAAGGGTGCAGTTGCGTCGCCATCGCGGCGAACGTGACCACGCGCTTCACGCCCCGGCTGATCGCGTGCTCGAGCAGCTTGTGACAGAACGCGTACCCGCCGGTGGTCGGCTGCGCCTCGCCGATGAAGACGATGAGGTCCCGCCCGCCGCTCGGGTCCTTCCACTCGAAGCAGAGATTGCGCGGCACCTGGCCGGGGCTGACGAGCCCGTGCTCCACCTCGATGTGCTGGATGTCGAAGAGATCGCGCGAGGTGATCTCCGTCGCGATGCTCGCGCCGAGCCGGTTGACCAGGTACCCGCCCGCAATGATCGCGACGTTGCCCATCCCGGGCCACACGGCGACGAGCCACGGGTCACGGAGCTTGTCCGACTTCGCCATACGCGGGGACTATACGCCGTCTTTTGCCGGCGGGCGATGTAGCCTGTCGGCGTGAATTATTTCGCGTTCGCGCGCGTCAACCTCCGTTTCCTGCTCTTCGGCTTCGCGCTGACGTTCTTCTCGAGCTTCGGCCAGACGTTCTTCATCGGCGTGTTCGGCGCCGACATCCGCGCCGCCTTCGGCCTCACCGAGGGCTCGTACGGCTCGATCTACTCGCTCGCGACGCTCGCCAGCGGCTTCTGCGTCATCTGGCTCGGGCGGCTGATCGATCGCGTGGACCTCCGCGTGTACAGCACGCTGGTCTGTCTGGGGCTTGTCGTCTCGGCGCTCGCCATGGCGCACGTCGGCACGGCGCTGCTGCTGATGCTCACGATCTGCGGGCTGCGGCTCTTCGGGCAGGGGCTCATGAGTCACACCGCGATCACGAGCATGTCGCGCTACTTCGAGAACGACCGGGGCAAGGCGCTCAGCATCGCGGGCCTCGGGTTCGCCGCGGGGGAGGCGGTCTTCCCGCGGGCCGCGGTCGCGCTGCGGGCCGCGGCGGACTGGCGCGAGACGTGGCTGCTCGTGGCCGGCGTCCTCGCGGTCGGCGCCCTGCCGCTCGCCCTGGTCCTGCTTCGCGGTCACGGGACGCGTCACGGCGCGCTGCTCGCACGGGACGCGGAGTCGTCCGCGGCGGCCGCCCGGATGCCGCACGGCGAGCGCCCCCGGCGGAGCCGGACACGGCGCGACGTCGTCCGCGACCCGCGGTTCTACGTGGTGCTGCCGGCGATCGTCGCGCCGGCGTTCATCGTGACCGGGCTGTTCTTCCACCAGACCACCCTCATCGCCGAGATGGCGTGGACGCCGGAGTGGTTCACGTCGGGCTTCCTCGTGTTCGCGGCGGCCCAGCTTCCCTCGTCGCTCGGGGCCGGGCCGCTCGTGGACCGCATCGGCGGCATACGCCTCCTGCCCGTCCTGCTGGTCCCGCTCGCGCTCGGCCTCACCGCGCTGGTGATCACCCCGCGTCCGGCGGCGGCGATGGTCTTCATGGCCCTCGGGGGCGTCACTTCCGGCATCATCGGGCCCGTCGTGGGGGCGGTCTGGGCGGAGCTGTACGGCGTGCTCCATCTCGGCTCCATCCGCGCGATGGTGACGGCGCTGATGGTGTTCGCGACGGCGGCCTCGCCGGCGGCCATGGGAACGCTCATCGATCTCGGCGTGACCATGCGGGTGCTCGCCGCCCTCTGTGTCGGGTACTGCGTCCTGGCTACGCTGCTGCTCGGGGTCCTGCGTCGTCTTCCGGCGGCCCGATAAGAGCCGGTCGGCGGTTCAGGCCGGGGTTCAGGGCGGGGCTCAGACACCTCGGTTTGGTTCCCATATTCGCCGGTTTTGCCCTTGTCGGCTCCCCGTCCGCACCGCATCATGGGGCGAGGAACGAGCAAAAGGGGGGGTGCGACTGCGCGCAGGAGGACCCCCGTTCATTTCAGGAAGCTCGCGCGAAGAACGCTACCGTGGGGGGTGGTGAGATGTCGGTGCGGGGACCGCGCTCACGTCGATGCGGGAAGGACCGACGAGACAACCATGTCAAAAAGAGGATCGAAGCTCATGGCTCATATGCGGATTTCAAGCGGTGCGCTGGCGGCCGGCGTGCTTGTGTGTACGGCGACGGCGCTCGGTGCCGACGCGGACATCGACCGCCATCTGTTCACGCAACTCTCGGACCAGACGCCCGTGCGCGCGTTCGAGCGCGAAGGACGGACGATGTCGGTCTACGGCCGCCCGATGGCGCACGGCGTAACCGCCGCGGCGAGCGTGGACGCATTCGTCCAGGCCGAGGTGCCGCAGCTCTTCGGCGTGACGGCCGAGGAGCTCGAACCGGGCATCCCGTTCAGTAACGGCGCCCGCGTCAAGGGGATCATGTTCGATCACGCGACCGGCACCTACCGCAAGGAGTTCCACCGGTTCATGCAGACCCGCGACGGGGTCCGCGTCTACGACTCGTGCCTCAACGTCCTGGTGATGAACCAGCCCGGCTTCCCGGTCGTGATGGCGACCTCGAGCATCCACCAGCTCGGCGGGTTCCGGGTCACGCCACAGGACCTGGCCCAGGTGACGGAAGCCGCAGCGCTCCAGGTGGCCCGGCGCGAGCTCGGCGGCGAAGCCGTCATCGAGGAGGGTCCTGAGCCGATCATCTGGGCCGGCAAAGCGACCGAGGTCGACGTGCCCACGTTCGGGTCGGCGTTCCTCGCCACCGAGGGCGCTGAAGGCACCGTCGCCTACCAGCGCGTGTTCTTCATCATCGAGCCGGTCACCGGCCGGGTGCTCCTCCGCGAGAACAAGGTGCTCAACATCGATGTCGAAGGCAACGTCAGCGGCTGGGCGACCGACAGCAACCGCGCCGGCACCTGCGATCCCGAGACGGTGCAGGGGATGCCGTACGCCCGCGTGAACATCGGCGGCAACGTCGTGTTCGCGGACGAGAACGGCGACTTCGTGATCCCCAACGCGGGCACGAACGACGTGACCGTGGAATCGCGCGTCTGGGGAATGTGGTTCCGCGTGCTGAATTTCCAGACCTCCGACGCCCTGCTCTCGCAGGTGGTCACGCCCCCGGGACCGGCCAACTTCGTGCACAACGAGAGCGGAGTCGATACGACGCTGGCCGAGGTCAACGCGTACATCTCCTGCAACGTCATCCGCGATTACGTGAAGGAGCTCGATCCCGACGCGGATCTCAACGATTCCCAGTACCGCGTGCACGTCAACGACTCAGGTAGCTGCAACGCGTTCTACCAGGGCAACAACCTGCTCTTCCTGCGCGCGGGCGGCGGCTGCCCGAACACGTCGTACAGCTCGATCGTGTACCACGAATACGGTCACCACATCGTCGCCCGGTACACCGGCTCGCAGTGCCAGTGGGGCGAGGGCAACGCCGACGTCGCCAACTGCGTCGTCTCCGACACGCCCGAGCTGGCGTTCGGCTTCTTCGGCGACTGCAACGTGCCGCTGCGCAACGCCGACAACGACTGCCAGTACCATCCGCAGAGCTGCTCCGACTGCGGCGGACCCTGTCACAGTTGCGGCAACCTGATCTCCGGCTGCTTCTGGGACATGCGCAACAACCTGCTTCTCACCGAGCCGGAAGACTACCGCACGATCTCGGGACAGCTCTGGCTCGCCTCGCTCGACGCCCACCGCGGCCAGGGTGAGGGCATCACCCCGCAAGTGACGATCGACTACCTCATGGCCGACGACGACGACGGCAACATCGACAACGGCACGCCGCACTACTTCGAGATCGCGAACGCCTTCTCGGCTCACAACATGGCGCCGCCGCCGCTCATCTTCCTCACGTTCGACCTGGTCGGCGACCCGCCGTTGCTTGTCTCGCCGAACGGCGACCAGACGGTGCAGCTCCAGGTCGCGGCCGGCGTCTCCGACCCGCTGCCCGACAGCGGCATTCTGTACTTCGACGCCGATGCCGCGGACGGCGGCGTCATCGAGGTGCCGATGGTCGAGATCAAGCCGAACCTCCACGAGGGCACGTTCCCTGCGAGCACGTGCGGCAACACTGTGAGCTATCACTTCAGTGTCGAAACGGTCTCGGGCGTCACGGTCTTCTTCCCGCCGACGGCGCCGGGCGAGGGCTTCACGGCGGTCTCGGCGGTAGACGAGTCCGTCACGTTCGCGGACAACTTCCAGAACGACCTCGGCTGGACCGCGGAGTCCACGGCGTCGGCCGGCGCCTGGGTGCGCGAAGTGCCCCAGAACTGCCCGGATCGCGGCGCGCCGACTTCGGACGCCGACGGCTCGGGCATCTGCTACCTGACCGACAACAACCCGAACTGCCTGCGCGACGTCAACTTCGGCGACGTCACGCTGACCAGCCCGACGCTCGACGCCTCGGATCCCGAGTCGATCGTCTCCTACTGGCGCTGGTACGACACGACCAGCGGC
>CAZXBB010000452.1:0-6157 GCA_964638815.1 uncultured Isosphaeraceae bacterium
GCGCCAAGGGGCTGCACGACGCAGCCCCCGAACGTTCCAGAGACCCCCGCACCACGTGTTACACCCCCATCGCGCACGGCCCCAAACGTCCCGCCCCAAGGCGGCATGGATGCCGCCGGTCGCCGCGCGGTCTCTGCAGACCCGGAGGGTCTGCGAAAACCAGCCCGACCCAGCCCCAAACGTCCCACGCGCAGGCGGCAGGATGCCGCCGTCGCACTGGCATGTCGGGACTTCTTAGCGTGAGCTGCAGGACGCAGCGTCGTCGCGCGTGACGGGCAAAGGTGTGAACAGCGCGTCCCGCGCAAAAGGGGCTGCACGACGCAGCCCCCCGAACGTTCGAAAGACCCACGCACCACATGTTACGTCCCCATCGGGCACGGCCCCGGACGTCCGTCCCACCCCCATCGCGCACAGCCACGCCCAAACGTCCGTCACACCCCGTCGCGCAACCCCCCGGAGCCGGCGCTCGGCGCGCAGCAGCGCCGACGGCACGGCGTATGGATCACTCCGGGGGGCTGGTGGAAGGAGCTCGCGATGGAGCACGCGATGGGTACGCACCGCCTCGTGGTCCCGGCCGTCCTCGCCGTGCTGGCCGCGGGACGCGTCGGCTTCGCCGACACAGTGATGTACGTGGACGCCACGGCGTCCGCGGGCGGGGACGGCGGCGGCTGGGAGACCGCCCACCGCTTCCTCTCCGAGGCGCTCGCGGCGGCCATCGACGCCGGAGGGGCGGTCGAGCTTCGCGTCGCGGGCGGCACGTACGTGCCGGACCGCGCCGAGACAGCTCCGCTCGGGTCCGGCGACCGGTTCGCGGCCTTCCGGCTGGCGAGCGGCGTCCGTGTCCGGGGCGGATACGCCGGTGTCGCCGGCGGCGGCGATCCGGATGTCCGTGATCCCGAGACCTTCGTCACGATCCTCAGCGGCGATCTCGCGGGCGACGACCTGCCCGGGTTCGTGAACAACGAAGAGAACAGCCACCACGTCGTGATCGCCTCGGGCGTGGACGGCACCGCCCGGCTGGAGGGGCTGACGATCACCGCCGGTCACGCGGACGGACACGTCGATCCGGCGTGCTTCGGCGGCCCCCGGCACGGCCTCCCGTGCGAGGTGAGCGGCGAGTGCCCGGACGGCGCGTGCGTGAGCCTCGACAGCACGGGCGCCGGGCTGCTCGCCGTCTCCGGCAGCCCGTGGCTCGTGAACTGCCGTGTCGTGGACAACTTCGCGCTCTTCCAGGGCGCGGGGATGATGCTCAAGGCCGGCAGCGACCTGGTCGCGGTGGATTGCGAGTTCCGGGGGAACCGCGCGCTCGACAACGGCGGCGCGCTCTACATGGGCGCAAGCCGACCGGTGTTCATGCGCTGCGACTTCGTCGCGAACTCGGGCGGGCGGTACGCCGGCGCCTCGTGCAACCGCGATCACAGCGACGCGCAGTTCATCGACTGCGACTTCATCGGGAACACGGCGGCGGAGGCGACGGACACCGGCGGCGGGGCGATCGTCAACGCGTCCAGCTCGCCCACGTTCACCGGCTGTACGTTCACGGGCAACCGCTCGATCGCCGGCAAGGGCGGCGCCTTCTACAGCAAGCTCGGCTTCGACCCCGATCTCGGCCCGAGCCGCGCGCACGTGATCGACTGCGTGTTCGAAGGCAACGAGGCGGCCCTCTTCGGCGGCGCGGTCTACGACGAGGAGGGCAGCGAGACGACCATCGCCCGGTGCGGATTCATCGGCAACGTCGCCGATCGTGGCGGCGCGATCTACACGACGGGCGGCGGCGCCACCGTCGTAGACGCGTCGATGCTGCGGACGAACCACGCCGTCGATCGCGGCGGCGCCGTCTACAACGATGCCGGCGCGGCGACCACGCTGACGGGATCGACGCTGGAATCGAACACGACGGCCGGGGGGGGCGGCGCGCTCTACAGCTCGGGAACGACCGAGCTCATCGCCTGCACCGTTCGTTCGAACACGGCGGAGGAACGGGGCGGCGGCCTCTACAGCGATGACGGGACGATGACGGTGACCGGCGGCGCGATCGAGCTGAACCGCGCGATCGAGGAGAACGGCGGCGGCATCTACAACTATTTCCGCGCCGTGCTGACCGTGGATGGCGTGCGGTTCGAGGCCAACCAGTCGGACGGCGACGGCGGGGGTATCTACGCGCCCGGCGCGGCGTCCGTCGAGCTGGCCTTCGTCCGCGGGTGCACGTTCCACGCCAACGTGTCCGGGTACCACGGGGGCGGTCTCTACGGCGCGCTCGAGGTCAGCGACACTGTGTTCCACCAGAACGTCGCCGACGCGAACGGCGGCGGCTACTACGCGACCAACGGCAGCCTTGCGTTCGACGTCACGGATTGCCTCTTCGAGGGCAACATCGCGAACGACGGCGCCGGCATGTACCTCGGCACCGGCGGGTTCGGCGAGCCCGTCACGATCGCCGGATGCGTCTTTCGCGACAACTACGCGAGCGATCGCAACGGGGGCGGTCTCGAGGTGACGAACACCCCGCTCACGCTGGTCGGCTCGACCTTCGACGGCAACGACTGCGGCGCGCGGGGCGGCGGTTTGTCGATCACCGGCGGTTCGATCGTCGCGATCGACGGCTGCGTGCTCGTCGCGAACACCGCGGCGGGCAACGGCGGCGGAATGCGTCTGGCGGGCAACAGCGTCGCGGCGGTGACGAACTGCGACTTCGAGGCGAACGACGCGCTGTTCGCGGGAGGGGTTTACGTCAACGAGTCGGCGCTCACGATCACGGGGTGCCGGATCATGGGGAACACCGCCGCGGTCTGGGGCGGCGGGCTGTACGCCGCGTTCAGCGACTTCGAGATGACCAACTGCACGGTCGCCGGCAACCTCGCCGTCGGGCGGGGGGGCGGGCTCCACCTCTTCCGCAGCAACCCCGCGATCACGAGCACGGCCATCGTGGAGAACGCGGCCGACGAAACGGGCGCCGGCATCTTCAACGAGATTGAGGCGTATCCCGTCGTGTCGAACTGCATCCTGTGGGGCAACCGGACCGGCGGCGGGAGCGACGAGGCCGCGCAGATCACTGACCGCAACGGCAGCCGTTCGAGCGTGCACTACTCCTGCGTCGAAGGCTGGACGGGCGGTCTCGGCGGCGAGGGCAACATCGGCGCCGACCCTCAACTCGTCGACGCCCGGGGTCCCGACGGCGTCGCCGGCACGATCGACGACGACCTGCGTCTCGCTCCCGGCTCGCCGTCGATCGACGCCGCCGACAACGACGTCGTGCCCGCCGGTGTCGAGATCGACCTCGCGGGGAATCCGCGGTTCGTCGACGATCCCGACACGGTGGACACCGGCCGCGGCGCACCGCCCGTCACCGACATGGGCCCGTACGAGTTCCCGGCCGAGACGTGTCCCGCCGATGCGGACGGCGACGGGGACGTGGGCTTCGGCGACGTGCTGCTCGTCCTCACGGCATGGGGCGACCCCGGCGGTCCGGCGGACATTGACGGCAGCGGCGAGGTCGGGTTCGGCGACGTGCTTGCGGTGCTCGCGCAGTGGGGGAGCTGTCCATGAGAGAAATGCCGTCCAGTCAGGGCGCAACCGCCTTCGCGAACGGAACCTGAGAGAACGGAACCTGAGGGAACGGAACCTGGGCCGGGACCCCCGGCGTCGCGCACCGCGACCCGGTCACGACGACGACCCTCACGCGTTCTTGCCGCGCCCCGCATCGAACGCAAACGAGCCGGCCCGATAAGCCGATCATGCGTGCACGGCGGCGAAGAGCATGAACATCGTCCTCGTGACGGACGCGTGGCGACCCCAGATGAACGGGGTCGTCACGACGCTCGAGCACGTCCGCGACGAGGTGGAGCGCGCCGGCCACCGGCTCACGGTCTTTCACCCGGGTCTCTTCCGCACCGTCCCGTGTCCGCGGTACCCGGAGATCCGGCTCAGCGTCTTCGCGGGGCGGCGTCTGCGCCGCTTACTCGAGGAGACGCGTCCCGACGCGATCCACATCGCGACGGAGGGGCCGCTCGGCACGGCGGCGCGTCGCTTCTGCGGCCGCCGCGGCATCCCGTTCACGACTTCCTATCACACGCAGTTCCCGCTGTACCTCCGCAACTACGCGGGGATCCCGCCGGAACTGAGCTACCGCTTCCTGCGCTGGTTCCACGGCGCGGCGACGTGGACGCTCGTGCCGACCGCATCGATCCGGGACGAGCTGGAAGACCGGGGGTTCACCGGCGTGCGGGTCTGGACGCGCGGTGTCCACACCGATCTGTTCCGCCCCCTCGCCGCGGACGACCCCGGGCCGGTCCCCGACCTGCCTCGGCCGGTCTTCGCATACGTCGGCCGCGTCGCGCGGGAGAAAAACATCCACGCGTTCCTCGACGCCGACCTTCCCGGCAGCAAGCTCGTCGTCGGCGACGGCCCGCTGCTCGCGTCGCTCGAGCGTCAGTACCCCGGCGTCCGGTTCGTCGGACGCAAGCGGGGCGAGGAGCTCGCGCGGCACTACGCCGCGGCCGACGTGTTCGTGTTCCCGAGCCGGACGGACACCTTCGGCATCGTCATCATCGAGGCGCTCGCCTGCGGGGTGCCGGTCGCCGCGTACCCGGTCGCGGGTCCCCGGGACATCATCGAGAACGGGGTGAGCGGCGTGCTCGACGAGGACCTCGCGAAGGCCTCGCGCGCGGCGCTCGACATCGATCCGGCGGCCTGCCTAGCCCGCGCCCGGGAGTACACCTGGGAGCGGTGCGGCGCGATCTTCATCCAGTCGCTCACGCCGATCGCCCGGTCCGACGACGCGCCGGCTACGAAAACGTCACCCGTTCCGAGTGCTTCCCGTTCGTGAGCCTGGCGAGGCGTCCGCCCGCCGGCGTCGCGACGACGGAGGCGATGATCACCGGGTCGAGCGTGAACTCGTCGGCCTCGTCGTCATCGTGCGCCTCGACCTTCCTGCGCCGCAGCTCGTCCGCGCGCACGAGGCGGATCGCACCCGTTTCGTCCTCGACGAGCGCCGTGCAGTTCTCGATCCAGTCGCCGCAGTTGTAGTAGGTGAAGCCGTCGCGCCGCGTGATCTCCGGGTGGTGGATATGGCCGCAGACCACGCCGTCGAGCCCCCGGCTCCGGGCCTCGCGCGCCAGCGTCTCCTGGAACCGGCTCACGAACGTGCAGGCCGACTTCACCTTGAGCTTGATCGCCTGCGCGAGCGAGAAGTGGGGCTTGCCGCGGAACTGGCGGTAGCGATTGTTCAGGCGGTTCGCGACCAGCAGCCATTCGTAGGCGAGCGATCCGACCAGCGAGAGCATCCGTGAGTGGCGGACGACGAGATCGTACTGGTCGCCGTGGGTGACGAAGAGCCTGCGGCCGTCCGCGCACTCGTGCACGTCGTGCAGGCGGATCGACAATCCGCCGAACTCGATCCCGTCGTACTGGCGCAGCGCCTCGTCGTGGTTGCCGGGGACGATGACGACCTCCGTCCCGCGCTTGAGGATCTTCAGCAGCCGCCGCAGGACGTCGTTGTGACTGGCCGGCCAGTAGCCCTTGCTCCCCAGCCGCCAGAAGTCCACCACGTCTCCGACGAGGTACAGCCGTTCGCAGCGGACGTGCTTGAGGAACCACGCGAGCTTGCCCGCCTCGCTGCCCCTGCTCCCGAGGTGGGTGTCGCTGATCCAGACGGTGCGGTAGCTCAGCCTCGCCATCGTCCAGGGAATTGTCGACAGCTTACCCACCGCGCGCCGTGTGCAATGCGCAAAGCTCGCGTGAAGCCATGCCCCCCCGTGCCCCCCGCGCCCCCGTGCCCCCCGCGCCCCACGTTCGTCCGGGCGGAGCAGGCCGATCAGCGGCCTCTTGCCGCCCGTGCGCTGATCGCCGCCTCCACCGCCCGGGGCAGCACGGTGGGATCCTCCTCCGCCAGCTCGTACCGCGCCCGCACCGTCGGCTTGTCGATGTCGAGCAGACGCCCGAGGTCGATCGGCGTGCCGATGACCACGACCTCCGCGTCGCTGGCGCGGACGGTCGCGGCGAGCTCGTCCATCTGTCGCCGGCCGTAGCCCATGGCGGGCAGGATGTCGGTGAGGTGAGCGTACTTGCGGAAGACGTCGCGGATCGACCCCTGCGCGAAGGGTCGCGGATCGATGATCGCGGCGGCGCCGCCCTCGCGGGCCGCGACGTGCCCGGCGCC
>CAZXBB010000453.1:0-3510 GCA_964638815.1 uncultured Isosphaeraceae bacterium
CGCCGGTGACGCCGGGGGCGCCGGGGGCGGGCCCGTTCCTCGCGGCGGCGATCACGGAGGGGCCCGGGGCCGTCATCGGACGCTACAAGCTGCTCCAGGTGATCGGCGAGGGCGGGTTCGGCGTCGTGTACATGGCCGAGCAGCAGGAGCCGGTCGTCCGGAAGGTCGCCCTCAAGATCATCAAGCTCGGCATGGACACGCGCGAGGTGGTCGCACGCTTCGAGGCGGAGCGCCAGGCGCTCGCGCTGATGGATCATCCGAACATCGCACGCGTGCTCGACGGGGGCGCGACGTCCTCGGGGCGTCCGTACTTCGTGATGGAGCTCGTGCGCGGGGTCTCGATCACCGAGTACTGCGACGCGAACGAGCTGACGACCGAGGAGCGGCTCGAGCTCTTCGAGCGGATCTGCCGCGCGGTCCAGCACGCGCACCAGAAGGGCGTCATCCACCGCGACCTGAAGCCGTCCAACGTCCTCGTCACGCTGCACGACGGCGCGGCCATGCCGAAGATCATCGACTTCGGCGTGGCGAAGGCGATGCACACGCGTCTGACCGAGAAGACGCTCTTCACGCGCTACGAGCAGTTCATCGGGACGCCGGCGTACATGAGCCCCGAGCAGGCGCAGATGTCCGCGCTCGACGTGGACACGCGCACCGACATCTACGCGCTCGGCGTTCTGCTTTACGAGCTGCTCACCGGGACGACGCCGTTCGACACGAAGTCGCTGCTCGAGGGCGGCATCGGGGAGATCCAGCGGGTGATCCGCGAGGAGCAGCCGCCGCGGCCGTCGCTCCGCATCAGCACCGTCGGCGATGCGGCCACTGCGCGGAACCGGCAACAGGACGTCGCGGGTCTCACCCGCATGCTCAGGGGCGACCTCGACTGGATCGTGATGAAGGCGCTCGAGAAAGAGCGCGGCCGCCGCTACGCGACGGCGAGCGAGTTCGCCGACGACATCCGCCGTCACCTGCGCAACGAACCCGTCAGCGCCGCGGCGCCGAGCGCGGCGTACCGGGCGCGGAAGTTCCTCGCCCGCAATCGCGCGGCGGCGATCTCGTGCACGCTGATCGCGCTGGCGCTCGTCGCCGGCATCATCGCGACGACTTTCGCGATGGTGAAGGCCGACCGCAACGCCGACCGGGCCGCGGCCGAGGCCACCCGCGCCGAGGCCGCGCTCGACTTCCTGATCTCGACGCTTGCCCTGACCGACCGCGGCGTCGCGCTCGACCCCGACGTGACGGTGCGCACGCTGCTCGAGCAGACCTCCGCAACGGTCTCCCGGGCGCTGGCGGGGCTGCCGGCCGCCGAGGCCCGTGTGCGCGCCACCATCGGGCTCGGCTACCACTCGCTGAGCGAGGAGGTGCACGCGGAGTCGCACCTGCGTCGCGCGGTCGAGATCATCGACAGCCTGCCCCGCGCGGCCGACGGCAGCGCCGAAGGGATTGACGACGGAGATTTCTACACCACGCTGTGGGCGCTCACGAACGTCCTGTTCAACCTCGAGCGCCAGGACGCGTTCGCCACCAGCCAGCGAGCGCGGCAGGTCGGCATGCGGCACGTCGGCCGCTCGCACCAGCGTCTCGCGGCGACGCTCGACCGGTTCGCCGAAGAGGTCCTCGCCAACGCGTGGTCGACGGAGGCGGGCGCGATGGACGACGCGCCGGCGCTGTTCGAGGAGGCGCGGCGCATGGCCGAGGCGACGCTCGAACCGGGCGACCCGCTGTGGGAGATCGTCGCCGACACGTTCCTCGCCGCGGGGTACGCGATCTGGTACACGCCCCACGAGCCGCAGGCCGAGCACTACTGGCGGTACGTGTACGACATCCAGCGGCGCGAGCTGCCGCCGGAGCACCCGGACATCGGCACGACCGTGCGTCTCCTGACCGGGGTCCTCAACAAGCTCGGCCGCGCCGCCGAGTCGGAGGAGCTCATCCGGGCGTCGATCGACGCGCTGCGCCGGGTGCACCGCGAAGACGACTTCCCGGTCGCGCTGGCGGAATCGACGCTCGGCGAGAACCTCGTCTTCCAGGGCAAGCACGAAGAGGCGGAGCCGCTGCTCCGTCGCAGCCACGACATCATCGTCGCGACGGTCGGGAATACGCGTCACTGGATGGCGCAGGAGTCGCTGGTGCGCGTCATCGCGCTCTACGACGCGTGGGGACGGCCCGACGAGGGCGCTCCGTATCGCGTCGAGCTCGCGCGGTGCTGCATCGCTACCCGGCATCCGTCCCAGTGGGTCTCGCTGCGGCCCGCGTTCGGGCCCGGGCACCGCGGTCTCGTGGAGGCGCTCGACGCGCTGAGCGAGCTCTGCGGCGGTGTGGCGTACTCCGCGGCGCTCGGCGAGCGGGAGGCACCGGGCCTGGCGCCCGCGCTCGCCCGCGCGTTCGCGCTCTGCGCCGCGACGCTCGCGGATGACGACCCGCGCGCCGCGGCGCTCGGGCGGCTCGTCGTCGGCTGGGCGAACGCGTTGGACCCCGGGAAGCACGCGGACGAGCGGGGCGTCATGGCCCGCGAGGCGATCCGCCTTCTCGCGCCGCACCGTGCCGAGGTCCCGACCGATCTCGCCGAGGCGCACGCGATCGTCGCCGAGACGACGACGGATGCGGACGAGGCGCGTCGTCACGCCCGTGCCGCCGCCGGGATCCTCACCTCCCGCGGCGAAGGTGACCGGACCTTCGAGACCGCGGCCGAGGTCCGCATCGCCCGCGTCCTGATGAAGCACGACATGCACCTCGAGGCGGAACATCTGCTCCTGCCCGGCCACGCGGGGCTCCTCGCGCAGCTCGGCGCGGAGCACGCCGACACGCGTCTCGCCCGCCGCATGATCCACGATCTTTACATCGCGTGGCGCCGCCCCGCGGATGCCGAACGATTCGCCGATTGACTTCTCAAACTCTCAAATCAAAGGAGTATCCACGTGTCGAAGCCTGTGAAGCCCATCCCCGACGGATTCCACTCGCTCACCCCGTATCTCGTCTGCCGGAACGCGGCGAAGGCGATCGAGTTCTACAAGAAGGCCTTCGGCGCCGAGGAGATCTACAGGAACTGCGTCCACGGCACCGACCGGATCATGAACGCGCAGCTTCGCATCGGGAACTCGATCCTGATGCTGAACGACGAGTTCCCCGACTTCGGCAGCCTCGGCCCGTCGGACGAGCGCCCTTCTTCGGTGACGATCCATCTCTACGTCGAGGACGTGGACGCGGTGTTCGGCCGGGCCGTCAAGGCCGGCGCCGAGGTGACGATGCCCGTGGACGACATGTTCTGGGGCGACCGCTTCGGATCGCTCAAGGACCCGTTCGGTCACAAGTGGTCGATCGGCACGCGGATCGAGGACCTCACGCCGGCGGAGATGGAGGAGCGCGCGAAGCACGCGTTCGCCTGATCGAAGGAGCGGGGGCGGGGCGGGGCGGGGGCGGAGCGGCGGGGCGGGACGGGACGGGACGGGACGGGACGGGACGAGACGGGACGGGACGGGACGGGACGGGACGGGACGTTCACCCCCGGAG
>CAZXBB010000454.1:0-32868 GCA_964638815.1 uncultured Isosphaeraceae bacterium
TGCCCGGCGAGGTGCCCGGCGGGATGCCCGGCGGCCTGCTGGCCGGGCGGGGCGGTGTGCGCTGACGGGGTCGTCGGCTCCGACTCGGCGGTGACGCTCATCGCGTGGGACCTCATAGCGGGGAGGGGCGGATAGCGGACGGACGGGGGAATCTGCCGCGGCGGGCCGGATTATACAGGCACCGCCGCACCCACGATCGCGTCGAGACGATCCGCGATGCGACGGACGTGATCGTCCCACGTGTGCTGCGCGACGACGCGTCGTTTCGCGTTCGCGGCGATCGCGCGGCCGAGATCGGGCCGACGCACGAGCTCCGCGATCGCGAGCGCCAGCTCGCGTTCGTTGCCGGGCGCGACGAGCACGCCGAGGGCATCCGTCGTCGCCGGATCGGCGCCGGCGATGTCGGCGACGCGGAGCGCGGGGCTCAGGATCGTCTCGATCTGCCCGAGCGCGCTCGCCACCGTCGGCCGGTCCATCGCCATGTACTCGAGCAGCTTGGTCGGCGAGCCGAAGAAAGGCCGATCGTCGTCGGGCAGCGTGTGGTGCGGCGAGAGGAACATGTCGCACGCGGCCAGGTGCACGGGGGCCTGGTCCTGCGGCACGAGCCCGGTCAGCACGACCCGCCCCCCGATTCCGGCCTGCCCGATCGCGCGCTCGACGATCGGACGCAGTCCGCCGTCGCCGATGAGGAGCACGCGGATGCGCGGGTCGGCGGCGACGATCGCCGGCAGCGCGGCCGCCAGCACGTCGATGCCGTGCCATGCGCCGAACGTCCCGATGAAGCCGATGACGATCTCCCCGTCGCCGAAGCCGAGCCGGCGTCGCAGCGCCCGGCCTTCGTCCGCGCGCCGGGCGGGATCGAACTCCACGGGATCCACCGCGTTCGGGTTCACGAGGATGCGCTCGGGGTGCACACCCCGCCCGATCAGCTCGGCGCGCAGCGGCTCGGACACGACGACGACGAGATCCGCCGCGCGGACCTGCCGCTCCTCTATCTCGGTCATGTCGGCCTCGTGCCGGTACGGGTCCTTCGCCCAGTGCCGGCGGGCCCAGATCTCCGACCCGTTGTACTCCAGCACGTACGGCACGTCGAAACGCTGCGCCGTCCGCGCCGCGACATGGTTGCCGACGACGAGACGCTCGTAGATGAACGCGGGGCGCAGCCGCTCGACGAGCCGCTCGTACGCGGGGCCCATGCTGCGGTTCGCCTCGAAGAACTGGCGCTCGTAGTCGGTCTCCGCGGGATCGATGTCGGGTCCACGCAGCACGACCGTCGAGACGCGCGTGGGGTCCACCATCGGCATGTAGAACCCGGCGGCGACGACGACGCGGAAGCCCATCGCGTCGAAGGCGCGGATCACGTGGGCGGTGTGCCCGAACGAGCCGCCGCTCACCGAGCGCGAGTTCCAGTAGTCCAGACGCGTGTAGAGGATCGGTCCGCCCGGCGATCCCCGCCCGGTCGTCGCCGGCGTCGCGTGATCGACGACGCCGACGTGCGGCTTCGGGCGAAGCTGCCGGCTGGTGACGCGCGCCTCGATGAAGGGCGGTGTGTTCGTTCGTCGCCGGGACAGCGCCGCGCCCGGACGATGGTGGCCGGTCGGTCGCAGCGTCCACGCGATCTCGTCGCCGGCCGCGATGCGGACGGCGACCCGCAGCACGCTCGCCTCCACGCGCTCGCCGTAGGCCGGCGCGACGAAGTCGGTGTCGACGTAGCCCGTCGCCTCGACGTCGGCGGCGAGGCCGATCTCCGCCGTGGTCCCGATACGCCAGCGGTCGCGGCCCACGGCGACGATCTCGTGCCCGGGCGCCGCGTGAAAGTGGAGGACGACGTCGATCGGATCTCCCGCCCTCGCAGGATCCGCCGGCGGGAACGAATCGACGACGCGGAACCCGCCCCCCGGCGCGATCGAGATGCTCCGCCGGCACCGCACGCCGGCGCCTTCGACGAAGCCGCAGTGCTCGCCGACGAAGAGATCGCCGTCGGACTCCGGCGCCCAGCGCAGGACGGTGGCGGCAGCGCGTTCGTCATGGATGTTGAAGAGGTAGTCGCTCCGCAGACGCTGCTGCTCGAGGCCGTTCACCTGCGCGACGTTGTGCGAAGCCGTCGAGCGCGAGTGATTGCGCAGCGCCTGGTCGGACGTGTAGCAGTACTGGCCCGGATCGACGAGCACCTCCGTCCCGCCGATCGTGTACGTGAGGGAGAGCTTGTCGTTGTGGGCGTGGCCGCCGTTCCACTTCGGCGCGCCCGGCGCGGGATCGCGGAACGGCTGGCCGTTCGGGCCGCACGAGAGGTGCAGGCACTCCTCGCCCGCGCGGAGCACGTACCAGCCGCTGTCGGGCAGCGCCGCCGACGCGTCGGGCCACGCGCCGGTCTCCAGACGCTCGAATGCCTCGAACCCATCCGGCCCGAGGCAGAGCATGGCCTCCTCGGAGAACGGCACGCCGGGAAGCTTGAGATCGGGATCCCCGAACAGGACCGCGCCGATCGGGAGGAGGTACCCGAGATCGCCGTCGTCGCGCCGGACCATCCGGTGCAGACGCCCGGAGTCGTTGTCGCCGATGAGCGGGACGTGCCCGTCGCCGTCGATCAGCGCGCGGACCGCGTCGAACATCGCCTTCAGCCGGGACCAGAAGGCCGCGGACAGCTCGACGCCGTTCTGCCGGCACAGGAGCGCCGGACCGAGGAACAGCTCGAGACAGAGCCGGTGGTACGCCGTGGAGGCCTCGAAGTCCGTGCCGTCCGGGAAGACCTCGGCCAGGATCTCCCGCTCCAGTTCGCCGGCGGCGAAGGCGACCCACCCGCGCGCCTCCTCCGACCGCGGGAACTGGAGCCCGGTGTAGATCAGCCCCTGGAGATCGGCGAGGTAGTGGTTCGAGCGGAGTGCGTCGGTGCCCTCGAGGTGCCCGCGGATGTGCCGGCCGTGCTCGAACACGTTGACGAGCAGCATCTCGAGGAACTCGTCGGTCACGAGCGGATCGGGCAGCACGTACGGCAGCGCGGCGATCCAGTTTCCCACGCGGATCGCGGCTTCCATCGCGCATACCCAGTTCGGCCCGAAGCCGAGCGGGTTGTTGCGGATCCAGTCGGTCACGTGCCGGACGTAGGCGCGCGCATAGAACGCCTCGCCCGTCAGCAGATGCGCGACGCCGAGCACCGGCGCGTGGTAGAAGCGCGAGAGCTCCCACGGCACTTTGATGTCGGCGCCGGGCGCGTCGTGGATGATCGGCACGTTGGCGATCGGCAGCAGCTTCCACTGCGCACCCGTCTTGAAGTCCACGTGCCAGTCGATGTGCGGCCCCAGGTCCTGGAGACCGCTGCCGAGCACGTCGAACCGCTGGCCGGCCGCGCGCTGCGCCTCGCTGACGATGACGCGACAGCGCTCCGGGCCGAGGCGCTCCCACGCCGCGCGCCACGCTTCGCGTTCCGGGAGGGCGTGGAGCATCGCCGGCCGGATCGCCTCACGCAGCGCCGTCGCCCCGTTGCGACCCGCCGGCATCTCGCCCCACGCCTCAGCCAGCTCGAGGGTGGGCACGTAGAGACCCGGCGGCGCCTCGTCGGCGAAAGTCACACCGGGATAGAGCCGCTCCAGCACCGCGACGTGCATGCGTCGCGCGAGGGGACGCATGCCCGGCGGGAGCATCTGCTTGACGAACGTGGTTACACGCACGCGCCGCCTCGCGGGATCGATCGGGTTCCATGATCGTCGGCGCCGATGACCTCGACGAGCCGGGCGGCCCGGCGGCGCCAGTCCGCGCGCCGTGCGAACGCCACGAGCGGTTGACGGTCCACGGGATGCTCCGTCGCCTCCGACACCTCTCGCACGAACTCCGCCTCCGACCGGCACAGCCGGGCTGGGCTTGCAAGCTGCTCCAGCTCCTCGGACGCAACGGCCACGACGGGCAGACCGCAAGCCAGGTACTCGTAGAGCTTAATGGGATTGACGAAACGGGTCAACGCGTTGGAGCGGAAGGGGATGATGCCCACGTCGGCGTTGACGAGATAGCGCGGCACTTCTTCGTACGGCCGCGCGCCGAGCAGGTGCACGTTGTCCAGGCCGCGCAGCGCCGCGAGGTCGGTCCCCGGCGGACCGACGAGCACGAAGGCGATTCGCGGCAGCGCCCGTGCGGCCGCCCGGACCAGCTCGACGTCGAACCATGCCTCGATCGCGCCGACGTAGACGGCGCGGGGCGACGGGATGCCCGCGTACTCCGCGGGCGGGGCGAGCGGGCCGGGCGCGAAGCGCTCCGTATCGACGCCGTTGGGCAGGTACAGGACGGACCGCGCCCCGTGCGCACGCGCCTCGTCGGCCAGTCCGCGCGACGTCACGACGACGTGATCGACGCGCCGCGTCATCTCGTGCGTCCGCGCGATCCAGCTCGGCGCCGTCGCCGCGAAGCCGGCGATGGCGTCCACGATGCGGAACACGCTGGTCGCCGCCGGGACCGTATCGAGCAGGAACGCGTATCGCTCGGAGTCGATGACGAGCAGGTCCACCTCGTCGAAGCCCCGCGCCGCGAGCCGCGCGGAGAGACGCGGCACCGTGAGCTTCGGCCACAGGTCGAGCACGCGCCCCGCGCGGAGAAAGGGCGCGTCGTACGGCGGGCAGAGCGTGAGCGGGCAGTAGTGGAACAGGCGGCCGTCGAGCGTCTCTTCCCCCCCGCGCCACCAGTTGAGGACCCGTTCGCGCGTCGCCGACCGGGAGCGCGAATACAGCAGGTGAAGCGGCGACACCGGGTGCGAGAGGAACGCGACGTCCCAGCCGAGCCCGGCGAGGTGCCGCGCGTAATGATGCGCGCTCACGCGGAACGGACCGTGCCACGGCTGGCTCGTCGCCCAGAGGCAGCGTCGTCGCGGCATCATCGCTCCCCGATCGTCACGGACCACGCGACCTCGCGCGCCGCGAACGGGAGCTCGAGCATGAGCCCGCGGCGGCACCAGCCGTAGGCGTCGCTGTACGGCGCCGATGTGACGCTCCACCGCGCGTCGCCGGCGGACGCCGCGGCGGCGATCGTCACGCGCGTGTCCTCGACCGCGACCGCGATCGCCGGCCCCGGCCCCGAGGTGAGAATCTCGACGTCGGGGTGCAGGTGCAGCGCGATGACCTTCGTGCCGTCGTGCGCGCACCGGTCGAGGAACGAGAGGCGGTCGGCGCCGACCTCGATCGTGCGCTGACGGGGGGCGACGCCCTCCGGGGCGAACTCCGCCTCCCATGTCGTCGCGGTCGCGCGGAGCACGGTCCCGGCGCGCGCCGTGCGGAGCGAGAAGAGCCCGAGCGCGCCCGGCGTCCAGTCGTTCTGCTCTCGCCCCGGCACAAGGATCGTGTTGTGCATCGCCGTCGAACGGAAGAGGTTGCGCGAGGCCGGCGCCGGCGTGTAGAGGTACGTTCCCGGATCGACGATGACGGGCCGATCGTCGACGAACAGCTCGAACGAAAGCTGGTCGTTGTGCGCATGCCCCCCGTTGCCGCGCTGCCCCGTGCTGCCGGCGCGGGCGACGAGCCGCACGCGGCCGACGCAGTACACCCAGACCCCGAAGTCCTCGAACGCCGCGGGGTTCCGCGGGTCCGCCGCCGGCGGCGGTGCGGCGAGCGTGCGGCCGCGGGCGAGTCCGCGCACCACTGCGGCGTCAACGCCGGTCGCCGGCGCGCCCGCCAGCGCCGCGATCGCCTCGACGAGGTGGCGATGGTCGCCGGGATCCTCGCGCACGCAGTCGTCGTCGTCCGCGAGCGCGTCGTAGCCCTCGAGGTTCAGGAAGCGCTCACGCGTCGCCGCGACCGTCGCCCGCACGCAGGCGGGCGAGAGACGCAGGAACCGCCCGCTGTCGTTGTCGCCGATCTGCGACCGCATCGTCGCCGCGGTGAACCGCCCCATGCCCGCGACGCGCCCGGCGTACCACGCCGGGAACGGATGCTCGCCGTTCGCGCCGGCCATCTCGATTGGCGCCGGACGCAGCGGGGCCGGCGTGTCGAGCGCGGCGTGGTCGTACGTGGCCAGCGCCGCGCGCCGCGCGTCGGGGAGCCCGAGCACGAGCGCGGTGCCGAACACGACCATTTCGGCGGAGAGCCGGTGGTATCTCGTCGACGCCTCGAAGTTGGCGCCATCCTCCCCGAACTGGATCCTCACCTCGTCGATCAGCTCCTGCACGCCGAACGCGAGCCACGCGTCTGTCTCCCGCGTCGCGGGCAGATGCGCGGCGGCGAAGAGCAGCCCGACGAGGTTCGAGAGGTAGTGATTCGAGCGCAGGATCGGCTCCCACTCGAGGTGCGCGACGATGAACCGGCCGTGCTCGTACACGGCGCGCGTGAGCACCGATTCGAACGCGTCGTCGAGCCGGGCGCCGGCCGCCAGGAGCAGGCTTCGGGCGACGACGATGTTCGCGACGCGGATCGCGACGTCCATCGTGCAGCGCCAGTTGACGCCATAGCGCGGCGGGTTCGTCGCAAGAAAGTCGAGGACCTGGTTGCGGTACAGGCGCACGCAGTCGTCCCGGGTCGGAGCCTGAAGGCCCGGGGCAGGACGGTCCGGGGCGTGACCGGCCCGCGCGAGCACGGCGCTCGTCGCCGCGAGCTGCGGCAGGTGCTGGAGCCGCGCGAGCTCCCACGGCACCTTCACGTCAACGCCGGGCCGATGCCCGAACGGAACCTCGCCGTGCCATGTCAGCTCCGACCAGCGGTAGCCCGACTTGAAGTCGAGATGCCAGTCCACCGGCACGTACGGCGGCTCGATGAGCGACCAGAGCCGCTGCGCTTCCGCGCGATTGCCGGGCGTGACGCGGGACCGGAGCCACCGGCCGCCCGCGTCCGCGACGACAGCGGGACCGGCGTCGTACCGGTGGCCCTCGACGCCGCGGCAGCGCATGCCGTGACGGACCTCGACCCAGCCCGAGCCGAGCAGGTCGAAGCGGTGCGCGAGCGCGTGCCGGGCCGTCTCCGCCATCACGTCGCAATCGACCTCCGCCGCGGGAACGTCGAGCGGCGGCAGCCACGCGGCCAGCGTTCCCTCCGGCACGCCGTCGCGCGCGTAGGTCGGGAGGTTGCGATCGCGGCGCCGCTGCGTCCACGCGTCGAGCTTGCGTCGCGCCTTGCGCGCCGCCCGCCCGACCGTCCGGTGCGGCGGGGACATGAGCACCTCGCGGAGGCGGTGCGTCACGGGCACGGGTGGAGTTCCTTCAGCTTCTCGATCACGCGGGCGGTGTTCCGCTTCCAGGTGTGACGCTCGACGGCGCGGGCGCGCGCCGCGGCGCCGAGCCGCGAGCGGAGGTCGGCGTCGCCGATCGCCCGCGCCAGACCCGCCATGAGCGATTCGACGTCACCGGGCTCGACCATGATCGCCGTCCGGTCCGGCTCGAGCACGGCACCGATCTGGCCGAGGTCCGACGCGACGATCGCCCGGCCCATCGCCATGTACTCGAAGAGCTTCGTAGGCGACCCGAAGAACGGCGTGCCGTCGGCGTTGGGAACGTGCGGCGACGCGAGCACGTCGCACGCGGCGAGATGCGCCGGCCCTTCCGACTGGGGGAGCTGCCCCGTGAGCACGCAGTACGGCCCGACCCCGTGCCGCGCGATCGCGTCGCGCACCTCGCTCATCGTGAGGCCGTCGCCGATCATCAGCAGCCGCACCGATCCGCGCAGCGCCGGTCGCTCGTTCAGCAGGCGACCGAACGCGTCCGCGAGCACCTCGGCACCGTGCCAGCGGCCGAACGTGCCGATGAAGCCGATCACCGTCTTGCCGTCGAGCCCGTGCCGCGTCCGCACCGGCGCGCCGTCCACGCCGGGGTGGTAGCGATCGGTATCGACGCCGTTCGGGTTCACGAGGATCTTCGCAGGCTCCACGCCGAGCCGCACGAGATCGTCGCGGATCGGGTCGCTCACGACGACGACCTGGTCGGCGGCGCACAGGTTGAGGTCCTCGATCGACTGCGCGAGCTTCTCGAGATTGAGCGGGTTGCCCCAGTTCCGCTGCGCCCACACCTCCGAGCCGTTGAACTCGAGCACGAGCGGCACCCCGAGCGAGCGCGCCAGGACGACGCCGGAGAAGTTGAAGACGCTGCACCGCTGATAGATGAACGCGAGGCGGACGCCGTTCAGCCGCCTGCGCGCCTCCGCCACGAGCTGGTGGTGGAAGCGCAGCGCGCGGTGCTCGTAGGAGTGGTAGTACTCCTCCGGCGCGATGCGGTGCCGCGGGATCGACGGATCGACGGTCGGGATCGCCGTACTCTCGAGCAGGACGACGTCGCCGACGAACGATCGCAGGTTGTTGAGGACGCCCGCGACGTGACCGACCGAGCCGCCGGATCGCAGCGCCGGCACGATGTCGCTGTAGATGTACACCGCCGTCCCGGCGAGATCGAGCGGGCGCGGCGCGCCCGATCGCCCGTACTTCGCGAGCGCCGAACACACGTCGCGCCGGATCCGCGGCACCGCGACGGCCTCGCGCAACCGCAGCCGGCCCGTCCGCGTGAGCATGCGCCAGAGGGTGCCGAGCGTGATCGGCTTCCGCTGACCCGCATCATCCTCGAACCAGCACGCGCGACGCGCGAGCAGACGCAGCACGAGCGCGACCTCGAAAGGACGCGAGACGAGGTCCATCTCGGCGAGCAGCAGGCGCACCTCGGAATAGCGGAACAGGTCCAGCAGAATGCGCCCGCGCCGCACGCGCACCGCGATCTCCTGCAATCTCAGGACCTGCGTGCCCGGCGCGGCGGCGGGGCTCCGCATGGTCGACCCCAGCACCGTCAGCTTCATGTCGCTACTCACGGGCTAATGAACTTCCTCCACCACAGGGCGAAGTTTAGCAGATACCAGACCTGCTCGCCGCGGCCCGGCGTGTCGAGGAGACGCCGGACCGCGGCGCCGTCGAGGAGATCCGTGCCGGCGCAGAACGCCTCAAGCTCGCGCCGGGCTTCGTCGCCGAGCCGGCGCAGGAACCAGTCGTGAATCGGAACACCGAAACCCTGCTTGGGCCGGTCGATGATCGCGTCGGGAATGAGCCCGCGCACCGACTTCTTCACGATGTACTTGAGCGTGCCGTTGCGGGTCTTGACGGCGTCCGGCATGCGCAGCGCGAGCGTCACCACCTCCTGGTCGAGGAACGGCACGCGGCCCTCGAGGCTCACGCCCATGCTCATCTTGTCCACGCGCATCAGCAAGAGCTCGGGCAGACGCAGGTTGAGGTCGAGATACGTCATCCAGCTCAGCGGGTCACGCGACCAGGCATTCGCGCGGTAGCGGGCGTGGATCGGCGCGATCGCGTCCCACGATGTGAGACCGTCGAGGGCGCGGCGCAGACGCGGCGCGAGCAGCGCCTGCTTCTGCGCCTCGGTGAACGCCTCGGCCCCGCCCCAGAAGATCGGCTGGCCGTTGCGGGCGCGCCGCAGCCACTCGGCCCTGAACCCCGACTGCCTCCCGGCGCCGCGCAGCGCGACACGCGCCGCCCACTGCGCGAGGCCCGTCCCCGGCGTGTCGGCGAGCATCTGGAGTCGGCGCATCGTCTTCCACGCCGGATAGCCCCAGAACAGCTCGTCCGCCCCCTCCCCCACCTGGCACACCGTGACGCCGTGCTCGCGGGCGAGCTTCGAGACGTAGTAGACCGGCACGCACACGGGGTCGGCGATCGGCTCGTCCTGGAGCCAGATCATCTTCGGGAGGAAGTCGAGCAGGTCGTCTTCCTTCAGCCGCAGCTCGTGGTGATCGGCGCCGACGTGCGCCGCCATCCGGCGCGCGAACGGAAGTTCGTCCGCGTAGCCCGTGTCGTCGCCGTACCCGATCGAGAACGTGCGAACGCCGCCCCCGCCGCATTCGGCGAAGAGCGCCGCGTTCGTGCTCGAGTCGATCCCCCCCGAGAGGAATATGCCCACCGGCACGTCGCTGCGCGCCCGCAGCCGCACGGCGTCGCGCAGCTCGCGCATGAGCGCTGCGCCCAGCGCGTCCTCGTCGTCCGCGAGCGGACCGCGCCGGCCGGCCGCCTCGATCGCGTCCCAGTAGCGGTGCTCCGCCACGCGGCCGTCTACGTCGATCCGCAGCCAGGTTCCGGCCGGCAGCTTGCAGATGCCGGCGAAGAGCGTGCGCGGCGCCGGCGCCGCGAGGAACGAGAGGTAGTGGTGAAACGCCTCCTCGTCGACGGCCCGCGGCTGCCTCGGATCCTCGAGCAGCGCCTTGATCTCCGAGGCGAACACGAGCCGGTCGTCGTGCTTCGCGTAGTACAACGGCTTCACGCCCAGCCGGTCGCGGACGAGCCAGAGCCGTCGCTCGCGCGCGTCCCACAGCGAGATGGCGAACATGCCGCGGAACCGCTCGAGGCAGCCGATTCCCCACTGCTCGTACGCGTGGACGATGACCTCGGTGTCGGAGTGATCCGTCCGCCACGCATGCCCGCCGATCGCCTCGAGCTCGCGCCGGATCTCGACGTGGTTGTAGATCTCTCCGTTGAAGCTGACGCGCACCGTTCCGTCCTCGTTCGCCATCGGCTGCGCCGCGGTCTCGGAGAGGTCGATGATCTTCAGGCGGCGGTGCCCAAGCCCGATGCGCCCGTCGGGGGCGACCCAGCTCTGCGCGCCGTCGGGTCCGCGGTGCGCGATGACGTCGCGCATGCGATCGAGAAGGTCGCGGTCGATCCGCTCTTCGGTGAAATTCAGGATGCCGACGATGCCGCACATCTGTCGCCGTTTCGGGTTTGAGCATGCACGGCCGCGGAGGGCCCCGAACGAAGGCTATGTCGGGCGACGGTGGCGCCGCGGGCGGGATCCACCCGGGGCTCCTCCCCGGCGACCCCACCTGGCGGGCGGCGGTTCAAGCCGGGTGACCCTGGGCGTCGATCTGCCGCTGAACCTCGAACGCGATCCGCATCGCCTGCGTTTGCTGCCACAGCGGGATCGGCCACGCGCCGCCGGCGCGGATCGCCCGCGCGAAGGCGATCAGCTCCTCGCGCTGCCCCTTGTCCTGGGTCCGTGTCCGCAGCGGCTTCATCGCCGCGCCGTGGACGCGCAGCGACGTGTAGTTGTCGAGCTCGATCACCGTGCCGTCGACGAAGATCTCGAGCCGCTCCTTCGGGTACGACGTCGCGCCGAGCGCCGTGTAGAGCAGCGTCGCGACGGAGCCGTCGTCGAACGTGACGGTCGCGGTGAAGTTGTCGTCGCGGCGGTCGTGGCCGCGGGCCGGTCCGGCGCCGAGTGAGATCGCGTGCGCGCTCACCGACGCCGTTCGGCCGCCGGTGAGGAACGTGAACAGGTCGTAGACGTGGCACGCCTCGCCGATGTTCCGCCCGCCGCCTTCGGGGCCGTGCACCCAGTGGTCGGCCGGCAGGTGGCCCGCGTTCATGCGGCAGGTGAGCATCATCGGTCCGTGGCGACCGGCGACGAGCGAGCGGATGCGGTCCGCGTAGATCGAGAAACGACGGTTGAAGCCCGTGAGCAGAAGCGGGCCGTCCCCGGCGGGCGGGCAGGCCGCCTCGATCGACGCCAGCTCGGCCTCGTTCAGCGCGAGCGGCTTCTCGACGAGCACGTGCTTGCCCGCCGCGAGCGCGGCGCACGTCATCTGCGCGTGGAGGTCGTGACGCGTCGCGATGAGCACCGCGTCCACCTGCCCGTCGCCGATCACCTCGCGCCAGTCGGAGGTGGCGTACGCCGCGCCGAACCGCGTGCTCACGGCGCTCGCGTTGTGCCCCGTGCGGCTCGCGACGGCGCGGAGGTCGTACTCCGCCGTGAGCGCCGCGATGTTCGGCAGGTGCATGTCGCACGCGAAGGCGCCGGCGCCGATGAGGCCGAGGCGGACGCGACCGGGGCCCTTCGCCGCGATCGCGCGGGGGTTGGCGACGACGCGGGCGGGCGGGCCGACGTGCCGCTCGGGGTAGCGGAGCAGGACCACGAGCGGCGCCGCGGCGCCGCCGGACTCGAGCGCGCGGTAGGCGTCCGGCGCGCGGTCGATCGGGGACGTCTCCGCGACGAGCGGCGTTACGCGCACGCGTCCCTCCGCGAGGAGCCGCAGGTACTCCTCCATGTTGCGGTTCTCGGTCCACCGCACGTACGGCAGCGGGTACTCGAGACCCTGCTCCTCGTACGCCTTGTCGTAACGTCCTGGTCCGTACGAGCAGGAGACGAGGAAGTCGAGCTCCTTCCGGTAGATGTCGGCGCGGTCGAGCGCGAGCCCGACATCGCCGACGAGCACGACGCGGCCCTTGCGCCGGCACATCCGGAACGCCGTCGCCACGACGTCGTTCGACGGCGTCGCGGCAGTGATGATGACGCCGTCCGCGCCGACTCCGCCCGTGAGGCGGATCGCGTGCTCGACGTCGTCTCGCTCGCCGCTGCGCAGACCGCAGTCGGTCCCGAGACGCTCCGCGAGCGCGACGCGCTCGGGGTTCAGGTCGGCGCCGATGACGCGGCACCCGTTCGCCCTGAGCATCTGCGCGGTGAGCTGCCCCAGGAGCCCGAGACCGATCACGACGAACGTCTCGCCGAGCGTCGGGTTCGCGCGGCGCACGCCCTGGAGCGCGATCGCCCCGAGCGTCACCGTGCTGGCCGCCGCGAAATCGAGCCCTTCCGGCACGGGGACCACGAGGTTGCGCGGCACGCGGATGTACTGGGCGTGGTGCGCGCACTGCGCGCCGGCGCAGGCCACGCGTTGCCCGGTCTCGAGATCGTCCACGCCGGGTCCGACCTCGATGATCGTGCCGGCGGCGGAGTACCCGGTCGGCGCGCCGGCGGAAAGCCGGCCCTCGACGGTGCTCCTCGCCCGCGTCACCCCCTGCGTCGCGACCATCCGGGCGACCTTGACGAGCTTCTCCGGCTGGCGGATCGCCCGCTCGAGCAGCGGCATCCCGCTCTCCTGGAGCCCGCTCAGCTCGGTGCCGCTCGAGATGCACGAATGGTCGACGGCCACGAGGACCGTCCCGCGCTCGACGACCGGCGCGGGGACCTCCTCCACGCACGCCTCGCCGCGCCGGATGAGGACCTGTTTCACGGTCTTTGCCTTCGGGTGGCCATGATGGACGAAGATACCGCAATCGCGGGCCTGATGCCCGGTGGTGGGCACGTGACTGCACTCCCGATCTACATCAACGGCCGCTTCCTCACGCAGCGCACGACCGGCGTGCAGCGGGTCGCCCGCGAGGTCGTCACGCGGCTTGACGCGTGCGCGGCGGACGACGACGCCGGGCGGATCTGGACGCTGCTGACGCCGCCCGACGCGACCGGCGACCTCGCGCTCGCGGCGATGACCCGGCGAACCGCCGGCAGGCGTCGCGGGCAGGCGTGGGAGCAGTGGAGCCTGCTGCGGGCGTCGCGCAACGGCGTGCTCCTGAGCCTGGGCAACACGGGGCCGCTCGGCCATCCGCGTCAGGTCGTGATGATCCACGACGCGGCGGCGTTCGCCGTGCCGGACTCGTACACGCGCGCGTTCGCGGCCTGGTATCGGTACGCGATCCGCCGTCTCGGCCGGACCAGCGCGGCGGTGGTCACGCCGTCCGCGTTCTCGCGCGACGAGCTCGTGCGGCGCGCCGGCGTTCCCCTCTCGCGCATCGTCGTCGCCCCGCCCGGCGTCGAGCACGTCCGGGCGACGCCGGCCGACGTTTCGATCCTGGAGCGGCACGACCTCGTCGGGCGCCGGTACGTCCTCGCCGTCGGCGGCGGCGCGAAGCACAAGAACGTGGACGCCGTGCTCGCGATGGCGGGCGCGCTCGCCGGCCGCGACGTGCGTCTGGCGATCGTCGGCGGCGGCGACGACCGGGTGTTCAGCGGCCCGGCCGTGGGTCTCGGCTACTGCACGGACGGCCAGCTCCGCGCGCTCTACGAGCACGCGGCGTGCCTGGCGTTCCCTTCGTTGTACGAGGGCTTCGGCCTGCCGCCGCTCGAGGCGATGGCGTGCGGCTGCCCGGTCGTGATCGCGCGGGCGGCGAGCCTGCCCGAGGTCGGCGGCGACGCGGCTGCGTACTGCGAGCCGGCGGACACTCCGGGTCTCGAGCGCGAGGTGCTGCGTGTGCTCGACGACGCGGACTACGCCGCCGACCTGCGCGACCGCGGGCGCCGGCGGGCGGCGCAGTTCACCTGGGAGCGCACGGCGCAGATCATCCGCGCGGCGGTGCTCGGCGTGAGCTGACTACTTGACGCCGTCGAGCAGGACGCGCACCGCCGGGTCGCGCAACGCGCGGTCCAGCTCGTTCAGGCGGGTCTCGATGAGGCGGATCGCCGCCGCGTAGTAGTGCTCGGAATGAAAGAAGATGCGCGCGACGTCGTCGTTGACGAGGTGGATCTGCCGTTCCTCGAGATCCGGCATCAGGAGCATCTTGCCGGTGCTGAAGAAGTCGAGCCGAAGCTGCCCCTCGCCGCCGTTCGCGTCGATGATCCGCTTGAGCAGGAGCGCCACGCGCAGGCGGTCGAGATCCCGCTGCTGGTGGATCAGGATCGTGTGCCGCTCGCGTCCGTCGGGGTCGGGCTGGTTGAGCTTCCAGAGCAGGTCGCTCCACGCCTCGCGGTCCGGGCAATCCACGATGGAGAGCTGCGGCACGGGCTCGCGGGACAGACCGCCGGCGGTCGCCGTGCGGTCCTCCGCCGTGAACGTGATCGCGAGGGCCCGGCCCCTGCCGCCGCCGAAGAACGAGTGCCAGTCGGAGCCGTCGCCGAGCCGGGCGAGCGCCCGCTCGAGGAACACGACGTCGAAACCGCCGATCTTCTGGCTCTCGAGGAAGATCGTCCGGCCGAGGTCGATCTGGTCGTCCTTGCCGAGACGCTTGACGACGTCGTAGATCATGCGCGTCACCAGGACATTCTCCCCCGGGACGCTTCCGGCGGCGAACGACGCGAACGGCTCCCGCTCCTTCAGCCGGAAGTCGCGGATCATGGCTTCTTTCGCGAGCGCCCGGTATTCGGTGAGCCGGTCGTTCGCGGCGAGGAAGCTCAGGTCGAAGACGTCCTCCGCGCGGATGCGATACGACTCGCGGAAGAGGTCGTCGCCCACGTTGTCGAAGCGGTCGTCGTCACGCGGGAGCGAGCGCGCGATGATCTGGTCCTCGGGCAGCACGTAGGGCGTGAGCACGATGATCACCTCGCGCTTGGTCGTCTCCGTGCGCTCCGCGCGGAACGCGGCGCCGAGGATCGGCAGGTCGCCCAGGAACGGCACCTTGTCGAGCTGCGTCGTGTGCTGGCGGTTGACGAGACCGCCGATGATGAAAGGTGTGTTGTTGCGGATGCGCGCGTACGTCTGCACGCGGCGCGTGGCGACGGTCGGCGCGCTCGCGAGGAGATCGCCGTTCGCCGCGCGAAGCTCGAGATCGGCGCCGGGCACCGCCGCCGAGACGACGGTGTCGACCAGCAGGCTGACCTGGCTGCCGTCCTCGTTGATCCGCGGCCGGATGTTGAGCAGGATGCCCGTCGCGAGGTACTCGAAGCTGAACGAGATCTTCGAACCGACCGCGGTGCCTTCCTGGCTCGTCGCGATCGGGATGTCCTGGCCCACGCGGATGGTGGACTGCCGGTTGTTGATCGTGAGCACGCTGGGGCGCGAGAGGATCTCCGCCTTGCCGTCGCGGATGAGCGTCCGGATGCGGATCGACCAGTCGAACATGAACTGCCCGGAGAAGATGCCCGGGAAGTCGTCGAGGTTGAAGCTGTCGAACTCGAACGTATCGGTGAGGCCGTCCGCTCTCGGCGAGCCGATGCGCCAGAAGAGGGGCGGCGAGTTCAGCTCCCACTCGACGCCGAGATCGCGCAGGCCGTCCTCGCTGATCTCGAGCACCATGCCCTCGACGAAGATCTGCCGCGCCGGGCGGTCGACGAACTCGTCGAGCAGCCGGCGCACGCGGCTGAACTGCTCGGGGTGCGCCGGGTGATACATGACGAGAATCTGGGTCATCGGGGCCGAGACGGTGTTGGGCTTCAGCGGCGAGGCGAGGCTCGGTGTCAGCGACACGCCGAACCGGCCCTGGCTGGTCCCGCCTTCGCCGATGAGCCCGGTGTATTCCGGGTCCGGGTCGGGCATCAGCACGACGTACGGCAGCTTCCTGAAGTCGATCTGCTCGGGCACCGCTCCGGGGTCGTCGATCGTGGTCTCGCCGAGACCGTCGAGCAGCTTGAGCGCACCCGGCGCGTCGATGTAGCTGAGCTGGATGATCTTCGACTCGAGTTCCTGCACGGTGAGCTCGCTGCGCATCGCCTCGAGCGACGCGATCATCTCCCCGACGGCGGCGGGGAGCGGCTCGAGGTCGGGGTTCGGTGCGAGCGGCTGCCCCTCCTCGATGGTCGCGCCGAAGACCCAGAGCTGCGGCGGCTGGGAGATGAAGGGGCGGTGCCCGAAGCGAATGACCCGCGCGCCGTTCTCGGTCGCGCGGGCGAGCAGCCGGCCGTCGGAGACCCCCGAGGGGAGCGACGGCAGCTTCCGGGCAAGGACCTCGCCCACCTCGGCGTAGCCCTCGGTCGCGTTGAGCTGGAGGGCGATGCGGTCGATCAGCTCGTTGATCTCCGTCGTGCTGAGCTTCGGCAGGCTGACGAGACGCACGGTGTCGGGGGGGAACGACGGCGTCCGGGCGAGGTCGCCGGCGAGGCCGAGGGGGACCGCGCCCGCGTGCTCGTCAGCGTCCGCGGCCGCGTGCGCGCCGGCGCCGGCGCCCGTGCCGGCGTGCGCGCCGGCATCCGCGGGAGCCGCGACGGCGTCGTCCCTGCCCGGACGGATGCCGTCGGGGTCGAGCGTGATCGCGTCGAGCGCCTCGGCGAAGCGGACGAGCTGCGCCCGGTCCTTTGTCTCCAGCACGACGCCGCTGCTGAGGCGTGGGCTCTCCAGGGTTACGGCGCTCTCGGTGCGCTCTTCGCGGGCGCAGCCCGCGTCGAGGGCGAGGGCGAGGATCGCGCCGGCGAAGGCGAGCGTCGGCGCAAGGCGTCCGCCCCGCAGGGGGCGGCCGTGCCCGCGCGGCCCGGCCGGCGCGCCGGGCGCGGGAAGCGGGTCCACCATCAGGGCGCCGACCGTCGGCGACGGCAGCGTCGCCGGACGCTCGCAATGCTCCGGCGGACCGTCGAAGACGACGCGACCGCGCTCGATCGTCACGACGCGATCAACCAGGTCGAGGAGCTCGTGATCGTGCGTGACCATGATGACCGTCCGATCTCGCATCCGTTCGAGGATGGACTGGAGGATTCCGTGCGCCGCTGCGTTGTCGATCGACGCGGTCGCTTCGTCCAGGATGAGGACGCCCGGGTTCCGGATGAGCGCGCGGGCGAGCGTGATCCGCTGCTTCTCTCCCCGCGAGAGCTCGCCGCCCGGCCCGCCGATGCGCGTGTAGTAGCCGTGCGGCAGCCGCTCGATGAACTCGTGCGCGCCGGTGATGCGGCACGCGGCGACGACCTCCTCCATCGTCGCGTCGGGTCGCGCGTAGCGGAGGTTCTCGTCGATCGAGGCGTTGAAGAGGAACACCTCCTGGAAGACGAGGCCGAACAGCCCGCGCAGCGTCCTGAGCCGCAGGTCGCGAACGGGCCGGCCGTCCACGCTCACCGTGCCGAGCGTCGCGTGGTTGAACGCGGGCAGCAGACTGATCAGCGTGCTCTTTCCCGATCCGCTCGAGCCGGTGATGGCGACGTGCTCCCCCGGCTCGATCGTGAGGGTGACGCCGTCGAGCACCGGCGCCGTGCCGTCCTCGTAGGTGAACGAAACGTCCTCCAGCTCGATGCCGCCGCGCAGCGTCACGCCCGTCTCCTCGCGCCCCTGGCCGGGCGGGTCGCCTGCCGGCTCGGCGAGCATCTCGAAGACGCGGTCCGCGCTCGCGGTCGCCTTCGTGAGATGCGCCGCGCCGCTCGTGATCTCGAGCACGGCCGGATACAGCATCTTCACGTACATGAAGAACATGAGGAACTCGCCGCCCGTCATGCGAGCGTTGCGCACCTCCCAGGCGCCATAGCCGAGCAGCATCACCGTGCCGAGCCCGATGATGAGGTCGGCGACGACCTTCTGCGCGAACTGGTAGCGGCTGAGCTGGATCTTGCTCCGCCGGCTCGCGTCGATCGCATCGCGGAACGACTCCTCCTCGCGCTCCTCGCCGGAGAAGCCCTTGACCACCTCCATGCCGAGGAACTTCTCGACCACGCTGCCGTGGGCGACCGCGATCTGCTCCTGCGCCTCCGAGTGGCTGCGACGGATCGGCATGCGGAACCGGCGGTAGGTCCAGAAGTGCAGCGGCAGAACGATGGTGCTCGCGATCGCCAGCCGCCAGTTGACCATGTAGATGATGATGAGCAGGACCTGGAACTCGAGCACGTAGCGGAGCAGCGTCGGCAGCTTCTCGTGGATGAAGCTCTGGATCTTGAACGTGTCGTCGAGCAGCCGAGCGCTGATCTTGCCGGGACGGTGGGATTTGTAGAAACGCAGGCTCAGCCGCTGCATGTGCTCGAAGAGCCGCTGCCGCAGGTCGAAGCACAGGTCCTCACTGATCCGGAGCGAGCGCATCCGGGTCACGTAGAAGAGGAAGTTGCGGACGACGTAGGCAAGGCCCATGGCCGGCAGGATGATCCACAGCAGCGACCAGTCGCCGTCCGCACCGGGGATGAACACGTCGTCGATGAGCAGCTTCAGGAAGTACGGCTGGAGCGTGTCGGTGAGGGCGAAGACGCCCAGCAGACCGACCACCACCGCGATCCAGCCGCTGTACGGCCGGAGCAGGCGGACATTGCGCATGGGCGGGGCCCCGCCCCGCCGATCTTCCCGTAGTCGCCCCATCGTTCCTCTTCACGGCCACGGCGAACTCGCCCGGTCCACCGCGGACCGCGCGGCCACGTCTCCGCCGCCGTCAAAACCTCCTCCCCGGTCCGGCCCATACTAATCGTCGGACCCCGCATATCCGCGGACCATTCGGGCCATTCGGGGCAATCGGGGCCGGTTCCCCGCCGGGGCGAGGCCGCATCGACCGCGTCGCTTCGAAGCGGGGCATGACAGGCAAGCAAGGCAATTGACGGCGGGGCGGACGCGCCCCGTGTGGTATCGGCACGCCGGGCTCGCAGGGTGCAATGAAGAGGATCGCGACGGAGGGTCTTTCTTCACGCAACGTGAACACTCGATGGCTACGATTCCGGCGAATGGCCCCTCAAGTTCTCATCGTCGAAGACGAATCGGACATCGCGGAACTCATCCGCTTCCACGTGGAGCGGGAGGGGCTCGGAAGCCGGACTGTCGCGTCGGGCCGCCGCGCTCTCGACTCGATCGAGCGCGAGCCGCCGGACCTCGTCCTGCTCGATCTCATGCTGCCCGACCTCGATGGCCTGGAGGTCTGCCGCCGCATGAAGCAGCGCCCCGAGACGCGGGGGATCCCCGTCGTCATGGTGTCGGCGAAGGGCGAGGAAGCGGACATCGTCGCCGGCATCGAGCTCGGCGCCGACGATTACGTCACGAAGCCGTTCAGCCCGCGCGTGCTGATGGCGCGCGTCAAGAACGTCCTGCGCCGCGCGGCGCCGGACGCCGACAACGGCGCCGGCGCGTCGAAACGACTGGACATCGGCGACGGCCTGCTCGTGGTCGATTCCGATCGTCACCGCGTGACGGCCAAGGGCGAGCCGGTGGACCTGACCATCACCGAGTTCGGCATCCTCCAGTTCCTCGCGTCGCGCCCGGGCTTCGTCCGTACGCGCGACCAGATCATCGCCGCCGTGCACGGAGGCAACACCGTGCTGTCGGGTCGGACCGTCGACGTCCACGTGACGGCCCTGCGCCGCAAGCTCGGCCATTCCGGCTCGCTGGTGGAGACGGTGCGCGGCGTCGGTTATCGCCTCCGTGACCAGACGAGCGACATGGACGGATGACGCCTCCGCGAGGGCGAACTCTCCTTTGGCAACTCGGTGTCGCGCTCATGGCGGTCCAGGCCGTGGTGGCGATCGTGCTCGGCATCTACGCGCTGAGCCAGTTGCGTCGCTTCAACAACGAGCAGACGGTGCGCGAGCTCGCGCGGGTGACGCCCCTCGTGTCGGATCGCGTCCGGCCGCTGCTCGAGCCCGCTCGCCGGCAGGAACTCGAGGCCGAGACGTCGGAGGTCTCGCGCCGGGCCGGCGTGCGGACCACCATCGTCCGTCCCGACGGCACGGTTCTCGCGGACTCCGAGCGCGATCCAGCGCTGATGGACAACCACCGCGACCGCGCGGAGATCGTCGAGGCGATGGAGAAGGGCAGCGGGTCGGCCGTGCGCCGCAGCGCGACGCTCGGCCTCGACATGGTGTACCTCGCGGACACGCTCACCACGAACGGCGAGACGATCGCCGTAGTCCGGACGGCGCGACCCGTGGGCGCAGTCGACGCCGAGTTCGGCCGCGTGCTCCGGATCGTCAGCGGCGCGGCGCTGTTCTCGCTCCTCTTCACGCTCGGCGTGATCTACTTCATCTCCCGTCGCCTGAGCCGGACGGTCGGGCGTCTGGCGGAGGGCGCGAAGCGCTTCGCCGCGGGCGATCTCACGCACGCCCTGCCTCATCCGAAGACCCGCGAGTTCGCGTCGCTCGCGGACAACCTCGGCGAGATGGCCAGGCAGCTCAGCGACAAGATCGCCCGCCTCCAGAGCCAGCAGGCCGAGCAGAGCGCGATCATGAGCTCGATGACGAGCGGCCTGCTGGCCCTCGACCAGGATCAGCGCGTGATCAGCGCGAACCGGGCGGCCGAGAGCATTCTCGGCTTCCAGGGAGCCCACGCCCGCGGCCGCCTGCTCCAGGAGCTCGTCCGCGAGCCGGATCTCAACCGCTTCGTGCAGTCCGCCCTGGCCGAGGGCGTCCTCCGTGAGGAGCTCGAGCTCCAGCGGGGCCCCCGGGTCGAGGCGGTGAGCGCCCCGCTGCTCGATTCGAAGCGGCAGGCCGAGGGCGTCCTCGTCTTCATCGACGACGTCACCAAGCTCCGGCGACTGGAGTCGATCCGCAGCGACTTCGCCGCGAACGTCTCCCACGAGCTTCGCACGCCGATCACGAACATCCTCGGGTACGTCGAGACGATGCTGGAGGTCGGTTGCGGCGACGAGAAGCAGACCACGGAGTTCCTGAACGTGATCCGCCGCAGCGCCGAGCGGCTCGCGGCGATCATCGAGGACCTGCTCGCACTTGCGCGGCTCGAGCAGTCCGATCGACGCGCATCGCTTGCGCTGACGCCCCTGCGGGCGACCGAGCTCGTCCGTTCAGCCGTGGCTTCGATCGAGAACGCCGCCCGGGACAAGTCGATCACCATCGTTCGGGAAATCGATCCCGACCTGGTGCTCGACGGGGCGGAGCAGCTCCTCGAGCAGGCGCTCGGCAACCTGATCTCCAACGCCGTCCGTTACAGCGCGGAAGGGACGCACGTGACCGTGCGTGCGCGGCGCACGGACGAAGGCACGGTGGCGAGTGAGGTCGCCGACGAGGGTCCGGGCATCCCCCCGCAGCATCTCTCGCGCATCTTTGAGCGCTTCTATCGCGTCGATCCCGCCCGCAGCCGGGAGCTCGGCGGCACCGGGCTCGGACTCGCCATCGTGAAGCACGTCGCGATCGTGCACGGCGGTCGCGCGGAGGCGGAGAGCATCGTCGGTCGCGGCAGCGTCTTCAGGATCGTCCTGCCCGACAGCGCGCGCGAGTAGCGACAATCCGTGCCGTCGTTGGCGATTCGCGGTTCAGAGATGCGACGAGTCGTCCGATGATTCCGGAGTCGTCGCCCGACGGTGGCGCGACGAGACCGGACCGCACGATCCGGCAACGATCTTCCCGCACGCTCCAGGCGCGCGACCCAGGCGCGCGACCCAGGCGCGCGACGCGGGCGCACGACCGACATCCACCCGCCGACGGCTCTTCTGCACAGTGACCGAAGGCATACCAGGCCCGACCGGCTCCCACGGGGATCGGTCGGGCTTTTCTTCTGCGCGGCGGCCGTCGTGTCAGCGCAGAATCTGCACTCCATGACAACCGAACGCTAACATTGCGGCCGGTTGCGGCCCGTAGAATCCCGGCGTTCCGCGGTTGCGTTCGGTGGTTTGCGTTCCGCGGTCTCTGTCTGACCCAAGTCTGAAGGACGCGAAAGTCATGTTCAGAATCAGCACGCTTCGTTGGACGGCCGCAGCGACCCTGGCCGGCGCGGCCGTGGCCGCGGCCCAGAGCGGCGCGGTCCAGGTCGATCCGAACCTGCCGAAGTACCGCCAGGTCCCGGGCGTCTCCGGCAACATAAAGAGCGTCGGCTCGGACACGATGAACAACATGATGGTGCTGTGGGGCGAGGGCTTCCGCCGCATCTACCCCAACGTCCAGATCGAGGTCGAGGGCAAGGGAAGCTCGACCGCCCCGCCCGCCCTGATCAAGGGGACGAGCACGTTCGGCCCGATGAGCCGGGAGATGAAGAAGGCCGAGGTGGACGAGTTCGAGTCCCGCTTCGGCTTCAAGCCGACGCCGCTCCGGGTGGCCGTCGATATCCTCGCCGTCTTCGTGCACAAGGACAATCCGATCGCCCGGCGGGGGCTCTCGCTCCAGCAGATCGACGCGGTCTTCTCGAGGACGCGCAAGGGCGGCCATCGCAGCGACATCACCACGTGGGGCCAGCTCGGCGTGGTCGAGGGCGAGTGGGCGGACAAGCCGATCAGCATCTACGGTCGCAACAGCGCCTCGGGCACCTACGGCTACTTCAAGGAGCACGCGCTCTTCAAGGGCGACTTCAAGGACAACGTGAAGGAGCAGCCGGGAAGCTCCGCGGTGGTCCAGGGCGTGGCGAGCGACAAGTTCGGCATCGGCTACAGCGGCATCGGCTACCAGACGGCGGACGTCGTGGCGATTCCGATCGCCCCCTTCGAAACCGCCCCGCCGGTCGCACCGGCGCCGGAGAACGCGGGCGATTACCCGCTGACCCGGTACCTCTACATGTACGTCAACTTCGAGCCGGGCTCCCAGCTCGACCAGGAGGACCCGCTGCGGGGCGAGTTCGTCAGGTACGTGTTCAGCCGGGAGGGGCAGGCCGAGGTGATCAAGGACGGCTACCTCCCGGTCAACGCGAACATCGCCCGGCTGGAGCTCCAGAAGCTCGGCATGAAGCTCGGGCGGTGACCGCCGGATCCCGAGGGTCGCGAACCTGATACAGCACGGCGGACCCGCCCCCGCCCGCCTCTCTCATGGCAGCAGACTCGGGATTCACCGGACGACGACGAGCCCGCCGCACGCGAGCCTCGGTTCGCGCGGCGGACGTGGTGTCGCGTGTGCTCATCACGGTCGGCGGGATCGGCACGATCGTGGCGGTGATCACGGTCTGCCTTTTCCTCGTGGCCGTGGTCGCGCCGATGTTCATGCCCGCGGCGTCCGACCTCGAGGCGACCTACCCGCCGACCGCGGGCGGACCGCCCGTCCATCTCGAGGTGGATGAATACGTCACGATGGGCTACGTGTGCCACGCCGACGGATCGCTCACCGCGTTCCGGCCGGACGACGGGACGACGCTCTGGACCCGGGCTCTCGCGGACGAGACGCCGACCGCCGCCTCCCACCCGCTGGGCGACGGCATCTTCGTGCTCGGCTTCGCGGACGGTACGGTGCGGGCAGTTCGCACCGGGTTCGCCACGGAGTTCCTGGACGACAGCACGGTGCCCGAGAGCCTCTTTGATCTCGAACGCGGCGAGGCCCGCCCCTACGAAGACGGCATGGTGCAGCGTACGCCGGAGGACCAGTTCCGGCTCCAGACACTGACCGTCGAGCCCGTCGGCCGCCCGCAATCCATCGCGGCCGGCCCGATCGTCGCGCTCGGGCATGCGGACACGGCGGGCGGGCTTGCGATCGTCGCGATCGCCGCCGAGGCGACGGGCAGCCGCCTTCTGCTCCTCCAGGCGACCGAGTCCGAGGACTTCATGACCGGCGGCACCACGCTCCGGTTCGAAGCGCCGGTCACGCTTCCGTACTCGACCCGGGAGGGCGTGGACGCCGCCTTTCTCACCATCACCGGTGTCGGGCAGAACGTGGTGGCCGCGTGGCCCGACGGTCACGCCGTTCGCATCTCGACAGCCGGGGAGGACGACGCGTTCGTGGCCGAGCGGCTGGACCTCGTCGCCGATCCAGCCGCCCGCCTCACCGTCCTGGATCTCCTGCTGGGCGGGGGGACGCTCGTCGCCGGCGACTCGCGGGGCGGTCTGTGCGGCTGGTACATCGTGGACGGCACCGGCTCGGCCAACGCGGGCCGCGACGGCTTCAGGTTGATTCCCGCGAAGCGCATCGCGGAGAGCGGGCCGGGCGCCGTGACGACGCTGGGCATGGCGACACGACGCCGCATGTTCGCCGCCGGCTTCGAAACGGGGGACCTGCGGATCTACTACATGACCGGCGAGAACGAGCTCGCGCGGCTCGAATCTCCCGACGACCGGGCGATTCGCGCCGTCGCGATCGCGCCGAAGGAGGACGCGGTCATCGCCGTCACCGACGGGGGCGTCGCGCGGTGGGCCTTCGAGCCCGGCTACCCGGAAGCGACCTTCTCGAGCCTCTTCGCCCCGATGGAGTACGAGGGGTACGCCGAGCCGGAGTTCAGTTGGCAGAGCTCCGCGGCCACCGACGACTTCGAGCCCAAGCTCAGCCTCGTTCCGCTGATCTTCGGCACCGTGAAAGCGACGATCTACTCGATGCTGTTCGGAGCCCCGCTGGCGATCCTGGCGGCGATCTACACCAGCGAGTTCCTGGACCCGCGGTGGAAGGCCTGGATCAAGCCCGCGATCGAGATGATGGCCTCGCTTCCGAGCGTCGTGCTGGGATTCCTCGCGGCCCTCGTCATCGCCCCCTACATCGAGCGCGTCGTTCCCACCACGCTCGTCTGCCTCCTGGCGATTCCGTTCATGTTCCTGCTCGGGTCCTTCCTGTGGCAGATGCTGCCGTCGCGGTTTGCCCTCCGGTGGGCACGGCACCGGATCGTCTTCATCCTCGTGTTCCTGCCGCCCGCGCTGGCGCTCGGTGTCCTCGCGGGACCCGCCGTCGAGACGCTCCTGTTCGGCGGCGACATCGCCTCCTGGCTGAACGGGCTCCACGCCGAGACGCCGGTGGGGCGTCCCCTCGGCGGGTGGGTGCTGATGCTGCTTCCCTTCGCCGCGCTGGCGACGGCGTTCGTCACGACGCGCTACGTCAACCCGCACCTGCGGCGCGCGACCGAGACCGTGGACCGCCGGCACATGGCGTTCATCTCGCTCGTCAAGTTCCTCGCCGGCGCGGCGGTCACCGTGGCGGCGGTGATCATCGCGGGCCTCTTCCTGGGGGCGATCGGGCTCGACATCCGCAAGCCGCTCCCCCTGGTCGGATCGATCGCGGACACCTACGACCAGCGCAACGCGCTCATCGTCGGCTTCGTGATGGGTTTCGCGATCATCCCGATCATCTACACGATCGCGGACGACGCGCTCTCGACCGTACCGGGGCACCTGCGCAGCGCGTCGCTCGGCGCCGGCGCGACGCCGTGGCAGACCGCGGTTCGCATCATCATTCCCACCGCGATGAGCGGCCTCTTCAGCGCCCTGATGATCGGCCTCGGCCGCGCGGTCGGCGAAACGATGATCGTTCTCATGGCCGCCGGGAACACGCCCGTGATGAACCTCAACATGTTCGAGGGGTTCCGCACGCTCTCGGCGAACATCGCCGTCGAGCTGCCGGAGGCGCCGGTCGGCGACACGCACTACCGCACGCTGTTCCTGGCCGCGCTGACGCTCTTCGCGATGACCTTCGTCGTCAACACGGTGGCGGAGGCGATACGGCTCCGCTTCCGGAGGAGGGCCTACCAGCTGTGAGCGCGACGATGCCGCCCCCGAAGCTCGAGAGACGGCCGGCGCTCCCGCGACGCAAGAAGCTGCGCACCCCGCTCAGCGCGCACGGCGAGCCGATGCTGTGGCTGACCGGCGGCGCGCTGCTGCTGTGCCTGATCATGGTCTTCGGCCTCGTCGCGCTGGTCGTGACGATGGGGCTCGGCACGTTCTGGCCGGCGCCGCTCGAGCTCGTTGAGCTGAACGACGGCACGAGGCGGCTCGGCGCCGTCACGCGGGTCGAGACGTACGAGCCCGGCGAGGCCACGCTCGAAGCGATGGACCCGGTGTCCGCCGATCGCGCCCGCTCGGCCATGGCCGACGGGGAAGGACAGATCGGCCGGCGGCTCTTTCGCACCGGCAACTTCGAAATCACGAACAGCCACTTCTACTGGGTGGACGACCCCGCAATCGCGCGCACGGAGTTCCCGGACTGGGCGCTGACCATCGAGCGCACCGAGTGGGGCCGCTTCTTCGGCCTCCTCACGGGGTTCCGTATCGACGGCGAGGACGCCGCCGGCGACCCCGCTGAAGCCTGGTCCCTCTTCCGGGAGCACCACGCGGCGGTCCTCGATCGCCGCGCCGAGATCATCCACCTCGACAAGCACGACCTCGGCGAGCTGCGCCACGAGCGCGAGGCGGCGCGGCTGGCGGTGCGCGACGTCGAGGTCGCCCACGATCTCGCGTCTTCGTGGGCGAGGGCGTACCGGCATCTCTTCGATGTCGAGCGGGACCCCGACGCCACCGAGGCGGACCGGGAGGACGCGCGGCGCCGGCTCGAGCGGCTCGACCGCAACCTCGGGGGCCCGACGCCGTCCGTTCGGCGGGAGTACGACGAGGCGCTGGCGGCGTACACCGAGATCATCGGGAATGCCGAGCGACGCAACGCGGGGATCATCGAAGAGATCGATCGGCGCAAGGCCGAGAACCGGCGCTTCCGGCTCGTCATGGCCACGGCGGACGGAGGGGAGCAGGACATCGCGCTCGACCAGGTCGTGCGGGCGTTCCCCGCGAACCAGCTCGGCTTCATCGACCGGCTGCGCGTGTACCTTTCGCGCTGGGGTGAGTTCCTGACGCAGGAGCCCCGCGCGGCGAACAGCGCCGGCGGCGTGTTCCCCGCGATCGTCGGCACTGTGATCATGACGCTGATCATGGCGATTCTCGTGGTGCCGTTCGGCGTCATGGCGGCGCTCTACCTGCGGGAGTACGCGAAGGCCGGACCGATCGTCAGCGCCGTGCGGATCGCGATCAACCACCTCGCCGGCGTTCCGAGCATCGTGTTCGGGGTCTTCGGCCTGGGCTTCTTCTGCTACGGCGTCGGCGGGTTCATCGACGGCGGACCGACCTGGAAGCTCCCCCCGCCGACCTGGTTCGGACTGCTCGCCGCCGCGGTCGCCGTCGCGGCGCTGGCGTTCCTTACGCTCATGCTCGGGCTCAAGCGGCCCGGGCGGCCACTCACGCGCGCGCGACGCTCGGCCCGGGTCGCGTCCGGCACGCTGTGGGTCACCGCCTCGCTCGCCGCGCTCGCGCTGATCGCGACGACGCCCTTCTTCGACGGCTTCTTCCGCGCCGGCCTGCCGAACCCGACGTTCGCGAAGGGCGGCCTCGCGTGGGCCTCGTTCACGCTCGCGCTGCTCACGCTGCCCGTCGTGATCGTCGCCACCGAGGAGGCCCTGGCCGCGGTGCCGAACTCGATGCGCGAGGGATCGTTCGCGTGCGGGGCCAGCAAGTGGCAGACGATCAAGCGCATCGTGCTTCCGCGGGCGATGCCCGGGATCATGACCGGCACCATCCTGGCCATGGCTCGGGGGGCGGGCGAGGTGGCGCCCCTGATGCTGGTCGGCGCCGTCAAGTTCGTCGGCGAGCTGCCCATCTCGGCCGATCCCGGCGAGCATTTCGGGATCAACCGGAGCTTCATGCACCTCGGCTTCCATATCTACGATCTGGGCTTCCAGAGCCAGAACAGCGAAGCCGCAAAGCCTATGGTGTTCACCACGACCCTCCTCCTCATCGCGATCATCGCGACGCTCAATCTCGCCGCCGTCGCTCTGCGTTCCCGGCTCCGTCGCCGTTTCGTCGGCGCCCAGTTCTGACCTGATCGTGCCCCCGCAGGGATTGCCTTCATGAGCCAACTCGAACCCGCGAGCCCGTCAGTACCCTTCCGGCCCATCGAGGTCGCCGCGCCTCCGGTCCGGGAGCAGCCCCGGGAGCGTCCGGCGGGCGGCATCGGGGGCGGGGGTCGCGACGACAGCCGCGAGAGCCTGCTCGCGCGCATCGCGCGGGGCGAGTGCGTGCCGTCGGAGATCCACGAGGAGGTCTCGCTCGAGACCGCCGTGCTCGAGATCGAGGACTTCTGCCTCTGGTACGGCGCCAAGCAGGCCCTCATCGACAACGACCTCGACGTGCCCAGGGGCAAGGTGACGGCGCTGATCGGGCCCTCCGGATGCGGCAAGTCGACCCTGCTGCGCTCCGTGAACCGGCTCAACGACCTGCTCGACATCGTCCGGATCGAGGGGGACATGCGGCTGAACGGCGATTCGATCTACCAGGTCGGCGTGGATGTGATCGAGCTCCGGAAGCGCATGGGCATGGTCTTCCAGAAGCCCAACCCGTTCCCCATGAGCATCTACGAGAACGTCGTCTACTCGCTTCGAATCGACGGCGAACGCGACCGGGACGCGCTCGACGAGGTCTGCGAACGCAGCCTGCGCGGCGCCGCCCTCTGGGATGAGGTCAAGGACCGGCTGAACGAGAACGCGCTGGGGATGTCCGGCGGCCAGCAGCAGCGGCTCTGCATCGCCCGGGCGATCGCGGCCGAGCCGGAGGTCCTCCTGCTGGACGAGCCCTGCTCCGCCCTCGACCCCATCGCGACCGGCAAGATCGAGGAGCTGATCCGGGACTTGCGGGGGGAGTACTCCATCCTCATCGTGACGCATAACATGCAGCAGGCCCAGCGGTGCAGCGACTACACCGCGCTCATGTACCTCGGGCAGATCCTCGAGTACGGGCCGACGCTCTCGCTCTTCACGAGCCCCCATCTCAAGGAGACGGAGGACTACGTGACGGGCCGTTTTGGATAACGGAATGACGATCCCGATGGCCATCGACCTCCAGACCGAGCTCATCGAATGCCGCCGCGCCATCCTCAGCATGGGGGCTGCCGTCGAGCAGCGCGTGAATCACGCCATCGATGCGATGCTGAGAAACGACTACGACACGGCGCGGACCGTACGCCGCAGCGACGCCGAGATCGACGAGATGGATCTCGATATCGAAGCGGAGTGCCTCAGGATCCTCGCGCTGTCCCAGCCGGTGGCCGGCGACCTGCGGTTCGTGCTCGCGGTCATGCGCATCAACGCGGACCTCGAGCGGATCGGCGACTGCGCGAAGAGCATCGGCAAGCGCGTGATGTCGCTCGCGAACGGCCGCCCGATCACCGTGCCGAAGTCCCTCGTCGACATGGCGTCCGCCACGCGCACGATGCTGGCCAACGCGCTCCTGGCGCTCGCCAACGATGACGCCCAGCTCTCGCGTCGCATCCGCCGCGACGATCAGCGTGTGGACGACCTTCAGAAGGAGGTCTTCGCCTGGGTGCAGGAGGAGATCCCGCGCAACGTGGAGGCCGCCAAGTCGACGATCGACGTCCTCTCGATCGCCCGCAAGCTCGAGCGGATCGCCGACCTGTGCACGAACATCGCCGAGGACGTGATCTTCCTCGTCGAAGGCTCGGTCGTGCGCCACAAGAAGCACTGACTGGACGAACCCTGCGGCGTCAGTCGCGGACGACCGTCCGGATCTCGAGCCCGCGCACGAGGTAGGCCGAGACGCCGCCCTCCCCGGGGTTGGAGATCGTGGGCACGACCCCTTCGCCCGCGGCGAGATCGCACACGACGAGCGTCACCTCGCCGCCGGGCACGATGTCGCGGGCGGTCGCCGCGATGGGCATCCAGCGTGAACGGTCGCCGCTCAGGAGGCCGAAGACGAGGTCGCCTCCGTCGATCCGCGTCTCGAGCCGGAAGACGTACCGCCCGGTCTCCGGGGCCGTGAAGAGCCCGAACGTCGCCGCGTACCGCGACGGCTCGGGGCTCGTGCGGATCCAGGTCCCGGACGGCGTCACGCTCGCCTCGGACCCGGGGACCGCCTCGACGCGGCAGGCCGGGTCGTCGCGGCCGGCCACGACACGCGATGCCGGGGCGACGCGCGTGACCAGCGCCTCACTCTCCGTGAGCCCCCACGCGTCGAATGTCGTCGCGGTCACGTCGATGAGCTGCACCGCCGGACCGTCGTCGAGCCTCGGGCTGCCGCGCTCTTCGTCGGGGTCGGTGAAGACCGTCGCGAAGGGGAGCCGTCCCCACGTCGCGAGGTCCACGCGACGCGCCCGCAGGATCTGTGCCGCCCCGGTCAGCCGCACCGTGTAGAGACCGGCGACCTGGCCGACCGGACGCCATCCCGGGTAGACCGTGAAGAAGAAATGCTGCTCCCGGCCCGCGGCGAGCGGGTGCCGCGTCTCGAACGCGACGGCGGAGTCCGGAGGCTCGGGGCGGTGACGCAGAACGAGCGTGCCGGGGCGATCGGCGGCCGCGATGTCGAGCAGGAAGCCCTCGTGGCGGCCCTCCGCCAGTGCAGCCCGCACCGTGAAGACACGCGGATCGACGATCGTCGCGGGCGCCTCCGTCGCGGTTCGGGCGCGGTCCCGCACGGCGTCGAGGTAGTCCCGCCGCTTGGCGCCGGCGGCCGCGCCGGCGGCGATCAGAGCGACGACGACGAGCGCGACGCCGGTGACCGCGCCCCCCGCCACCCACCGCGGACGCCAGCGCAGTGGCGGCGCGAACGGCTCCGCGTCCGGCGGCGTCCGGCCCCGACGCGCGGCCAGGAGGTGAAACGGCAGCCATAGGCCGATCGCGCCGAGCACGATGAGCGGAAACACGAATGGCGCAAGATGCTTGCCCTCGGGCAGGACGACCAGGAAGAGCACGCCGTACGCCAGCCAGAAGCCGAGGATGCTCAGCACCGCGGGCGCCTGCCGCCGATACGCGAAGACCCCGGCGACGCCGCCGATCAGCGCCGCCCACGGCAGCCAGAGGTGGTACCGGACGGGGTGGGCGCGCTCCGGGTCGGCGGCCCGCACGAGCGCGCCCATCCAGACCCGCGGCATCGAGAGCATCCAGTCACGGAGGTGATACACGGCCATGTCGCGGAACAGCCGCACCATCAGGTCGCTGTACGTCGAGCCGTGCAGCGTCATGTCCCACGCGCGTCGCTCCCCCGGCGGGTCGCTCTCGTGCAGCGCGCGGGCGAGCGTGAACACGTATGTGTCGTGACGCAGCGTCTGGAAGCTGTCCTCGTAGCCGAGGAGGTTGCTGCGCGTCGCGTCGGCGTAGTACGCGACGTGGAGGAGCTGGAACCGGCCGGCCCGCGGCAGGTCGTCCGGCAGGATGTCCGCGATGACGAGCATCGTGCCCTTCGCCCCGATCGCGAACAGCAGCGCCGCCGCCACGATGCGCAACGGGCGCCGGCGTCTCCAGAACATCACCGCGACCAGCGTCACGAGCGCGACCGGCGCGAGCACGATTACGTCCGGTCGCCAGCCGAGCCCGACGGTCGCGGCCACGCCCGCCGCCACGTACGAGAGCCCGTTGAGCCACGGCGACCGGAAGCGGTCGGCCAGGCACAGCACGGCGGCGTACGCGATGATCGTGGACCACAGCGGGCTGCAGTCGCGAATCGACACGATCGCGTAACGCGATTCATACGGCGAGAGCGCGAAGAGCGCGGCCGCGAGGAGGCCGCAGCCGAAGGAGCCGGTCAGCCGCCGCGCAACGAGGAACACGAGCACGCCGCACGCCATGCTCAGGCCGATATAGAAGGCGGTGTGAACGCGCCAGTCGATGCCGAAGATCGACCAAAGGCCCGCGGCGACGTACATGTCGAACGTACGCGACAGCTCGTTGCGCTGCGACAGCTTGCGCGAGTCCGGCTCGTCGGCGGGTCGGAGCCGATCGACGCGGTCGAACGCCTCGAGGTCGGCGCGGTCGAGACGCTCGGTCCGCATCAGGGTGAAGTCGAGGAGCGGCTGGGACGCCGGGGTGTCGAGACGCAGCAGCTCGAAGCCGCGGCCGAGCATGATCGCGAGCGCGACGTGGTAGTCGCGCGAGTAGAACGTCCGGGCCTCGTAGGGCGTGGTCCGCGCGGTCTGCACGCGCATCAAGCCGTGCCCGCCGATGACGATCGCCAGCGCGGCGAGGTGGAGGGCCAGGCGACGCCGCGATGGCCGTGGCCCGTCGTTCACGGAGTCGTCTCCCTCTCGTGGTGCAGGATCGCGATCTCGAGATCGCGCACGAGGTACGACGACTCGATCGCGCGGCTCGGGTTCGAGATCGTCGGCACCACGCTCTCGCCCGCCTCGAGATCGCAGACGACGAGGCGGATCTCGCCTTCGCGGTGCGCGTCGCCGAGCGCCCCCGCCAGGGCCATCCACCGCGTCTGGTCGCCGCTGAGCAGACCGAAGGCGAAATCGCCCTCCCTGACACGCGTGTCGAGGGCGAAGACGTAGCGGCCCCGCCGCGGCGCCGTGAACGGGTTGAACTGCGCGGCGTAGCGGTCCGGCGCGGGGGGCGCGTCGATCCACGTGCCGTCGGCGTCGGCGCGCGCCGCCGCGCCGTCGAAGGGCGCGACGCGGTACGCGGGATCGTCGCGGTCGCTGAGCACGGTTGACGGCGGCCGCAGGCCGGTCACCCACGCCTCGGCGAGCCGCAGCCCCCACGCGTCCCAGCCCTCGTCGCCGTGGATCAGCCGCGTCGCCGGCCCGTGCGCGAGCGGCGGGCTGCCCGCGTGCGGGTCGTCGTCGGTGAACACGGTCGCGAAGGGGAGCCGGTCCCACGTCGAGAGATCGAGGCGGCGCGCGGCGACGATCGAAGCGTCGCCCGACAGCCGCACCGTGTAGTCGGCGAAGCGGTGACCCATGCGTCGCCACCCGCGGTAACAGCTGAAGAAGAACTGCTGGGAGACGCCCGGCACCAGCCGGTGACGCGTCTCGGCCGTCGGCGCGGGACCGCCGTCGTCCGGACGGTTGCGCAGGACCAGATCCCCGGCGTGCGCCCCCGCCACGATGTCGAGCAGGTAGCCCTCGTGCGCGTCCGGCGCGAACTCGACGCGTTGCGC
>CAZXBB010000455.1:0-1866 GCA_964638815.1 uncultured Isosphaeraceae bacterium
CACGGCGCGCGGCGCCGGGGCGATCGACGTCGTCGTCGTCGAAGGCGAAGCCGCCCCCGGCACGCCGGGCCTGATCGTCGGGAACCTGAACCATCCGTTCACGGCGGGCGACGGCCGCGTGGGTTTCACCGGATCCGTCACCGGCTCGAACTTCGTCTGGTTCGACGACGGCGTCGTGTGGCTGAACACCGACGGCCTGCCGCGTGTGCTCACCGGCGCCGAGAGCACGATGGGCGTAAGCGACGCCGGCGGGTTCATCTACAGCCCGAGCGTTGACGGCAACGACGCCGTCTGGACGGAGGCGGGGCTGCTGCTGCGGGGGGAGGATCCGGCGCCGGACTTCCCCGGCCAGTTCGTCACGTTCTGCAGCCGCCCGTCCATGCTCCCCGACGGAACGGCGCATTTCGTTTCCGGGCTGAGCCTCGTGCCGGGCGGCTCGACGCAGCGCCGCGCGCTGTACCGCGCCGCCGGCGGCGTCATCACGACGGTCATCGCGTCCGGAGATCCGATCGACGGCTTCGTCATCGAGACCCCGGCCGGCGTCGGCTTCGACTACGACTTCTCCGACGACGGGGCGCACTCGATCCTGTCACTGCTTGTGGACACCGGCTCGGAAGACGACAACGACGTCATCGCGGTCGGCGGGCTGATCGTCGCGCGCGAGAGCCTGCCGAACGGTGACGGCGACAACTGGGCGAGCTTCGACGCCGTCAGCATCAATGACGCGGGCACGTACGTCTTCTCCGGCGACACCGACGGTCCCGTGGCGAGCGACGAGTTCATCGCGGTGGATGCGGGCATCGTGATCCGCGAGGGCGACGACGTCGGATGCACGACGCTCGCGGGCGCCGCCGTGCTCGGGCTGAGCATCAACGACGACGGCGTCGTGGTGCACGCGTGGAGCGTCAGCGGCGGTCGTGAGATGCTGTTCGCCGGGCACTCGGGCAGCCTCGCCGCGTCGTCGCGCATCGTCCTCCAGACCGGTGACGAGGTCGACGCCGATCGCGACGGCGAGGTGGACTCCGTGGTCACGGACCTCGGCGCCTCCAACGTCGTCGGTCCCGGGTACGAACTGGCCGAGGACGGCTTCGTGTACGCCAACGTCGCCATCGAGCCGATCGGCGGCGGCGACGAGATCGAGGCCATCGTGCGCGTCGCGCTGCCCGATTTCTCGTGCCGGGCCGACCTCGACGGTGACGGAATGGTGACGTTCGCCGACCTGCTCGTGCTCCTCCAGGCGTGGGGCCCGTGCCCCGGCTGCCCGCTCGACCTCGACGGCGACTGCATGGTCGGCTTCAGCGAGATCGTCGCGCTGCTCGGGGAATGGGGGATCTGCCCCTAGCAGCCCGTTGAAGAACTGCAACGCCGCCGGAGCACGATCATTTCCGCCGTGGACGGCGTCGCCAAACCTAGCTGTATCGCCAAATACGGCGTCGGTTCGGCTCCTTGCCACGACGAAAAGCATCGCACTCAGGCGACGCCCCAGCTCTTCAACGGGCTGCTCGCATGCGCTTCACTCAAGCCGCAAGTGTCTGGCGTTTCCCGCTTCCCGTTTCCCGTTTCCCGTTTCCCGTTGTTCAATTGACCGTTCCGAGGTTCCCGATTCCCCGTTCCCGGTTCCCCATTCCGCCGGATCAACGCGACTCCAGCCTCTTCGATGCCGTCCGGATCGACGAGCTCAGGATGGCCGTGAGCTCGGCCCTTGCCGCCGTGGCACACGGACATCCCTTTGCCGTCATCGAAGTGTGCCCCGGTCCTGTGCTCTGACAGGGCCGGGTGGGTCACCGATGGAACGACGGCTTCTGAGGTTCGTTGCCCACCCGGCCCTTGCCGAGCCAAGGACCGGGGCACACAAGCCTCGACCCG
>CAZXBB010000456.1:0-1690 GCA_964638815.1 uncultured Isosphaeraceae bacterium
CTGCGGCCCACGAGCCGACTGGCGTGCTTTGCGGCGAGCGTGCCGGGCGAGATCACGGCCGGCGGGCGGAAGCTGGTTGGCAGTGCGCAGCGCCGCGTGCGCCGTGCGCTCCTCCAGCACGGATCGATCCCGCTCGCCGGCGAGCAGACGGCGCGGGGGGAGATCTGGCCGGGAAGCCTCGATCCCGCGCGCACGACGACGGTGTTCGCCGCCGCCGGACGGCTGGTGACCTTCGACGAGCTCGCCGCGGGGCTCCGCGCTGCGTTCGCGATCGCGCTCGGCTCGCAGCTCGAGCCCGCGACGCTGACGTCCGACGAGGAGCGCCGGATCGAAGGGCATTCCCGAGACCGCGCTCGCTTGACACCGTCGACGGACGGGGACGATACTCACGTTCGATGCCGAGGCATCTCCCGCTTCCCCTTTCGCGAGGTTTCCCCCCGATGAGCGCGCGTCCCGGACTTCTCGTTCTGTCCTTCCTGTTCGCAGCGGCGTGCGGCGGTAGCGAGCCCGCCGGCGAGGGCCCCGGCACGGCGGAAGCCCCGGTCGACGGCGGCACCGCGGTCGTGGCCACGACCAGCGACTTCGACGCGTTCAACGAGCTCATCTCGACCGACTACGACACCAACCAGACGATGAGCTACATGCTGTTCGCCAACCTCGTCCGACTCGACGAGGAGATGAACTACGTGCCGTACCTCGCCGATTCGTTCTGGATGCCCGAAGACGGCCTCTCGCTCTCGTTCCGGATCCGGGACGGGATGACCTGGCACGACGGCGAGCCGGTCACGGTCGACGACGTCGTCTGGACCTACGAGTTGTCCGTACACGACGACATCGCGTACGCGAATCGCGCCTACTTCCAGTACGTGACCCGCGCCGTGAAGGTCGATGATCGGACGGTGCGGTTCGAGTTTTCGGAAGCCCACTCCGACGCCCCCATGGACTTCACGGAGTGGAGTCCGATGCCGCGTCACCTGCTCGGCGACATCCCGCCGGCGGAGATGCGGAACGCGCCCTTCAACCGCAATCCGGTCGGGAGCGGCCCCTTCCGGTTCGTCTCGTGGCAGTCGAACCAGCAGGTCGTGTTCGAAGCCAATCCGGACTTCGCCCTCGGCCGGCCGCATCTCGATCGAGTCGTCGTGCGCGTGATCCCCGAACAGACGACCCAGCTGACCGAGCTCCTTACCGGGGGAGTCGACTTCATGCGGGCGGTGCCGCCGGCCGAGATGCACCGGGTCGAAGAGAGCGACCTCACCTACGCGATCGCGTATCCCGCGCGCTCGTACACTTTCCTGGTGTGGAACCTCCGCAATCCGCTGTTCGAGAGCGCCAAGGTTCGTCGCGCCCTGACCATGGGAATCAATCGCCAGCAGATCGTCGAGGCCCTGCTGTACGGCTACGGCACGATCGCGGTCAGCGACGCGATGCCGTTCCAGTGGGAGTTCAACGACGACCTCGCGCCATGGCCCTACGACGTCGAAGAGGCCCGTCGGCTGCTGGAGGAAGAAGGGTGGAGCGACCACGACGGCGACGGGATCATCGACAAGGACGGCCGCCCGTTCCGCTTCGAGCTCCGCACGAACCAGGGCAACGACCTGCGCGAGGACATCGTCGTGATCGTCCAGAACGACCTCAAGCAGCTGGGAATCGACGTCCAGCCCCGGCTGATCGAATGGAATACCTTCATCAC
>CAZXBB010000457.1:0-7673 GCA_964638815.1 uncultured Isosphaeraceae bacterium
GCGGCCAATCGGGCTGGACGGATTCGAACCGTCGACCTCCTGACCCCCAGTCAGGCGCGCTAACCAAGCTGCGCTACAGCCCGTGGACCCGGAGTGTACTCGCCCCCGGTGGGGGGGACCACCGCGGCCGCGGCCCCCCTCCGTGCCGGCATGAATGTCTCGCCCCGGGCGCGGCGGGCGTTGCCGTCACTTCCGCAGGAGGCCGAGTCGCCGCCAGGGCCGCACGGAGAATCCCGTATCGGAAAGCGGGCCGTTGACGAGCGGGCGCTCGACCGGCTCGACCGTGACATAGGAACTCGGCGCGGCCTCCCGGACCTCGGTGAGCAGTCGCGGTACGGCCCGTCGGCGAACCACCATGAACGCGATCTCGACGGGTCCGGCCTCGCCTTGTCCATCGACGAGCGTCACGCGGTGCCCGCGGGCCCGCAGCGACGCGGTGAGTGCCTCGGTCGTCTTTGGCGAAATCACGCGCACGACGCGATAGCCGAGCGCGAGACGCTGCTCGATGAGCATCCCGACGAGCGTGCCCACCGCGAATCCCCCCGCGTACCCGATGACCGCCAGCGGCTCGGGGAGGTACCTGAGCGCGCCGCCCACCGCGAACACCCAGATGACCACCTCGATGAAGCCCAGCACCGCCGCGATGAGCTTGTGCCCCGAAATGATGATCATCGTTCGCACCGTGCCGATCGACACGTCGCAGATGCGCGCGAGGAAGATGAGGATCGGGATGTACCATTCCATGGCGGGATTCTCCCCGGCACCGAGCCGGGGTCAATCGAACACCAGGACGGTCATCGCCGGCAAGCGGACAGGGTGGGATTCGAACCCACGGTACGGACAAGCCGTACACAGCATTTCCAGTGCTGCTCCTTCGGCCACTCGGACACCTGTCCCAACGATTCGTAAGTGTAACGACGAAGGGAACAGGGACAACCGAGGGCGGCGGCTCAGGACCGCGGGATGAATCCGTCAGGACCGCCGGGTGAATCCGGTCATGTCGGGAGCAAATGTCGGCCCCGAGGGCCGAGCCGGGCAAGCCGCCGTAGAGAGCGCTCGGGCGGGGTCGTTCGTCCGCGCGGTACGCATGGCAGCGAGCAGCCCGTTTGACGCTTGCAGCGAGGTTTGGTGACGCCGTCCACGGCGGAAATGATCGTGCTCCGGCGGCGTTCCAGTTCCTCAACGGGCTGCTAGCCCGCATTATGCATGAAGCGGGTCGGTGGGTGGTCCAAGCGACGACCCTCTCGGGACGTGAGGCCGACGTTCGGGTCAACGAAGGCGTGCGCCGCGCAGCCAGCGCGGCAAGCCGATCGCGTGAGCGTTCGGGCGAGGCGATGGCATATCCTCTCGATACGTCGAGGCTCGAACGAGCGCTCACGCGATTGGATCGCCCGCTGGACGACCCGGTTCATGCATAATGCGGGCTAGGGTACGGGTGCCATGAGACCGAAAGCCCAGCGTCCCGCCACGACCGGTCTGATCGTGATCGACAAGCCCGCGGGCATGTCGAGCTTCGCGGTCGTCGCCGACGTCCGGCGCCGGGCGGCGGGCGCGAAGACGGGTCACGCCGGCACGCTCGACCCGCTCGCCACCGGCGTGCTCGTGCTCGCGCTCGGGCGGGCGACGAAGGTGATCGACCGGATCGTCGGCACCAGCAAGCAGTACGAGACGCGGATCGATCTGGGCGCCTTCACCGACACCGACGATCGCGAGGGCGCGCGACGGCCCGTCGTCGTCGCCGTTCCGCCGGACGAGGCGGACGTGCGCGACGCCCTGCTCCGCTTCCGCGGTACGTTCGACCAGCGGCCGCCCGCGTACAGTGCGGTCAAGGTGGCCGGACGCCGCTCGTACCGCCTCGCCCGGGCAGGCGATGCGCCGGAATTGCCCTCGCGGCCTGTCACCGTGCACGCTCTGACGCTCGACGACTACGCATGGCCTCACGTCGATCTCTCGCTCCACTGCGCGAAGGGCTTCTATGTCCGCAGCCTCGCCCGCGCGCTGGGCGAGGCTCTCGGCACGGGCGGGCACTGTGTGTCGATCCGGCGCACCGCGGTCGGTCCGTTCACGCTCGGGCACGCGATGAAGCTCGAGGATGTGCCGGAACCGCTGGGCGAGGGGGACCTTCTTCCGGTCGATGCGGCGCTGCGGATGGTGGACGAGGCAGGAAGCTGCGACGCGACGGAGCGACCGGGCGGCCCGGGGCGGGGCGTGGTGTGAGTCGGAACTAACCCGCTTCGAGCCCCTCCGTCGCTTCGTCGTTTCGTTGTTGCTCCGTCGCGCCCTCCAGCGTCTTGCGTTTCCGCTCCATCCGATTGATCCGCAGCATCAGGATCACCATCCCGACGAGCAGCAGGACGTCGGCGACGTTGAACACCCAGGGGAACATCTCGGGATTCTGCGTGCCGGGCCAGGTCCAGTCGAAGGGAAGCCGGCGGCCGGGGAGCACGTGGATGAAGTCGCGGACACGGCCGTACGCGATGCGGTCGATGAGGTTGCCGACGCCGCCCGCCATGACCAAACCGATCGCGACGTGCGCGCCGTAGCTCGAGGCCGTGGTGTGTCGGCCGAAGAGGTGCACCCCCGCCGCCAACGCCCCGATCGTGAAGACGATGAAGAACCATCGCTGGTGCGCGCCGAGACCGAAGACCGCACCCGGGTTGAGCACCAGCTTGAGATCGGCGATGCCGGCCGGCAGCAGGGGGCGTCGCGCCCGGAAGGGAACGGGATCGTACGACGGGTCGGCGAGCAGACGCTCCCGATCGAGGCGGACCGGCCGGTGCGCGACTGTCTCGAAGCTCCACCATTTCGTCCCGAGGTCGGCGGCCGTGCCCAGGACCAGGACCAGGATCAGCGTGAGCCACGCGAGCGGCGCGCGGTAGGCGCCGCGTTCACGGCCACGGAACCCCGGATGGTCGCTTGCAGTGACGATGGCTCGGCTCGGCTCGGCTTGGCTTGGGTCGGCTCGGCTTGCGTCAGCCGTTGCGTTTCGGGCGTCGCGTTCCGGGCGTCGCGTTTCGCCGCGGGTGTGCGTCCCGGGCGTCGGCGCGGGGACGGGATCAGGACGGACGCCACTCCCGCGCCTCGACCGCACGGGCCGCTTCGATCGTGTACTTGGCCCAGGGCTTGGCGTCGAGTCGGGCCGTGGGAATCGGCTGCCCGGTCATCTGGCAGATGCCGTAGGTCTTGTCCTTGATGCGCATGAGCGCGTCGTCGATCTCGCGAAGGCGTTTTCGCTCCGTCTCGGCGAGGCTGAGCATGAAGTCCTGGTCGTACGTGTCCGAACCGATATCGGCCATGTGGATGGGGAGGTTCGACAGATTCCCGCCGCGCGACTGCAATGCAGCCGTCTCCATCGCGCTGACGTCGCCGACCAGCTCGGCGCGCTTGATGAGCAGCACGTCCCGGTAATTTCGCAGCTGCTTGGCCGTGAGCGTGGTCTTAAGGGGCTTCTTCGGACCTTCGGGCTCGGCCTCGGGGGCTTTCGCGGCGTTGTTCGTGCGTGACTTCTTGACGAGGCCCTGGCCCTTGGTCGAGATCATGCGGACGCGGCGCCCGTTGACGTAAACGTAGCCCTGGGCATCCGCCATGCCGGCGCTTGCCGCCTCGGCCACGGACCGCGCGCCGAGGGAGCGGCGTCCCGAACGCTTCTTCTTTGCGGTCTTGCCGTCGTCCTTCGCAGCGGACTTCTTCGGGGTCGACTTCGCCGCTGACTTGTTCGCCGCTGACTTGCCTGCCGCAGACTTGCCCGCCGCAGACGCAGACTTGTCCGCCGTGGACGTCTTCGCCGTGGACTCGTTCCCGCCGGCAGTCTTTGCGGCATTCGCCTTCGCGGCGGTCTTCTTCTTTGTAGTCTTCTTCTTCGTGGTCGTCTTCTTCTTCGGGATCGTCTTCCTTGACGTCTTCCCCTTCGCAGTCTTCTTCTTCGAGGACTTCTTCTTCGAGGACTTGCTCGAGGGCTTCTTCACCGACGAGTTCGCGGGCTTCTTCACGGGCGATTTCGCGCGCGACGTCTTCTTCTTCGTGGTCTTTCGCGCGGTGGTCTTCTTCCGAACGCTCCCGCCCGGCGCCTTGCGGCGGGCCGCCGGTTTCGTGCGAGGGGCTCTCTTGGAGGTCTTCTTCGCCACGGCCGCAGTCCCTTCGCGCGCCAGGCTGAGCCCCGCCCGGTCCTGCAGCGGGACCCGCCGAGACGCGGTAAGTCGCTGATTTGCAGGGACTTGCGCGGGTTCCTGGCGCTGAATCGGCCTATGTTACGACGAATGGCGTCCAGCGTCAACGAGCACGGCGACGCGGCCGTCGGGCGGACGCCCCTCGCAGCCGGACGAGGCGAAGCGGGCGGAACCGCCATTGCACTGACGGCGCGATCGACGGCGACCCGGCGGAGCGGGTCCCGGCGGGACCGTCCCCCGTCCCGTCAGGCGTTCTCGGTGACCGCCCCGATCTTCCTGATCTTGTCGTACCGCAGTCGCACGAGCGTCTGCGGCTTGAAGCGCTTCAGCTCGCGCAGACGATCGGCGATCCAGCGCTGCATGTGGTCGGCGGCCTCCACCGGGTTGCGGTGCGCGCCGCCGAGCGGCTCGTCGATCACCGCGTCGATCAGCCCGTTCTTCAGGTTGTCGCGTGCGGTGAGCTTGAGCGCCCGGGCGGCGGCGATGTTCGTCGCCTCGACGGCCTCCTTCCAGAGGATCGCGGCGCAACCCTCCGGGCTGATGACGGAGTACCACGCGTTCGACAGCATCGCGACGCGGTCGCCGATGCCGATCCCCAGGGCGCCGCCGGACCCGCCCTCGCCGATCACCACGCAGACGATCGGCGTGCTGAGCCGGCTCATGGCACGGAGGTTCACCGCGATCGCCTCGGCCTGGCCGCGCTCCTCGGCCTTGATGCCCGGGTACGCGCCCGGCGTGTCGATGAGCGTGACGATCGGGAGGCCGAACTTGACGGCCAGCTCCATCTTCAGGAGCGCCTTGCGGTAGCCCTCCGGGTGCGCGCATCCGAAGTGGCAGGCGATCTTCTCCTGCGTCGTCTTCCCCTTCTGGTGGCCGATGAGCATCACTTTGTGCGGACCGATCCGCGCGAAGCCGCTGATGATCGCCGGGTCGTCACCGAAGTGCCGGTCGCCGTGCAGCTCGCGGAAGTCGCGGCACATCATCGAGATGTAGTCGGAGGTCTGCGGCCGCTCGGGGTGACGCGCGACGAGCACCGTGTCCCACGGCGAGAGATCCCGGTACAGCTTCGCGAGCATGCTGTCGCGACTCTCGCGCAGCTTGTCGAGCTCCTCGCGGTACTCCGGTGCGTCGGCGCGCGCACCGAGCGTCGCGATCTGCCTCTCCAGATCGAGCACGGGTGCTTCGAACGGCAGTGCGTAGCTGTAGCCGTTGGCTGCCTTGGCCATCAGGGGCTCCGGGGGGGGTTCCGGGCGAGGGTCACGCGACCCGCCGGGGTCTGTAGTCTACCTGACTGGATGCAGTATCGGCTCGGCATCGTCGGCGGCGGCAACATGGGCGCATGGGCGGGGCGGCGCGATCGCCCGGGGGGCGGTGCGGCGGCGCGTGCTCCGTCCCGGGGAGGTGAGCGTGGCGGAGGTGCGCCCGGAGCGGCACGCGCCGCCGGCGGACATCGGCTGTGCGGTTTCCGCCGACCCGGCGTCGGGTTCGGGGCGGAATGCTGCTCGCGGTGAAGGCGCGGCGCTTCGCCGACGTCGCGGCGACGATCGACGTCATGCACGCCGGCTCGCTGCCCGCAGATCCTGATCGATGCGATGTGATGCGACGCGATGCGACGAAAGACGGCGCGCGACCGGGGCGCGGAGCCAAGTGCCGGGGACTGATGCGCGACGGAGCGACGAAGGAGCTTCCGAATCCGCGCCCTTCGTCGCTCCGTCGCCGCGTCGCCGTCTTCCGTTAGAATGTCCGCCCCCATCCGGAGCGCGATCCATGTCCAACGCCATCTACGCCATGCCCGATCCGATGAACGAGCCCGTGCTGGGCTTCCTGCCTCGGTCGCCCGAGCGGACGGCGCTGAGCGAGGCGGTGAAGGCTCATGCGGCGGACGAAGTCGAGATTCCGCTTATCATCGGCGGCGAAGAGGTGCGCACGGGTAACACGGTGAAGGCCATCGTGCCGCACGACCACGGGCACGTGCTGGCGACGGTGCACATGGCCGGCCCCGCCGAGGTTGCGCGGGCGATCGACGCGGCGGAGAAGGCGAAGCTCGACTGGGTGCGGCAGCGATACGTCAGCCGCGCCGCGATCTTCCACAAGTGCGCCGCGCTTCTCGCCGGGCCGTGGCGCATGGACGTCAACGCCGCGACCATGCTCAACCAGTCGAAGACGTGTCACCAGGCCGAGATCGACGCCGCGTGCGAGCTGATCGACTTCTTCCGCTTCAACTGCAAGTACATGGAGGAGATCTACCAGTAGCTCCAGCCGCCGGTCAATCCCGATGGCGTGTGGAACACGATCGAGTGCCGGCCGCTGGAGGGCTTCGTTTACGCAATCACGCCCTTCAACTTCACGTCGATCGCGGGCAACCTCCCGCACGCCCCGGTCCTGATGGGCAATACGTGCATCTGGAAGCCGTCGCCGCACGCGCTGCTGAGCAACTACCGCATCATGAAGCTGATGGAGGCCGCCGGCCTGCCCCCCGGCGTGATCAACTTCCTTCCCGGCGACGCAGCGGCGATCACGAAGCAGGTCGTCGCCCACGAGGACTTCGCGGGGCTGCATTACACGGGATCGACAACGGTCTTCCGTTCGATCTGGCGGCTCATCGCGGAGCATCTCGACGTCTACCGCAGCTACCCGCGCATCGTCGGCGAAACCGGCGGCAAGGACTTCATCGTCGCGCATCACAGCGCGGATCGCGACGCGCTCGTCGCGGCGATCATCCGCGGCGGGTTCGAGTTCCAGGGACAGAAGTGCTCGGCCGCGTCGCGCTGCTACATACCGCGGTCGATCTGGAAGTCGCATCGCGACCGGCTCGTGGACGAGATCGGCACGATCCGCGTGGGCGACCCGACGGACTACCGGAACTTCATGGGCGCCGTCATTCACCGGGCGTCGTTCGACAAGTGCAGGGGGTACATCGAGCGCGCGAAGGCGGCGCCGGACGCGGAGGTGATCGTCGGCGGCGGCTGCGACGACAAGCGCGGGTATTTCGTCGAACCGACCATCATCGAGACCACGAACCCGAAGTACGAGAGCATGTGCGAGGAGATCTTCGGCCCCATCGTGACCGTCTACGTCTACGACGACGAGAGATACGAGGAGACGCTCCGCCTCTGCGACGAAACGTCTCCGTACGCGCTCACCGGCGCCGTCTTCCTCCAGGACCAGGCCGCGATGAATCTCGCCGACGACATCCTGCGCAACGCCGCCGGCAACTTCTATGTCAACGACAAGCCGACCGGCGCGATCGTCGGCCAGCAGCCCTTCGGCGGCGCGCGGGCGAGCGGCACGAACGACAAGGCGGGCAGCTCGCTGAATCTCATGCGCTGGATCAGCCCGCGCATGGTGAAGGAGACGTACGTACCGCCGCGCGATTATCGGTACGGGTTCCTGGCCTGAGCGGATCAAGCGAACCTCGCCCCCCTTCCAGGGAGGGGCCGGGGGAGGGTGGGCTTACGGACCTCCGGGCGGGTGCGCATGCGCGACCGCAAGCAACGCCTGCGGCGC
>CAZXBB010000458.1:0-8601 GCA_964638815.1 uncultured Isosphaeraceae bacterium
GAGGGGGGTGTAACACGTGGTGCGGGGGCGTGACGAACGTCCGGGGGGCTGCGTCGTGCAGCCCCTTTTGGCGTGACGTGGTGTTCACACCTTTGGCCGTCACGCGCGGCGACGCTGCATCCTGCAGCTCACACTTCGAAGTCCCGACCTTCTAGTGCGACGGCGGCATCCTGCCGCCTGCGCGTGGGACGTTTGGGGCTGGGTCGGGCTGGTTTTCGCAGGGCTGGCTTTCGCAGACCCTCCGGGTCTGCAGGCGGGTCTGCAGAAGTCGCGCGGCGACCGGCGGCATCCATGCCGCCTTGGTTTGCGACGTTTGGGGCGGTGCGCGATGGGGGTGGGACGGACGTTTGGGGCTGTGCGCGATGGGGGTGTGACGGACGTTTGGGGCCGGCGCACTGGCGGGTCACGGCGGCGCGCGGACGACGAGCACCTGGTCCGGACGTGCGTCGCGCACCGTCGTGATCGCGCCGCCGGGCCAGCGGATGGCGATCGACTCCGCGCGGTCCGCGGCGCCGAGGCCGAAGTGGAGGTCGAACGCGCTCTGCGACTGGTAGGTCGAGCCGCTGCGCACCTCACGCGACTGGCGGACGCCGCCGGCGGTAACCTCCGCCCGGGCCCCCAGCGCCGGGCCGCCGGCGCGGGTGAGCAGACGGAGCGCGAGCCAGCGCCCGGCCCGCACCGAGTCGTTGCGGAGGAGCATGGGCGGGGCATCGATCGCGGTCACGAGCAGATCGAGATCGCCGTCGCCATCCACGTCCCCGACGGCGAGCCCGCGCCCGCAGCGCCGCTCGGCGAAGCCCGGCCCGGCCGCATCGGTGACGTCCGCGAGGCGGCCGCCGTCGTTCCGGAAGAGCAGCGCGCGCTGGGCGTACGACTCCCCGAGCGCCGGGAAGTCGTCCACCTGCGGGTAGATGTGCCCGTTTACGATCACGAGGTCGAGGTCGGCGTCGAGGTCGGCGTCGAAGAACGCGCAGCCCCAGCTCAGCGGGGCCATCGTGGCCCGCGCGACGTCGTGCCGGGTGGTGACGTCCTCGAAGTAGAGGCCGCCGAGGTTCCGGTACAGCGTGCACTGGTCGCGCGCGAAGTTCGTCACGATGATGTCGGGCCGGCCGTCGCCGTCCACGTCGCCGGCATCAACGCCCATGCCGGCCTGCTCCGCCCCTCCGCCGCCGAAGCCGGCGCCCGACCACCGTCCGACTTCGGTGAACGTGCCGTCGCCATCGTTCCGGTAGAGATAGTTCGGATTCGAGTCGTTCGCGACGTAGAGGTCGATGTCGCCGTCGTCGTCGAGGTCGGACGCCAGCACGCCGAGGCCGTACGCCTCGCCGAGGTCCGTGAGCCCCGCCTCGTCGGTCGCCTCGCGGAACGTGCCGTCCCCGCGGCCGCGGAAGAACCGGTCGCGGTCGCCGCGCATGCCGAAGGGCCCGGTCATCGTGCGGGCGGTGTCGCGCCAGACGTTCGTGCGGCGGGCTGCGAGCACCTCGTCCATGGTGGCCGCGATGTAGTTCGCCACGTAAAGATCGAGGTGCCCATCGCCGTCGGCGTCGAGGAACGCGGCCCCGGCGCCCCAGCCTGGGTCGGCCACGCCGGCAGACTCCGCGACCTCGTCGAACGTGCCGTCGCCGCGGTTACGGTAGAGACGGTTCGGGCCGAAGTTGGTCACGTAGAGATCGACGTCGCCGTCGCCGTCGTAGTCGGCGGCGCAGACGCCGCAGCCCCAGCCGTCGTCGCCCACCCCCGCCGCGTCGGTGACGTCCACGAAGCGGCCGTCCCCCTCGTTGCGGTAGAGCACGTTGCGCCCGCGCACGCGGACGGCGGACGGGTCCTCGTCGAGAGCCCACGCGTTGACGAGATAGACGTCCGGCCGGCCGTCGCCATCCACGTCCACGAGCGCCGCCCCGGTGCCGGTGGACTCGAGGATGTGGTCCTTATCGCGCCCGCCGCAGAAGAGCACCGCGTCGAGACCGGCGGCGGGCGCGACGTCCTCGAAACGCAGGGCGGGCGCGGCCGCCTGCGGCGCGGCCGGATCCGGCGCCGCGGAGCCCGCGGGTGCGCGGCCGCACCCCGGGCCGGCGGCGATCACGGCGACGACGAGGCACGCGGCCCGCGCGAGCGTCATTCCTCCGCCATCGCGCGGGTGAAGAGCGACCGCAGGTCGCGGGAGGCCGCGAGCACTTCGCGCTCGGCCCCGTCGCCCAGGCGGGAGATCGCCCCCGCCAGGTCGAGGAGGTCCTTCTTCTCGCGCCCGTCGATGAAGATGTAGTCGTCCTCGGTCTCGGCGTCGGTGTGGTGATGGTGCCCGGCTTTCAGGAGGCGCTGGCGCACGGCCTGGACGCGCTTGTCGCCCTCGGTGGCGATCTCCGTCACTGCGGCCGCGGCCGACTCCAGGAGCCCCCGCCGGGACGGGCCCGACGTCTTTGCCGCGACCTCGAGGTCGGCGGCCGCGTCGTCGAAGGCAAGCGTGAGGATGTCGCGCACGAGGCTCGTTTCGGTCGCGCGGATCGCGATGATCGCGGACGCGAGGTGCTCGTAGGTCGCGGCGAGCCCGGGCGGGTCGGCGGGACGGGTGCCGCCGACCTGCTGGGCGACGGCGATGGTGACGACGAGGGCGACGACGGCGAGCGCGGCGTGGAGGGACTTGGTGACGATCATGGCTGGCTCCTCGGGTTCGTGGCGGCGCCACCGCGAGGATCGCCGCCCGCGGCGCGGGCGGCGCACGCGGCGCAACCGTCCATCCCCTAATACCTCGTGCCCGCGCGACCCGCAACCCGGGACTCGACCCCACTCTCGGCGCCAGTCGCCGATCATGCGATCCGGGGACCAGCGTCAATGGACGCCGGGATCCTGCTCAGGGATACTCTGCTTGGCGGCGTGATTCGCCCCGGCAAGGAGGACGCGTGAGCGTGGCGCTCGCGACGACGATCAGGGAGGTATGCGCCGGAGTCGGTCGCGATCGCACGCGCCTGCTCGACGTCGCCCGCGGCGTGCAGGCCCGTTGCCGCTGCGTCTCCAGCGAGGCGATGGATCTCATCGGGGCCGAGCTCGGCATGCCGCGCGTGGACGTGGAGTCGGTGGTCACGTTTTTCTCGTTCCTCTCCCGCGAGCCGACGGGCCGCGTCGTCATCCGGCTGAGCGACGACATCATCGATCGCCTCCACGGGTACGACCACGTGCTCGACGCGTTTCGCGGTGAGCTGGGCGTCGAGGCGGGGGGCACCACGCCCGACGGGGCGTTCACGCTGGAGACGACATCGTGCATCGGCATGTGCGATCAGGGCCCGGCCGCCCTCGTGAACGACGTGGTGGTCACCGAGCTCTCGAGCGACAAGGCGCGGGAGATCGTCCGCGAGCTGCGCGAGCACATGGACCCGCAGCGCCTCGTGCATACGTTCGGCGACGGCAACAACGGCCACCGCCTCGTGCAGGCGATGGTCGAGAACAACATCCGCGAGGCGGGGCCCATAGTGCTCTCGCCGCTGCGGCGCGGCGAGGCGGTCGCCAAGGCGCTGGGCATGAGCCCCGTCGAGGTGATCCGCGCCCTCAAGACCTCCAGGCTGCGCGGCCGCGGCGGCGCCGGGTTCCCGACCGGCATGAAGTGGGAGTTCGCTCGCGCCGCCGAGCCCCCGGGCGGCGAGACGCGTCGATTCGTCATCTGCAACGCCGACGAGGGCGAGCCCGGCACCTTCAAGGACCGCGTGATCCTCACCGAGCGCGCCGAGCGCGTGATCGCGGGTATGACGATCGCCGGCTACGCCATCGGCGCCTCGGAAGGGATTCTCTACCTGCGTGCCGAGTACGCGTACCTGCGGCGCTACCTCGAGCACGTGCTCGAGGAGCGCCGGTGCGAGCGGCTGCTCGGCGAGGGCATCCTCGGGACGGACTTCGCGTTCGACGTGCGCATCCAGATGGGCGCCGGCGCGTACATCTGCGGCGAGGAGACCGCGCTGATCAACTCGTGCGAAGGCCGGCGCGGCGATCCCCGAACGCGCCCCCCGTTTCCCACGCAGGCCGGCTATCTCGGCTGCCCCACCGTCGTGAACAACGTCGAGACCCTGTGCTGCGTGTCGAAAATCATGCACGCGGGCGCCGCGACCTTCTGCGCCCACGGCACACCCGCGAGTTCTGGGACGAAGCTGCTGAGCATCTCCGGTGACTGCCGGCGCCCGGGCGTGTACGAGCTGCCGTTCGGCGTGACATTGCGCGAGGTCCTCGAGCGGGCCGACGCCGCCGACGCCGCCGCGGTGCAGGTGGGCGGCCCGAGCGGGGAGATGGTCGGGCCGGACGGCTTCGAGCGACGCATCCTGTTCGAGGACCTCGCCACCGGCGGGTCGATCATGGTCTTCGGTCCGCAGCGCGACGTGCTCGAGATCGTCGGCACGTTCATGCGGTTCTTCGTGCACGAGAGCTGTGGCTACTGCACGCCGTGCCGCGTGGGCAACGTGCTGCTCGCGCAGGGCATCGACCGGATCCTCGAGGGACGAGGCGAGCCGCGCGACCTCGACGATCTGGAGGCGCTCGGCCGCATGGTCCGCGCGACGAGTCGCTGCGGGCTCGGTCAGACGTCTCCCAACCCCGTGCTGAGCACACTGCGCAGCTTCCGGTCCGAGTACGAGCGGCGCGTGTCCGCCGACCCCGACGGGTTCCGGCGTGCCTTCGATCTCGCATCGGAAGTTTGCCTCACGGTGTCGGCGAAGCCCGTCGCGCGCAGCGGCGGCGGCGCCGCGAAGACGACATGAGCGAGCGGATCTCCATCACGATCGACGGCGTCGAGGCGCCAGCCGAGGCGGGGCAGACGATCCTCGACGCGGCGGACGGGGCCGGCATCTACATCCCCCGGCTCTGCCACCGGCCGGGGCTGGAGCCCTACGGCGGCTGCCGCGTGTGCACGGTCAAGGTCTCCGGGCGACACTGCTCCGCGTGCACGCAGCCGGTCACCGCGGGTATGGTCGTCGAAGCCGAGTCGCCGGAGCTGCTCGAGCAGCGGCGGATGATCATCGAGATGCTGTTCGTCGAGGGCAACCACTTCTGCATGTTCTGCGAGAAGAGCGGCAACTGTGAGCTCCAGGCGCTGGCGTACCGGCTCGGGATCGCCGCGCCGCGCTTCGAGTTCCAGTTCCCGCGGCGGCACATCGACGCGTCGCATCCGGACATCATCATCGACCACGACCGGTGCATTCTCTGCGCCCGCTGCGTCCGCGCCTCCCGCGACCTCGACGGCAAGCAGGTCTTCGGGTTCGTCGGGCGCGGGCCGGAGCGGCGCATTGCCGTGAACTCCGATGCGCTGCTGGCGGACACGAACGCCGACGTGACCGACCGCGCCCTCGACGTGTGCCCCGTCGGCGCGCTGCTCCGCAAGCGGGAAGGGTACGACGTTCCCATCGGGCGCCGCGTCTATGACGCCGCGCCCATTGGCACCATCGGGATCATCGGGACCACCACGGGCACCACGCCCCCCGAGGAGCATCCATGATGGCCGGGTCGTCTCCCAAACCTCGCGTCGCCACCGTCTCGCTCGCCGGCTGCTTCGGCTGCCATATGTCGCTGCTCGACATCGACGAGCGCCTCTTCGAGCTCGCCGAGCTCATCGAGTTCGATCGCTCGCCGCTCACCGACTACAAGGGCTTCGACGGGCGGCGCTGCGCGGTCGGGCTCGTCGAGGGCGGCTGCGCGAACGAGGAGAACGTCCGTGTGCTGCGCGACTTCCGAAAGCACTGCGACGTGCTCGTTTCCGTCGGGGCGTGCGCAACGACGGGCGGCGTGCCGGCGCTGCGGAACATGGTGCCCGTCGAGGAGTGTCTCGACGAGGCGTATCGCTTCGGCCTCTCGGTCGTGAACCCCGAAGGCATCGTTCCCGACGACCCCGAGCTGCCGCGCCTGCTCCGCGCGGTCCGGCCGTGCCACGAGGTCGTGAAGATCGACTACCTCCTGCCGGGGTGCCCTCCTTCGGCGGACGCGATCTGGGCGGCGCTCACCGCACTGCTCTCCGGCGAGCCGCTCGACCTGCCGTATCCACTGATCAAGTACGACTGATGCAATGACCGACGCGCCGCCTCCCACTCCCGCTCCCGTGCCTCCCGCAGGTCCCCGCACGCGGCGCGTCGTCATCGAACCCGTCACCCGCGTCGAGGGTCACGGCAAGGTGACGATCCTGCTCGACGAGCACGACGAGGTGTGCCAGGCGCGGCTGCACATCGTCGAGTTCCGCGGGTTCGAGCGATTCGTCCAGGGGCGGCCGTTCCGCGAGCTGCCCGTGCTCGTGCAGCGGCTGTGCGGCATCTGCCCGGTGAGCCACCACCTCTGCGCGGCGAAGGCAGTGGACGGGATCATCGGCGTCGACCGGCTCACGCCGACCGCCGAGAAGATGCGCCGGCTCATGCATTACGGGCAGATCTTCCAGTCGCACGCGCTTCACTTCTTCCATCTCGCGTCGCCGGACCTGCTCTTCGGCTTCGACGCGGAGCCGCAGCGGCGCAACGTCATCGCGCTGGCGGCGGAGAACAGGAGCCTCGCCCGGCAGGGGATCCTGATGCGCCGCTACGGGCAGGAGATCATCAAGGCCACCGCAGGGAAGAAGATCCACGGCACCGGCGCGATCCCCGGCGGGATCAACAAGAATCTCTCGATCGCCGAGCGCGACGCCCTGCTGCCGGAGCTCGAGCAGATGAAGGCGTGGTCGCGCGAGGCCGTCGCCCTTGCGCGCGGCTACACCGAGGATCACCGGGCGATGCTCTCGGACTTCGCGTCGTTCGACTCGAACCACCTTGCGCTCGTGACACCCGACGGCGCTCTCGAGCTGTACGACGGCGGGCTGCGCGCCGTGAACGCCGACGGCGGGATCATCTTCGACCACGTCGCCAACGACCGGTACCTCGAGCTCCTCGGCGAGGAGGTTCGCTCGTGGACGTACATGAAGTTCCCTTTCATCCGGTCGCTCGGCCCGCGCGCAGGCTGGTACCGCGTCGGCCCGCTCGCCCGGATCAACGCCTGCGATTTCATCGACACGCCGGAGGCCGAGGCGGCGCGCCGGGACTTCAAGGACTTCACGGGCGGGCGGCCCAACCATGATTCGATGGCCTACCACTGGGCGCGGATGATCGAGGTGCTGCACGCGATCGAGAAGATCGAGGAGCTTCTGCACGACTCCGATCTCCAGGGGACGGACCTCGTGGTCACGGGCGAGCGTCGCGGCGAGGCCGTGGGCATCATCGAGGCGCCGCGCGGCACGCTCTTCCACCACTACAAGGTCGATGAGAACGACCAGGTGGTCATGGCGAATCTGATCGTCTCGACCACGAGCAACAACGAGTCGCTGAACCGCGCCGTCGAGGCCGTCGCCCGCAAGTTCCTTTCCGGGCGCACGATCACCGAGGGCCTGCTCAACCACGTCGAGGTCGCGATCCGCGCCTACGACCCGTGCCTGAGCTGCGCGACGCACGCGCTCGGGAAGATGCCGCTGCTCGTGGACCTCGTCGATCACGAAGGGCATCTCGTCGCCCGCGGCGAGCGGGAGGGCGGATGATGGCCGGCGCGCCGCGCATCCTGCTGATCGGCTACGGCAACCCCGCCCGCGGCGACGACGGGCTCGGGCCGGCCGTCGCCCGCGCGATCGCCGATCGCGGCCTCGACGGCGTCACCGCGGAATGGCCGTACCATCTCCAGGTCGAGGACGCGGCGACGATCGCCGCCAGCGACGGCGTGATCCTCGTGGACGCCGACGCCGCCGGCCCGGCCCCATTCTCCTGCCGCCGGCTCGAGCCCGAAGGCGGCCCGTCCTGGACCACGCACGCCCTCGCGCCGGGCGCGCTCCTCGCGCTCGCCCGCGACGTGTTCGACGCCACGCCGCCGACGTGGCTCGTCGGTGTTCGCGGCGAGACGTTCGAGCCTTTCTGCGAGGAGCTGTCGCCTGCCGGCCGCACCCATCTCGCCGCCACCGTGGCGTGGCTCGAGCCGCGTCTGCGCGAACTGGCGTCCGGCGCGCCGGCGCTCGAAGGATGAACCGCCATGCGCGACGACCGGCACGTCATCCTGTACATCGACGACGACCAGGACTGCCTTGATGCCATGCGCGCCATCGTGGAGTCGGCGGGGTACGTCGTGGTGGAGGCGCGCAGCGCCGAGGATGGTCTGCGCGTGTACCGGCGCGAGCACCCGGACCTCATCATCGTGGACCTCATGATGGAGGAGGTCGATGCCGGCACGGCGCTCGTCAAGGAGCTCAAGGCCCTCGGCAACGAGGCCCCGGTCTACCTGCTGAGCAGCCTCGGCGACACGCTGGCGCTCACGACAGACGTCGCCGCGCTCGGCCTCGCCGGGGTGCTCCAGAAGCCGATCGATCCCCGCACGACGCTCGCGCTGCTGCGCGCTCGACTTCACCCGGTCGATTCATGAGGCGAGGCGTCCGGCGGGCGATCTGCTCTGCGCGCCGGTCCGCGCCCGTGCGAGCCAGTCCTCGGCGCCGGCCCCATGAACGATCCGGGTTCAGCCCGGCGACTCCGTGAGCCCCGCCGCCGCTTGCGGCGGGGGAACGAGATCCGCCGCCGGGAGCTGGAGCGTGAACGTGCTGCCCGCGCCGGGCGCGCTCCGCACGCCGGTGCGCCCGCC
>CAZXBB010000459.1:0-6037 GCA_964638815.1 uncultured Isosphaeraceae bacterium
TATTGCCTCGTCGTGCTGCGGACGATCCGCAGCGGTGAAGAAGGCGCGTTCGTGCCGGGGCTGGCGGTGGTTGTCGCCGTGCTGCTGGCCTTCGTGGGCGTCGGGTTCCTCATGTTCTTCATTCATCACATCGCCGCCTCGCTCAATGCGACGAGCATCATCGAGTCGGTGGCCACGGAGACGATCGAGGCTGTCGATCGTTTGTTCCCCGCCGAGATTGGTGAAGCTGCCGTCGGGCGCGCGGGCGAGGCGCAGGCGGGCGCACTCGCGTCCCAGCCATGGGCGACCATCCCGGCCCGGAAGACCGGGTACATTCAGGGAATTGACGCCGATGCCTTGTTCAAGTTGGCGAGGGAACAGGGCGTGGTCGTGCGGATGGAGAAAGAAATCGGCGAGTTCGTCATTGAGGCCTGCCCGCTCGCGTCGGTGTCCGGCAAGCCGCTGGACGACGAGATGATTCGGAATCTGAACGCGGCCTGCTCCGTGGGCCGACACCGCACGGTGCACCAGGACGCGGGATACGGCATCCGGCAGATCGTGGATGTCGCGCTCAAGGCGCTGTCGCCGGGCATCAACGACACCACGACCGCGATCAATTGCGTTGACTACCTTGCATCGATCCTCGCCCGACTCGCCGCCCGCCGGATCGAATCGCCATTTCGCTCCGAGGGGGGAGAGTTACGTGTCATCATCCGCGGGCCGACGTTCCCGGGTCTGTTGGCCGCCGCCTTCGACCAGATTCGCCAGAACGCAGAAGGTAACGTCGCCGTCCTGGCGCGCCTCCATCAGGTTCTTGTGATCGTCGCCGGGCGGACCTCCGATGAACAGCGGCGGAACGATCTCCGCCAACACGCCGTCCTGATCGCCGAGACGGCCGAGCGCAGCGTCCCCTCAGCCCACGATCGAGCGACGATTCAGGCGGCCCAGGCGGGGTACGCCGAACAGGCGCTGCACGTGACCGCGGCGGCGGCGGCATCAGCCGGTTCCCGGGTTCAGGCTCGCCGAGCCGCGGCGGCAGGGGCTAGGCCGAACAAGGCCGAGGGATGACGAAACGACGAAACCGACCGTGTACCGTGAAGCCAGTGTGATCGGCTGCGCGACGTCGCGGCCCAGCCGGGTCGTCGCCGCGCACCGGCAGATCACGCTGGACTGGCTCGCCGTTCGCGCCTCCATGTGCGACCGTTTCGTCGCGCAGCTCGTCGCCACCGAGGCCGCGGTGGGCGACGAGAGCGCCGCGCGACAGAGGACAGCCCTTCTGGACAGCGCTTCTGGACAGCCCTTCTGGATGGATCGCGCTTCGGGCGGAGCCGAGGGCGAATGAGCCAGGTGCCGCCGCGTGTCAGTCGGCGCCGACGTCGACCGGCTCGACCTCGTCTCAGGTCCACGCCGACAGGACGATGAGCAGGTCCGCGAAGTCGACGTCGCGATCGCCGTCGAGATCTGCCGGGCACGGCTTGCTCTCCGGGCAGTCGCCCCACGCCGACAGGACCGCGAGCAGGTCGCCGAAACCGACGACGCCGTCGCCGTCGACGTCGCCGGGCACGGGCGGCTCGACGAGTGTCAGCACCACCGTGGTGGCGGTGTAGCTCGCGTCGTACGCGCCGGCGCCGTCGATCACGTCGAATGCGCCCGCGATCGTGCCGTTCGCGACGGTGAGCACGGTGAACGTCTCGCCGCCGACAGGCGCGTACCCGGGAAGCACGCGCACGTGCAGCGTGCCGGCGAGCGTGACGTCGCCGTCAACCTGCACCTGGTCGTGCTCGTCCACCGGCGCGCCGCCCGCGAGATCGACGTCGATGACGCCGCTCCCGGCCTGGACGAGATCGCCGGTGAGGACGAACGCGCCCGTGGCGTCGGGGCCGCCGGGGCGCAGCGTGCCCTCGTTGACGAGCGTCGGGATCGCGAAGCCGCCGGGATCGCCGGGGCCGGCGAGGGGGGGTCGCTGCTCGAGCACGCCCAGGGCGCCGTTGGTCACCGAGCCGTTGGTGCGGAGCGTGCCGCCGCCGAACACACGAATCGCGCGGTCGTTGAGCCGGAGGTCCGGCAGGCTGCGGTCCCCGTCTCCGACCACCTCGACCGTGGCGAAGTTCTCGACGATGGAGTCGATGGCCGGGAACGACGCACCGCCCTCGAGGACGACGTGCGTAGGCGTGGACAGGCGCGTCACGTGAGCGCCCGGGATGTTCAGCGTGGCGTCTCGCGCCACCCCCCACCGGCCGCCGGTGAGCGTGCCGTCGACGAGCTCGTCGATGGGGCCGGTGAGGTCGAGCGTCCCGCTCGCGACCGTCACGCGACCGTCGCGCGCGATGAACCGTGCGGAGATCGCGAACGCCGCGGTGCCTTCCTTGATCAGCACGCCGCCCGTGTTGTCGACGACGCCCCCGTTCGGTCCGGAGAAGGTGCCCGAGAACAGCAGGAGGGTCCTCTCGTTGACCAGCGCGCCGCCGTCGATCGTGAGAGAGCCGCCGCTGATCGTGCCGAGCGTGTTCAGGAGCGTCCCGCGCAGCGTGCGGCTGCCGGACGTGGGAAGGTCGATCGAGCCCCAGTTGGTGAACCTCTCCATCGTGATCGTGCCCCCGCGCCAGTTCATGTCACCGAGGTTCAGCACGCTGCCCGCGCCCGCGATCGTGCCGTCGATGAACTCGAACTCCCGCTCGTCCAAACTCGGGGCCATCACGACGTGGACGCTCGTGTCCACGGCGACGTCGACCACGGTCGCGGCGCCCGCGATCCGGAACGTCCCGTCGCCGGAGATCTCGACCAGGCCGCCCCCCGGGCCGCCGCCGATCGGGGCGAACGTCATCGTGCCACCCTCGATCGAAACCTCGCCGTCCGGAAGGATGCTCCACACGCCGCCGGCGACCGTCCCCCCGCCGCTGAGAAAGAGCTTGCCCGTCTCCGCGATGATCCCGCCGGAGATCGTCTGCTCGTAGGGCACGCCGATGGACGCCGCTGCCGTCGGCGACGCGCCCTGGCGCCGGAGCATCAGGATCGTGCGGAACAGGTTGTCGCCGCCGCCGTCGACGACGTTGCCGGCAATCATGCGGTACTCGCCGCCCGCAATGATCCGACCTCCGTCGCCGAGCACGACGTCGTTGTGCTGCTCGGTCGTCCCGAAGCTCGTCAGCGTGGTCTCGAGCCGGCGGTTGCCGCAGCCAGAGCCGCCCACGTCGTCGATGAGGAGCGTGCCGGCGGTCTGGTTCGTCACGCCCGTCGCTCCGGTGAACGTGCCGCGCGACCAGCGCATCGCGCCGCGGTTGACGAGCTCTCCGTCGCACTGCACGACCGCGCAGTTCTCGATCCAAAGCCCGACGACGGCGGGGTTGCCCTCGATCGTCTCGAGCGTCGCGTTGAGCGATCCGCCGGCGTCGATGAACGTCGTTTCCTGCTCGAGCTTCAGGTTGCCCTGGCCCGTCGCGTCCACGGCGCCGGCGACGTGCACGCCGCGGGCCTCGCCGTCCACCTCGAAGCCGGCGAGGACGATCGTGCCCCCGTCCATCACCTCGTAGCGCCCGCCGCCGTGCGCGCCCCCCGCGGCGACGACGAGCACGCGCCCCACCGCTCGGATCGTTCCGTCGCTCTCGACGGGAATCACCGTGTAGAGGTCGTTGCCGGCGCCGACGCACTCGAGCGTCCCGTGGTTGTCGAAGCGCCCGTTGCGATGCGGGGCCGTCGAGCCGCCGAGGTTGTCGCCGGCCATTGTCCAGGTGCCGTTGTTCTCGATCGTCGCGGCGCTCTCGAGGTTGAACGCCGACGTCGAGTTGATCCGACCGTCGTTCACGAGCCTCGTCCCGTCCAGGCTCTTCTCGGTCGTGGACGGGCTGATGTTCAGCATGGCGCCGGGCGCGACCACGAACCGGCCGGCGCCCGTCAGGATGCCGCGCGACCACGAGTTCACCATGCCGTTCATGACGAACGGCCCGGCGGTGCTGATCGTGGACGAGAACGTCGCCCCGTCTCCGAAGCCCACGCCCTCGACGCTCGCGGACGTGCCGACCGACAGGTTGGAGCGGATGGTCAGGAATCCGCCGTCCGTCACCTCGAGTACGCTCACCGACTTGTCGCAGCCCCGCGCGAGGACGGCGGCAACCGCGATGTGCGCCGTGTCCGTCGGGCCCGGCTGTCCGGACGGCGACCAGTTCGCGTTCGCACAGTCGGAGCAGACCCAGTCGTGGGGGGTCTGGTCGCACGCGCCGACCCAGTTGTAGGTCTGCGGCCCCGAAGCGGCGGCCGGCGCCGCGAGCGTGGGCGCGAGTGCGAGTGCGAGTGCAATCGCAAGACGCTCGCTCGAATTCCGCCAGGCGCGGTGTGGCATGGTGCGGGACCCGTCCGTTCGACGCGCACGCGCCGTGCCGTCGAGCCTAGCAGACCGACCCGGCGCCGACAACGACAATCCCGATTGCTCAAGCGGTCGCGGACGCGCCCGGCGCGGACGCGGGCACGCCGAGATGGTGCAGACGTCGATCACGAAGGGAAGTCAGCACAGACAATTCAGGTTGTCAAGGCGATTCACCGGCCTCGAGGTCGATCCGGCCACCTGCCCGACGGCCGCTGCGAATCTCGAGTGCTGCCGGAGTCGGCGGACCGGCCGCGCGATGCGGGCCGGCCGGGCTCACGGCCGTTGTCCGCGACGTTTCCGAGTCCGCTCGCGACCTTCGAGACGACGGCGCCGGCACTCGCGACAGCGGACGCGGCCCGAATGAGCCTGATCGTCCGGCGGGCGCCGAGTACGGACAACGCCGCGAAGACGCCGCTTGCGAGGATCTGCGGGTTGGATGCGAGCGACTGAGCGAGCTGCCGGAGCGGTTCACGGTCGCTTGCCGCATCAGGTTCCGGCGGAGTTTCTCCGGGCGACAGGAGTTCGGTCAGGCGCTCCTGTGCCGCCCGGGCCTGCATCGCCGACCTCTCGGCGGCCGCCGAAAGCCGGCGGTGGGTCACCCACGCGACGATGACGATGGGCACGAGCACGCCCAGGGACACCGACACCAGCGCGACGGGGAGCCCGACGGAGGGTGTGGCCAGCAGAACCACGGCGGCCAGCACGCCACAGATGGCGACTCCGCCGACGCACCCGATGAGCACGGATACCGCGACCATCGGGGCGAGTTGGCGGAGCCGCTTCTCTGCGGCTGATGCTCGAAGCGTGATGAGATCGACGCCGCTTCCTGCAAAATCGCGCAGCCATGCCAGCATCACGTCCGGTTACCTTCGAGGCAGCACGCGAGCGAGCAGAGCGCCCACTCCGGCCGCGATGAGGACGGAGGTCGTCGGATGCGCGGACACGTACCCACACATCTTCTCGTGCGTCTCCTGCATCGTGTGACCCGCCTTCTTGCCTGTCTCGGCCAGGTGACTCGCGCCCGCTTTCACCGCGTCGATCCCGGTGCGCGTGGCGTCCGATGCGTACTCGGCCACGTCGTGCCGGAGTTGGGCAACATCCTCCTTCACATCCTGGACCGAGGCGTGCGGCCGATCGTCCGAGTCACGCTTGCGTTCGTGGGCTCGCTGCCCGGCGGGGAGGATTCCGGTCGATGTCGAAGTCATTGCTATGTCTCCTGCTTCAGCTCGGCGAGCGGTCCAGGTCACACGGGGCGGTGACGACGATGGACCACTCATGCCCATATCTTCGCCGCGACCATGAACGTGGACTGAGTTCGCGATTAAGTTGCGCTCATGCGCCGCAGAACAGGGAACGTCTCGCCAAGCCACGCCTGCCAGGCCGGTTCCTCACGCGCGGCGACCGATCCAGCGGTGCTCCCGTACAGGTGCACCCTGATGGAGAGGAGCACCTGCTCGCCCATGGCCGATGACTCCATGCCGGGGCCGAAGTTCGACGTGATCCTGACCGGCACGCCGTTGACGTCGTTCTCGCTCGTGGTCGGGACGAACCACGACGAAATCCCGGACGAAGTGGCGATCGCCCGCCAGACCTGCTCGGGCGTCCCGGGGACTTCAACCTCGACGTGCACCGACCGCCGGCCGGAGCTGTCCTTGTTCACGGGCATGATGACTGGTCCTTCCCCTCCGCGCGAACATG
>CAZXBB010000460.1:0-2570 GCA_964638815.1 uncultured Isosphaeraceae bacterium
TTCACGACGCCGGCGCGCTCGACGAAGACGACGCGCCCGTCCGGCGCCACGGCGAGCTCCATCGGGTCGGTCACGGCGTCGTCGAGGATCACCTTCTCGTAGTGACCGTCGGCCGTCGCGCCGGCGTCCCCCGCCTCGACGCCCGCCGCCCAGCGGATCCCGCCGAGCAGGTGCGCGCGGAACGCGGGCTCGCCGAAGCTCTCGCTCGTGTGGCCGCCGCCGGTGTACCACGCGCGACCGCCGTCGTAGAGGTGGCACCATGCGACGGGATGATCGTGGCCCATGGCGCCGCCCTCGTACGACCGCTCGTCGAGCGTCGCGAGCACGTGGACCTTCCCGCGCGGGCTCTCGCCGTAGTTGTACCACTCGTCGCGGCGCAACCAGCGTTCGGAGAGGTGACGCGTGGACGGGTGAAGGCGGTCGGTCACCGCGATCGTCGCGTTCTGGACCCGGGGGTGCGAGTCGAAGTACGCGCCGACGAGCCCGCCGTACCATGGCCAGTCGTACTCCGTGTCGCTCGCCGCGTGCACGCCGACATAGCCGCCGCCTGACCGGATGTAACGCTCGAACGCGCCCTGCTGCGCGTCGTCGAGCACGTCGCCGGTCGTGCTCAGGAACACCACCGCCGCGTAGCGGTCGAGCCGATGGTCGTCGAACGCCGCGGGATCCTCGGTGGCATCGACGTCGAAGCCGTTCGCGCGGCCGATCTCCCGAATCGCCTCGACGCCCGTCGGAATCGAGTCGTGCCGGAAGCCGGCCGTGCGGCTGAAGACGAGCACGCGGAAAGAATCCGTGTCCGCGGCGGACGCCGCCGTCACCGGACCGGGAACCGCCGCGAGGAGCAGCACGATCGATCGGATGAGGCTTCGCATGGAAACAAGAGTCTATAGAATGAATCCCCGAGGTGCCCATGCCTTCTCGCCGCGCTTTTCTCGGCGCCGTCGGAATCCCCGTGATCTCCACCGGACTGATGCGGTTCGCACCGGACGCGGTGGCCGCCGCGACGCTCGCGGGAGCGCCGGACGACCCCCGGGAGGCGGCCCGCGACGAGGACTTCTGGTGCGAGGTGGGCCGCGCGTTCACCGTCGATCGCAGCATGATCAACCTGAATAACGGCGGCGTCAGCCCGGCCCCGGCGCTCGTCCAGGCGGCAATGAAGCGGCACCTGGACCTCTGCAACAGCGCGCCGCCGTCGCTCGCCCTGTGGGAGACGCTCGAGCCGCGCATGGAAGGCGTCCGCGAACGCGTTGCCCGGCACTGGGGCGTCGACGCGGAGGAGATCGCGTTCACGCGCAACGCTTCCGAGAGCCTCCAGATCTGCCAGTTCGGGCTCGACCTCGAGCGGGGCGACGAGGTGCTCACCACCGACCAGGACTACCCGCGGATGATCACGACGTTCCGGCAGCGGGAGCGACGCGAGGGGATCGTGCTCCGCCAGGTCGAGCTGCCGGTGCCGTGCGAGGATGACGACCTCGTGGTCCGCTTGTTCGAAGAGCGCATCACGCCGCGCACGCGCGTGATCCTGATGTGCCACGTGGTCAACCTCACGGGGCAGATCCTACCCGTCGCCCGCGTCGTCGCGATGGCGCGGCGCCACGGCGTGCCCGTCATCGTGGACGGCGCGCACGCAATCGCGCACTTCCCGTTCCGCCTGTCCGACCTCGACTGCGACTACTACGGCGCGAGCCTCCACAAGTGGCTCTTCGCCCCGCACGGGACGGGTCTGCTGCACGTCCGTCGCGAACGCATCGCGGACCTCTGGCCCCTCATGGCGGCGGCCGAGGCGAAGTCCGCCGACATTCGCAAGTTCGAGGAGATCGGCACGCACCCCATCGCGAACGCGCTCGCGATCGCCGAGGCGCTCACGTTCCACCAGGGGCTCGGCGGCGAGCGCAAGGCGGCGCGGCTTCGCTACCTGCGCGACACGTGGGCGCGGCGGCTGCTCGCCTTCAGCGATCGCGTCCGTCTTCACACGAGTCTCGATCCGCGCTTCTCGTGCGGCATCGCGACCGTGGAGGTTGACGGCCTCGAGACGACGGCGCTGTCCGCCTGGCTCTTCGACCGGCACCGCATCGTGACGGCCCCGATCGTCCACGCCCGGTTCCACGGCATGCGCGTCAGCCCGAGCGTGTACACGACGCCCGACGAGCTCGACCGGTTCGCCGCGGCGGTCGAGCACGCGATCCGCGTGGGAATCGGGAGCTGATCCGGCGATGACGAGCGCCACGGTCCAGTCGTTGCTCCAGCAGGCGATCGCGGCGCGGGAGGGCCGGGATCTCGCGCGGGCGATCGCGCTCTGCGAGCGGGCCCGGGCCGAGGACCGGCGCAACCTGCTCGCGATCGACCTGCTCGCGCAGCTCGCGTACGAGACCGGTGACAAGGAACGATCGCTCGCGCTGCTCGCCGAGGGCGTGAAGGCCGATCCCCGCAGCGCGCGCATGCGCACGAATCTCGGACGGGGATACGTCCGCGGGAACCGGTTCCGCGAGGCGGTCGTGCAGTTCGACCAGGCCCTCAAGCTCGACCCGGGACACGCGCCGGCGATCGCGGGCAAGGCGAACGTCTTCACG
>CAZXBB010000461.1:0-5656 GCA_964638815.1 uncultured Isosphaeraceae bacterium
ATCAGCATCGCCGGGCCGATGCCGAAAGCGGCCCGAATCGCCGCGACGGCGAGGGGATTCAGGCGCTCCGGGAAAACCCGGTCAGCGGTCCGCGGCGTCCGCGGCCGGCTCGCCCGCGGGCGGCGGCGCTGGGGGGGCCGGGTCGTGCGCGGCCGGGTCGTGCGCGGCCGGGTCGTGCGCGGCCGGGTCGTGCGCGGCCGGGCCGGGGTCGAAATCGACAGGGTACTCCACCCGCGGCTTCATCATCGCCTCGATCCACTCGACGGTGCGGCGGACCATGCGGTCGTCGGTGCCCCGGAACACCGGCTTCCATCCCCGCGCGACCGGATGGGGACGACGGGCGAGCGGGCGGGGCAGCCCGTACTGGATGATGAGCGAGTCGAGGGGCGTGTCGTAGTCGATGAGGCGCCACTCGGGATCGATGTCGAGCCGTTCGAGGATGAGCAGGTTGGTGTAGCGCGCCCGCGCGCTCTTCGGATTGCGCCGGTGCAGATACAGCCGCCCCGCATCCGGCCCGCCGTGGCACCGGCTGGTGGAGCAGTTGTTCATCAGCCACGCGTTGTGCACCCGCTGGCGGAAGAGATTGAGCGCGTACGGCTCGGTCAGTACGTTGATGTCGCCGTACAGATCGCGGGCCTGGAGCCTGAAGATCAGCTCCTCGACGATCAGGATCGGGTCGGCGCGGAAGAGAGCCTTGCGCTGATCCGGATCCGTCGGGAGCAGCGGGCTGCCGGCGTACTGCTCGAACAGACGCTCGATCGTCGCGCGCGGCACCTCCACCTTCGGCGGATGACGGAAGTCGATCTCGTACACCTGGATGAGGTTGACGTCGTCCCGGCTCAGCAGCGGCCCCGGCGCGTCCTGCCCGTCGGCCGCCGGCCGTTCCTCGCGGGGCGGGACGGGGCGGACGGGCTGCTGCGCGAGCTCCTGGTGGGCCGCGACGACCCGCAGCAGTTGCTTCGCCTCGGGCGAGTCGTGACGGCGGAGCAGCTCGTCGAGCTCCAGAGCGGCGAGGTCGAGCTGCCCCTCGTCGATGAGCCACTGCACGAGCGCGAGATTGCTCTGGAGCATCTCCGGACGCAGCGTGGCCTTGAACGCGCGGTACTGCTGCTCGAAGCTCGGCAGAAGCTGCACGTGGTCCACGAGATCGCGGGGCAGCGTTGACTTCACGCCCTCGATCTCCACCACCACCTGCTCGAAGGAATCTTCGAGGATGATGCCGCGTCGCTGCTGCCCGCCGCGCAGGTACACGATGCCCCGCTGGTCGGGCAGGGGATCGACAAGCCGCACGATCGCGACGACCCGCTCCTTCGTGAAGCGCTCGAGGTCGCCGTCGTCGAGACGCCGGAGGAAGAGCATCTTCTCGTCCTCGAACTCGACGAAGCCGGACACCTCGCGGCGGCGGCTCTCGTGCACGATGACGCGCCGCGTCATGTCGGGCTCGACGTCGTGCGACCGCGCTGGATCGGCCGGCGGCGCGTCGGTCTGCGCCGACGCCGCGCCCAGGAGCGCCGTGACCGCCAGAAGCGTCGCCGCCACGCGGGCCGTTCTTCGTCCGCAGTCTGTCGCCGGCTCGATCACTTTGTGGGCTCCGTGGCGCTCGTCGCCCCTCAGCGTAGGCCGGGGCGGAGGCGGAGGACCAGCCCGATGCCCCGGGGGGACGACGATCGTACCGGCCTCGCGTGGCACGCACCGGGTTGTCCGGTGCGCCCTAGCAGCCCGTTGAAGAACTGGGGCGTTGCCTGAGTGCGATGCTTTTCGTCGTGGCAAGGAGCCGAACCGACGCCGTATTTGACGCTTGCAGCGAGGTTTGGCGACGCCGTCCACGGCGGAAATGATCGTGCTCCGGCGGCGTTCCAGTTCTTCAACGGGCTGCTAAGGTTCCACTGGCGATGGACGTGCATCTCTGGCTCATGCGAACGGACGTGCCCGACGGGACCCTGGCCCGCGCGGGCGCGATGCTCGGCCCGGCCGAGCGCGCCCGGGCCGATGCGTACCGCTTCGACGACGACCGCCGGCGGTTCATCGTCGGGCGGGCGTTCCTCAGAACGGTGCTTGGCCTGCATATCGGCGCCGCCCCGGCGGCCGTCCGGCTGGAGGAGGAGCGCGGCGAGAAGCCGCGTCTCGCGCGGGGCGGACGCGGGCCGCGGGTGGAGTTCAACCTGTCGCGAAGCGGCGATCACGTCCTGTGCGGCGTCGCGTCGGGCCGGCGCATCGGGGTGGACATCGAGCGGGTCCGCGACGTGCGCGACGTCGCGTCGGTCGCGGCGCACGCGATGACGCCGGGGGAGCTCGAGCGCTGGCACGCCGGGCCCGGGGCCGCGCGCGGCGACGACTTCCTGCGGGCGTGGACCCGCAAGGAAGCGCTCGTGAAGGCGGGCGGGCACCGGCTCGCGGACGCGCTCGGCAACCTGCCCGTGCCGCGCGAGGTTCCGGCGGGCCGTGCGGTTCCGGTTCGCGGCGTGCGGCCGGGGGCGCCGGGGGCGTCGGGGGCGTCGGGGGCGTCGGGGGCGTCGGGGGCGCCGGGGGCGTCGTGGCTGATGAGCGACCTCGGGCTCGATGAGAGCGTGATCGGTTGCGTCGTCGTGGAAGGGGAGGCGGCGCCGGGCGGCGTCGCGTACGCGGACCGCCTCGTCGCCATTCGTCCGGCGTCACCGCGTCGGGTGACATGCGCTGCGCCGGCGGGCCCGCCCCCGTGGCCGGACGCGACGCACGTCATCCGTTGCTTCGATCTGTGCGGGCCGTCCGGTCCGGGCCGTCCGGTCTGAGCCGTCACAGTCTGAGCCGTCCGGCCCAGGCCCGGCCCCACGGCGCGCGGCGTGCCGGTAGAGTCTGGCGACCGAAAGTCCCGGAGCCCGCCCATGAAACTCGGCGTGATGTCGGCCCTCTTCACCGGAATGGATCTCGACGCTGTGCTCGCGTACTGCGAGGACGTCGGGCTCGACGCGATCGAGCTTCCGGTCGGATGCTACCCCGGGGCGCCGTTCTTCCAGCCGGAGGCCATGCTCAAGTCCGCGAAGGCACAGAACGAGCTCAAGGCGAAGCTCAGGCACCACGGGCTCGAGCTGTCGGGCCTCGCCGTGCACGGAAACCCGGTGCACCCGGACAAGCGACACGCCGGCCGGGATCATGCCGCGTTCGTCACCGCGGTGAAGCTCGCCCCGAAGCTCGGCACCGACGTCGTGATCAACTTCTCGGGCTGCCCGGGCGGCGCCAAGGGGGACAGGACGCCGAACTGGGTCACGTGCGCGTGGCCGCCGGACTACCAGGCGATCCAGGCCTACCAGTGGGACGAAGTGCTCGTGCCGTACTGGGCCGATCAGGCGAAGCTCGCGCGCCAACACGGCGTGCGTGTCGCCTGGGAAGCGCATCCGGGCTTCAGCGTCTACAACCCCGACACGTTGATCCGTCTCGCCGACCGCGCGCACCGCCACGCGGGCCTGAAGGGGAAGAAGCAGCTCGGCGCGAACCTCGACCCGTCGCACTTCTTCTGGCAGGGGATCGATCCGGTGCAGGCCGCGCGCGTGCTCGGCGAGGCCGGGCTGCTCTTCTACGTGCACGCGAAGGACACCGAGCTCGACGGCTCCGAGGGACCGGTCAACGGCTACCTCGACGCCCGGCCGTACGGCGACCTCAAGCACCGGTCCTGGACGTTCCGAACGTGCGGATACGGCCACGGCGACGAGTTCTGGAAGCCGTTCGTATCGATGCTCAAGCGCTACGGCTACGACGGCGTCCTCTCCATCGAGCACGAGGACCCGCTGATGAGCGTGCAGGAGGGATTCGAGCGGGCGGTCTCGTATCTCTCCGAAGTCATCATCGAGGAGACGGCGGGCGCGGCGTGGTGGTGCTGACGGGGTCGGCGGTCGCGGTGGGCGGTCGGCCGGCTTTCACGGACGGGTGCACTCACGGACGCGTGCATTCACGCGCGCGCGCTCATAGCCCCATGCATTCCGCGTGCCCGTCCTCCTGCGCGCACTGGACGACGCCGTCCTGGAGTCGCACGGTGACCGGTGTCGTCATGATCCAGTTGGGGCCGAGGCGGAGCTGACCGAACGTGCACTCCGTCTCGGGGAGCGGCCATGCGTCGTCGCTGCGCAGCCGGTCCTTGTCCACGGGTACCTCGATCGCGGTCACCTGGGCGGCGAGAGCGGGGTTCGTCGCCAGGTCGTTGTTGAACATCTCCTCGCAGTGGTCGCAGGTGCGGCCGAAGAAGACCACGTAGTGCGTGCCGGTGTCGAGACCCTCGGGCCGATCCTCGATGTACGTGAAGAGATCGATCGCGTCCCACCGCTTACCGGTCCACGCGCCGGCGATGTCGTTCTCGTACCAGTAGCTGGGGAGCTGCACGACGCCGCTCGGCGCGCCCCCGGTCGCCGGCGGCGTGGCGGTCGGATCGGCGGCGGCGCCGCCCGCGGTCGGTGGCGGAGGCGGGGTGGCGTTGCCGCAGCCGCAAAGGGCCGTCGTCGCGAGCGTGCACGCGATCAGGAGGGCGGTACGGAGACGGGTTGCGAACATCGACGGGATTCCTGTGTTCGGAGGTTCGGGGAGCTCGAGGCGGGTCAGCCGCCGCGCGGGATCAGCATCGCGAAGCTCGTCGCGGCCGCGGCGAGCGACAGGATCGCGACGGCGACGTAAGGCCAGCGCGCCCGATCGAGCACGGCGAGCGGGCGCGGCTTGAGGAAGATGAGGCCGAGGAGGATGACGCCGTCGACGGCGAGCATGACCCACGGCGACGGCGACGCGGCGCCGAGGCAGCCGCAGCTCGTCCGTCCCGCCGCGATCTCGCGGATGAGGACGAGCACGAAGATGCTCATCATGAACAACGCGGTCACGCGGGCCAGGCGGCCGACGAAGAAGATGACGAGAGCCGCGAAGAACTCGAGGCTGATCAGCGTCGCCAGCAGGTAGTCGAGATTCACACCGAGCCGGGCGCCGTCCTGGATGATGCCGCGCGGGAGCAGGCTCGGCTTGCCCTCCACGAGCTTGAATACCGCGCCGGTCATGATCCACGCCGGGACCACGATGCGGCAGAGGATCATGCCGAGCATCGTCCCGGGGCGGCGCGGCGGTACGTCGTTCATGGGAGGATCCGGGATCGCCGAAAAAAGGGAATCCCGGGACGCGCCGTGACCGCGACACGCCCGGGGGTGGAAGGATCATACGTTGACACGCGGTCCCCGGCAGGGGGCCTGCGCGACGCACAACGCCGCAGCGGCGCTGCGGATTGCACGCGTCCGGCGAGGGGGATTCCCGCGTCCCCGGGGGGCGACCGGGAGCAGGTCGGGATGCGAGGAACCGATAAATGGGAGCTCTTTCGCGCGGCCCTCGATCCGGACGGCATCGAAGAGGCTGGAGACGGGGTGGATCCGGCGGAATGGGGAACCGGGAACGGGGAATCGGGAACCTCGGGAACGGTCAATTGAACAACGGGAAACGGGAAACGGGAAACGGGAAACGCCAGGCACTTGCGCTGAACCAGACGAGGGCCGTGTCTTCCACATCGACGCGGCACCCCGCTCAGTGGACTCGCGTCGGCGCTATTCCAGCATCTCGCAGACGAGATGAATCACGACCAGGTGCGCCTCCTGCACGTGTGCCGAGTCGTCCGCGTCCACGAGGATCGCGTGGTCGCAGTGCTCGCGGCACCGTCCGC
>CAZXBB010000462.1:0-12679 GCA_964638815.1 uncultured Isosphaeraceae bacterium
CTCGATCTCGGACGTAAATACCCCGTAGGGGACTCGAACCCCTGTTACCGGGATGAGAACCCGGCGTCCTAGGCCACTAGACGAACGGGGCGTGGTGCAGGGCGTCAGGATAGCCCACCGTGCTCCGGCCGGTCAATATGCGCACGCGCCGGAGCCCGAACCTTGGTAGCATGGCGTCTTCCACGCCCGGCCGAGCGAAAGCGCGGCCGAAGGAGGTTTCGAGATGGTCCCCAAGATGCCGCCCCGGTCGGGGCAGGTGGGTTTCCTCTACGTTCCGCCGTTCCGGGTGCAGGGCATCAGCGTCGCGGGCGAGCAGTCGGTCGTTCAGGTACCGGAGCTCGATGTCGCCTTCGACATCGGCATGTGCCCCCGGATCGCCCTCGCCTCCCCCTACATCGCCCTCAGCCACGGTCACATGGACCACGTAGGTGGACTTCCCTACTACTTCAGCCAGCGCATGTTCCAGCGGATGGGCGTCGGCACGTGCGTGTGCCACAGGAAGCTCGAGCGGCCCCTCTCCCGCATGATCGAGAGCTGGATCGAGCTCGAGCAGCAGCGCACGCAGCACCGGATCGTCGGCCTCGAGCCTGGAGAGGAGGTCGAGGTCAAGAACAACATCTTCCTGCGCGCGCTCGAGGTCAGCCACACGGTGCCGGCTCTGGGCTTCGCGCTCGTCGAGCGGCGCAGTAAGCTGCGGGACGAGTTCATCGACTTCCCGCAGGAGAAGCTGCGGGAGCTGCGCGCCCAGGGCGTCGAGATCACGCGCACGCTCGAGATCCCGCTCGTCGCGTATACTGGCGACACCCAGCAAGGGCCCTTCCTCTACCGGGACGAATTCGTCAAAGCGAAGATCGTGATCTCCGAGTGCACGTTCTTCGAAGCCGGGCACCGCTCGCGTGCCTCGGTCGGGAAGCACCTGCACATCGATGACCTCGTCGCGCTGCTGGGAGTCTGGGAAGCCGAAGCGGTGATCCTGACGCATCTCTCGCGGCGCACGAACATCTCGGTCGCGCGCGAGCAGCTCGCGAACGCCATCGGTGAGAAGAACCGCGAGCGCGTGCACCTGCTGATGGATCATCGCGCGAACCGGGAGCGCTACGACCGGCAGCTCGCGGAGGCAGGCGTGCGCGCAGTGTGCTGAAATGTCTCTCCCTGCGTGAAGTCGATGGTTGACGTTGCGGCGACGCCGCTCTAGATTGTGGGTCGCCTCTGTCGGGTGCAGTCGCGTCGGTTCACTTCGCGATCCGGTTGGTGGGACATCCGGATGCAGATCGGCAGAGGCGCCCTGCGTTGAGACACTCGTTTCTCGAGCATCAAGGCGAGATTGATGGGCCGACCGGATCCACACCTCAAGGATGCGATCCATGCGCATCTGAGGAAGAATTACCCCAGCCTCTGCCGGCACTGGTTCGACGACATCGAACCTCTCGAGATTTCCGGAGGCACGCTCAAGCTGCTCGTGCGCGAGTCCGTGCAGCTCAAGTACCTGAAGCGATGCTGCGTCGAACAGTTCAAGGACGCCGCGCAGGCGGTGACGGGGCGTCTGCTCGCCGTGCGCTTCGTGGGCGAGGGTGAGCTCACGGACGAGGCGCCGCTCTCGATGGCGTCGGACGGCGTCGCGGGACGCATCCACGCCGGCAGTTCGCGCGGCGGCACCGCCGTGATGCCCGAGCACAAGCTCGCATACGACGAGGACATGCTCCTCAGCCCGGATTACTCGTTCGGGAACTTCATCATCGGACCGGGCAACCGGCTCGCCCACGCGGCTGCGATCGCGGTGGCGGCGAAGCCCGGCCGCGCGTACAACCCGTTCTTCATCCACGCGGGCGTCGGCCTCGGCAAGACACATCTCCTCCAGGCGATCTGCCAGACGGCGATGCGCAGCTACCCGACGCTCCAGATCTATTACACGTCGTGCGAAGGGTTCATGACCCAGTTCCTCGACGCGGTGCAGGCCGGCAACATGGCCGAGTTCCGGCACCGGTTCCGCGAAGTCGACATTCTCGTGATCGACGACATCCACGACCTGTCGAAGCGTGATCGGACGCAGGAAGAGTTCTTCCACACGTTCAACTGCCTCTATCAGGCCGGACGGCAGATCGTCCTCAGCTCCGACGCGCCGCCGAACGAGATCCCCGACCTCGAGGAGCGTCTCACCAGCCGCTTCAACTGCGGCCTCGTCGCCCGCATCGACAAGCCGAGCTTCGAGACGCGGGTCGAGATCGTGAAGTCGAAGGCCCTCATGCGCGGCCTCGAGCTCTCCGACGACGTCGCCGCCTACATCGCGGCCAAGATCGACTCGAACATCCGCGAGCTCGAGGGCGCGCTCATCAGCGTGCAGAGCACCGCGATGATCAACGGCACGCCGATCGATATGGACCTCGCGAAGCACGCGATCGGCGAGCAGGTCACGACGGGCGGGTCGCAGCACCCGTCCATCCAGCAGATCATCGAGGCGATCACGCACTTCTACGACGTGAAGCTCACGGACCTCCTCTCCAAGCGCCGCCAGAAGTCGATCGCGCTGCCGCGGCAGGTCGGCATGTGGCTCGCCCGCAAGCACACCCGCTACAGCCTCGAGGAGATCGGCGGCTACTTCGGCGGCCGCGACCACACGACCGTGATGCACGCCATCAAGGCGATCAACTCGAAACGCGAGGGCGACAGCGGCATCGACCACGACGTCTCGCGTCTGGAGCAGCAGCTCCTCGCGCGGTTCGGCGGCGTTGACGGGACGAAGACGAACTAGCGGGCGCCCGGCGCCGCCCCGATCGCCGCCGCCCCCGGGGCGCTTCAGCGGCGGACATCTCAATCCCGGCTGACGATTCCTTCGATCAGGCCCCGGCCTTCCAGCTCGTCGCGCCGCTGCCGCATCGCGCGCTGACCGAGCGCGGCCCGTTCGATACTCGCGAACCCGAGCCTCGATCGGGGGAAATCGATCAATCGCCAAATGACAGCCGGAGACAGGGGACGCCCGCGCCCCCGTCAGCCGCCGGCAACCTCCGCACAAGCGCTGCACAAACACGCCTTTCGCGGGCGCTGTGAGCAACCTGGGCGATGCTGGGCGGTGTGTACAGGCGGAGCACCCCCTCGACGCCGCACGGCGTCCGCTCCGCGACGCACGTCGCGACCCGATCCCCGAAACAGGCCGCCACCGGTTGCCACGCGCCGCACAAGCGCCAGGTTGTGCCCGCGGCGGCGGTGGCGGTTGCCCCATCGCCGACAAGAGGTTGCGCCACGGATGCGGCTCTTGTCCACAGAACGACAGGGTGTATTAACGAAGACGATGATTAAGCTTCTCTTCTCTCCTTCTTTATGGCGCAACGGACGCCGTCCGACTGCCGGGTCCCGACCGACAATCCACAGCCGACCACGATGCCGCGCCGCTTGTGGGCAACCTGTCACCACACGGGAGCTCACTCTCCAAGGAGATGCCTCCCCCGACCGAAGAAAGGGCGGGGCTATACTGCCCCGGCTACGACCCGCTTCGCCGTTCCCGACCTGCCGTTCCCGCTCGGCTGTTCCCGACCCGCCTGGTCCGCCCCAGCTGGCTCCGACCCAGGCTGGCTCGGACTCGCCCGGCTCCAACCCCGCCCGGCTCCAACCCCGCCCGGCTCCAACCCCGCCCGGCTCCGACCCGGCCGGCTTCGACCCGGCCGGCTCCGGCGGAGCGTTTCCCGCAGACCCCGTCCCTCGGCCCCCCCGCCCACCCGGGCCCCCTGGAGTAGCCGCCTGATGTCCGATCCCCTCGAGAGCAAGGCCGAGCCCATCCCGGTGAACCCCGAGGAAGCCGCCCGCGAGGTCACCTCCGCGTACAACCGGATCGCCTCGCAGGTCCACACCGTCATCGTCGGCCAGGACAAGGTCCTCGAGGAGCTGCTGACCACGCTCTTCTGCGGAGGGCACGCCCTGGTCGTCGGCGTGCCGGGTCTCGCGAAGACCCTGCTGATCTCCACGATCGCGAAGACGCTGAGCCTTGGCTTCTCGCGGATCCAGTTCACGCCGGACCTCATGCCCTCGGACATGACCGGCACCGAGGTGATCGAGGAGGACAAGTCCACCGGCGCCCGCGAGCTGCGGTTCGTGAAGGGTCCGATCTTCTCGAACGTCATCCTCGCCGACGAGATCAACCGGACCCCGCCGAAGACGCAGGCCGCGCTGCTCGAGGCGATGCAGGAGCGGCAGGTCACGGCGGGCGGCATGCGGCACCCGCTGCCGTCGCCGTTCTTCGTCCTCGCGACGCAGAACCCGATCGAGCAGGAGGGCACGTATCCGCTGCCCGAGGCACAGCTCGACCGCTTCATGTTCAACATCCTGATCGACTACCCGTCGGAGGAGGAGGAGCTCCGCATCGTCCAGCAGACCACGGCGCTCCAGGACACCAACCTCACCGCCGAGCTGTCGGGCGAGGACGTGCTCCGCGCGCAGAAGCTCGTGCGGCAGGTGCCCGTGGCCGACCACGTCGTGCGGTACGCGCTGCGTCTCACGCGCGCGACGCGAATCCGCGAGGAGTCGGAGAAGCCCGAGGTCGTCCGCAACTACGTCGCGTGGGGGGCCGGGCCGCGGGCGAGCCAGTACCTCATCCTCGCGGCCAAGGCGAAGGCGATCCTCGGCGGCTCGTCGCATGTGATGCCCGAGCACGTCCGGGCCGTCGCGCTGCCGGTTCTGCGTCACCGCATCATCACGAACTTCAACGCCGAGGCCGACGGCGTCACGACCGACGACATCATCCGCGCTCTCCTCGACTCGATCCCCGTTGACAGCGCCGACCCGTCCTCGGTCAAGCAGATGGACGCGGTGATGCGCTAGCGCATCGCGGCGTCGAACGGACCACATGCCCGACCTCCAGACCGTCAAGGCCGAGAACTACCTGGCGCCCGAGACGCTCGTGCAGCTCGCACCGTTCGAGCTGCGCGCGAAGATGATCGTCGAGGGCGTGATGAGCGGAATGCACCGCTCGCCGTACCAGGGCATGGCCGTCGAGTTCGCCCAGCACCGCCAGTACGTGGCGGGCGACGATCCGAAGCACCTCGACTGGAAGGTGTATGGCCGCTCCGACAAGCTCTACATCAAGCAGTACCAGCAGGAGACGAACCTCGACGTCGTCCTCCTCATCGACGCCTCCGCCTCGATGGGTTACGGCACGCTCGCCGTGAAGAACAACTGGGGCGGCACCACCGCGAGCGCGAGCGTGAAGCAGTGGACCAAGTTCGACCACGCGACGGCGCTCGCGACGGCGGTCGCGTACCTCTGTCTCCAGCAGCAGGACCGCGTCGGCGTCGCCGTCTTCGCGGATGACGTTCGGTCGCTCATCAAGCGATCGAGCGCCCGCGGCCAGTGGCGACGCATCGTCGCTGCGCTGAGCACCGAACCCGTCGAGGCGAGCACGAACCTGGCGAAGGTGACGGACCAGATCCTCAGCAAGATCTCGAACCGCGCGCTGTTCATCATCATTTCGGACCTCTTCGACGACAGGGAGGCGATCCGCCAGTCGCTCGCGCGTTTCCGGCACCGCCGCCACGACGTCATCGTGATCAACACGCTCGATCGCCAGGAGATGCGTTTCGACTTCACCCAGCCGGCGCCGTTCATGGGCCTCGAAGAGGAGGGGCGCCTCCGCGTGGATCCGCGCGCGCTCCGCGCCGCCTACCTCGAGGCGCTGGGCGCCCATCTGAATTTCGTCTCGCGCGCGACCCTCGGCTTCGGCTTCGACTACCAGCGCGTGGACACGCACGAGTCGGTCGGCCCGCCCCTGGCGTACCTGCTGGCGCGGCGGTCGGCGCTTCTGAAGAGGAGCAAAGTCGGATGACCTTCGTCACCGCCGGCCTCGCCGTCGCGGGGCTCGTCGGCGTCCTCATCCCGATTCTCATCTTCCTCCTGTGGCGGCAGCGGCGCACGCCCGTGCCGTGGGCGGCGATGCGGTTCCTCATGGAGGCGTTCCGCAAGCACCGGCGGCGTCTCCAGGTCGAGCAGCTTCTCCTGCTCGCGATCCGCTGCCTGATAATCGCGCTGCTCGGGTTCGCCCTCGCCCGGCCGCTCCTCGAGGGAACGGGGCTGCTCGACGGCGGCGGCGCGCGGACGGTGTACCTCGTCGTCGATAACGGCATCGCGTCCGGGGTCGAGACGTCGCCCGACGCGACGGCGCTCGACGGCCACGTCGCCGGCGCGATTGGGATCCTCGAGCAGCTCGACGCGGGCGACCGTGTCGGCGTCATCACGGCGGCGCGTCCGGCCCGCGCGATTCTCGATCCGCCCTCCACCGATCGCGCCGCGGTCCGGGAGCTTCTGCGCGGTCTCGAGCCGTCGGGCGCGCCGAGCGACATCCCCGGCGCCATCGAGCGACTCAGCGGCGTCCTCGCGAAGCTGGAGGCGGATCACGACAAGGTCCTCGTCTACCTGCTCAGTGAGTACCGCGCCGGTTCGGCGGCGCTCGACGAGGCGCCGCCTCCGACGCTCCCGGCGGCGGTGGACGCGGAGACGGCGCGCATCCTCCTCCGCTCCGCGCCGCCCGCGACGACGCCGATCGGCAACGTGCAGATCACGGCGCTCGAGCCGGCCCGCAGTGTGGTGCTCGCCGATGCGATCGACGGCTCGGGGCAGGTCACGGTCCGCCTCGCGCGCCAGGGCGGCGGCCTCGAGCGTCACGTGACCAGCGTGCGTCTCGCCGGCGAGGGGCTCGCCCCGATCGAGCCGAGGGTGGTGGAGTGGGCGCCCGGCCAGACGGAGGCCCGCGCGGACTTCGTGCTCGACGTCACCGCGCAGCGCGAGCGCGACACGGGGCTTCGGGCGACGATCGACGACGACGCGCTCGCGGGCGACAACGTTCGCGCGACCGTGCTCGCCCTGCGCAAGCAGATTCGCGTCCTCCTGATCGATCGCCGGAGCTTCGGATTCGAGCCCACGCTCGACCGGCTCACGGCGGGGCAGTGGATGCGCCGAGCGCTCGAGCCGCGTCGGCAGGGCGGCGCGGTGGACATCGTGGAGGTCGAGCCGGCCGCGCTCGAGCGAGCAGACCTGCGCACCGCGGACGTCGCCGTGCTCCCGCGGCCCGACCTCGTCGCGGACGTCGGCTGGAGCGCGCTGCGCGAGTTCGTTGACGGGGGCGGGCTCCTGCTCGTGACGCCGCCCGCGGACCTCAACGTGCACCGCTGGACCGACCGGCTGCGCGACGACCTCGGCCTGCGATGGCACCTCGATCGCGAGGCGAGCGACTTCCCCGCCGGGCTCGCGCTTGCCGACGAGCAGCCGCCGTCCGCGCTGCTGCACATGATCTCGAGCGACCTCGGCGAGCTCTGCCGCCCGGTCGTCACGCGACGCGCGCTCATGGTCGATACGACGCTGTCCCGCGTGGACGCCGCGCTGATCTTCGCGGACGGTCGCCCGATGATGATCGCGGGCGCGCCGGGACCGGCTCCCGCCGAGGGCGCCGCGAGTGACGAGGTGGCCGGCGCGCCGACTGACGCCCGCGGGCTCGTGGTCTACCTCGCCGCCGCGCCGCAGCTCGACTGGACGACGCTCCCGGGCAAGCCGCTGATGGTGCCGCTCATCCAGGAGGTCATCCGGCAGGGGCTCAGCCTGATCCGCGCGGGCGGCGGGCAATCCGTCGGCGAACGCCCGGTGCTCCTCGCGGGGCCGGCGGCGCGGGCGGTCGTGACGCCCCGGGGCGAGCGCATCGCCATCGATCGCGATCACCGGCCCGAACGTGCGCTCGATGAGAGCGGGCTCTACCGCGTCGTTGACGTCGCGGGGCAGGACGTCGGCGCCGTCGCGGTGAACGTCAACGCGGCCGCGGCCCGCACCGGGGTCCAGCCCGCGGCCGCCGTCGGCGCCTGGCTCGAGCGTTCCGGACCCTGGGGCTTCTACGACCCGCAGGACGTCGGCGCGGATCTCCGCGGCGCCGAGGGCGGGTCACCGCTCGCCGGCATTCTGCTGCTTGTCGTGCTCGGCCTCATCCTCGCCGAGACGCTGCTCGCGCGGTGGTTCAGCCACGCCGCCGTGGCGAAGGGCGGCGCCGGTCCGCGCGGACTCGATCCGACGATGGGATCGCTCGCGGCGCCGGTCGCGCGCACGGGCGGCGGCGGCCTCGCCGGGACCGGGAGGGCGTCGTCATGAACAGCCCCGCCGCGCGCTGGCTGCTCGATCTCAACGTGATCCCGGCGGACGCGGGTGGGCTGCGGCTTGCCTGGGAGCACGACTGGCCGGCGTGGCTGTGGACGCTCCTTCTGCTCGGCGCGATCCTGCTCGCCGTCTGGAGCTACCGCCGTCTCAGCGGCCGGCGTCTCGTGCGCGGCGGGCTCGCCGTCGTTCGGGCCGCGGTCATTCTCCTCGCGCTCGTCATCGTCGCCGGACCGATGCTGGAGCTGCCGCGTGAGACCGTGGAGCAGGACTGGGTGCTCATCCTCACCGATCGCAGCGCGTCCATGAGCATCGCCGACGCGGCCGGCGGACCCGGAAGCGCCACGGGCGGGCGCATCAGCCGCGACGAGCAGCTCCGCCGCCTCCTGGCGCGGCACGAGGACGTCTGGTCCGGTCTCGCGGCCGAGCGCCAGGTGAAATGGCTCGGTTTCCACGCCGGCGCGTTCAGCCTCGCCGGCGACGACGACCCCGCGCCCGTGTCGGGCGCGCTCCCCGGGTCGGGCGCGCTCCGCGCGTCGCGCCCCAACCTCGGCGACGCGGCCGGCACGCGCACGAGCCTCGGCCCCGCGGTCGAGCAGGCGCTCCAGCGCGCGGCGGCACGGCCGGTGAGCGGCATCGTCGTGCTCAGCGACGGCCGCACGAGCGACCCGCCCGGCCGCGCGCTCCTCCGTCACCTCCAGGCCGAGGCGATCCCCGTCTTCGCGGTGCCGCTTGGCTCGCCCGAGCCGCTCGGCGATCTCGCGTTGCGTCGCATCGACGCGCCGCGGCGCGCCTTCGTGCGCGACAAGGTGCCGGTGATCGTCGAGATCGACCGCTTCGGCTCCGCCGTGCGCGAACTCGGCGGCGTCGTGCGTCTCGTTGACGACCTGACGGGCGAGACGCTCGATCGCGAGGAGCTGGCGCCCGGCGACGACCGCGACCGGCTCACGCTGACCGCGGAGCCCGAGCTGGCGGGCGAGGCGACGTGGAGCGTCGTCATCGAAATGGCCGCACCCGACCTCGTGCCGGAGAACAACCGCCGCCCGATTCTCATCGAGCTCGTGGACCGGCCGTTGCGCGTTCTCTACGTCGACGGCTACCCGCGATGGGAGTACCGCTACCTCAAGAACCTTCTCATCCGCGAGGAATCGATCGAGTGCTCCGTGATGCTGCTCTCCGCGGATCGCGACTTCGCGCAGGAGGGCAACGAGCCGATCACGCGGCTGCCCCGCTCGCCCGAGGAGCTTGCGCGGTACGACGTCGTCGTGCTCGGCGACGCCCCGGCGACGTTCTTCTCGCCCGACCAGCTCGACATGATCCGCAGCCACGTCGCCGAGCGGGGCGCGGGCCTTCTCTGGATCGGCGGCGAGCGCTACACGCCCGCGTCGTACGCAGGCACCGTGCTCGCCGACCTCCTCCCGATGCGCGGCGGGCTCGAGCTCGCCACGATCGGCCGGCCGGTCAACATGCGACCGACCGAGCTCGCGGAGCGTCTCGGCGTGCTGCGTCTCGTGACGCAGTCCGGGGTCGGCTGGCCGCGCGAGCTGACGGATCCCTCCTACGGCTGGTCGCAGCTCTGGGCCGCGCAGCGCATCGAGCGCGGCCGGCTCAAGCCCACCGCCGAGGTGCTCGCGGAGACCGTTGACGAGATCGACGGCGCGCGGCTGCCCCTCGTCGCCCACATCCGCTACGGCGCGGGCCAGTCGATCTATGCCGCGACCGACGAGATCTGGCGCTGGCGGTACGGACGCGGCGAGCTGCTGCCCGACCAGTTCTGGATCCAGATGATCCGCATGCTCGGCCGCGCGAGCCTGGCGACGTCCGGTGAGCGCGCGGTGCTCGAGGTGCAGCCGCGTCGCCTCGAGGTGGGTCAGCCGATGCGCATCGACCTGCGTCTCCTCGACGCGCAGCTCGTCGATCCGCGCCGGCAGACGGTGCGCGCCGTCCTCGAGACGGCGGACGGGACGAAGGTCGCGGATCTCGAGCTGCGTCGCCTGCCCGACACACCGGATCGCTTCGGCGCGACCTACCTCTCCGAGGCGACGGGTCAGCTCCGCGTGCGGCTCGACGACGCCATGCTGAGCGGGCTCGCCCTGGCGACGCCCGTCGAGGTGTTCACGCCGGACGACGAGCTTCGGCGGCCGGAGAGCGACCACGCGACGCTCGCGGCCCTCGCCGAGGCGACCGGCGGGCGCGTCCTGCCCCCGGACGAGATCGGGCGGCTGCCCGAACTCCTGCCGAACCGGGCCGTGCGGACGCTCAACCCGCTCCGCGAGCGCATCTGGGACACCCCCCTCGCGTTCATCCTCGTCGTGCTCGCGCTGACGCTGGAGTGGGTGGGGCGGAAGGTGCTGCGGCTCGTGTGACCTGGAAGGAACGGGAAACTGATCCCGTTCCCCGCGTCCACCAGAGATCCGGCGGGTATCGCACGTTAGAGTCAGTATGAGGCCGTTGCGCCCGATCCCGAGGCCCGGGCGAATCGTTTGTTCGCTGGCCTCGGATCGACCGATAACAGGAGGATCGCCCGCGGCCCCCACCGGGGGCGGACGAACGCCGTCATGAAGCAGGTTCTCGACGAACTCGATCAGCTCCGACGCCGGACGCGACAGATGCTGATCCTCCAGCGCGCGGCCGTGCTCGCGGCCTGGTCGATCGGCGCGGTCGTCGTCCTCGTCCTCGTCGACTACGCGCTGCGTCTGCCGAGCGCGTTTCGGCTCGCGCTGCTCGTGCTGGGTCTCGGGCTCCTCGGCGTCGGGGTCGCGCGGTATCTCGTCACCGCCTTGGGCTTCCGTCCGAGCCTCACGCAGCTTGCGCTCCGTGTCGAGCGCGCGATGCCCGCGATGACCGGACGCCTCGCGTCGAGCGTCGAGTTCGCGCAGGCGGGGATCGACCAGGTCAACCCGATGGCGGCCCGCAGCGTGCGCGACGCGCAGAGCCGGCTGAGCGGGGAGTCGGTCCGGACGATCATCGCCCCGGGCCGCACCCTCCGCGACCTCGGCATCGCCGCGGCCGTCGCCGGCGTCGCCGCCGTGCTCGTGCTCGCGTCGCCCGCGACCGCGCGCACCGGTCTCGCGCGGCTGCTGTTTCCCTACGGCGCGACGCAGTGGCCCGCCCGGACCGCGGTGGCGTCGCTGATGGGCGAGGTGGTCCGGCCGGGCGCGGTGCATCCGCGCGGCCAGGTGCTCGCGTTGCGGGCGCGCAATCTCACCGAGGGCGCCGGCGACGACCGTGTCGACGTCCACTACCGGATGATCGACGGCGGCGCCGTGGGCGAATGGGAGCACGCCGTGCTGTCGCACCAGGGCGACGGCGTTCACGAGCGTCTCGTCGATACCAACGCGGAGGCGATCGAGCTCTACTTCGCCACCGAGGACGCCCGCTCGCGCGTGGAGCGCATCGAGCTCGTGCCGCCGCCGGCGTTCACCCGCGCGATGTTGCACGTCACGCCCCCGGACTACGCGGCGGGCCGCGCTCCCGGGCTGACCGCCGAGCTCGGCCCCGGCCTCGACGACCGGGCCGTGACCGAGACGGCCAGCCTCGTGGGCTCGGCGGCGGAGATCGTCTTCGACCTCAACAAGCCGCTGCCCGTCCCGGACGACGCCGCGGCCCGCGACGCGTGGGCGCGCGAGACCTTCGGCGTGCCTGCCGGGGACGACGTGCCCGACTTCACCGCGCTGCCGCCCGCCGGCGCCGACGCGCCGCACCGCTGGCGGCTCGCCTGGCGCATCGACGCCACGCGCACGCTCGCGGTCACGCTGCGTGACGAGTACGGGCTCACGAGCAACGAGCCGATCAGCTACCGCATCACCGCCGCGGAGGATCACGCGCCGAGCGTGACGATTACGGAGCCGCAGAGCGACCTCGCCGTGCTCGCGAGCGCGGTGGTCTCGGTGAGCGGCGAAGCCAAGGACGACGTCGGGGTGGCGCGTCTCGGGCTCCGCGCGAGCGCGAACCGGCGCGTTGCGCCGGGCGTCGATGAGGAGCTTTCGTTCGCGCCGGAGCGCGATCTCGCCGAGGAGCGCGTCGCGGAGGCGTCGATCCGCTCCGAGCTCGAGCTCTCGAGCTTCGGGCTGGCGGAAGGGGACGCGGTCATGATCACGGCCGTCGCGGACGACGTCTTCGAGCTCGACGCCCGGCGGCACGAGACCGTCGTGTCCCCGGTGCGTCGGCTGCGCATCATCAGCGAGCTCGACTTCGCCGCCCAGATGCGTCGCCAGCTCTCGGCGATCCGCCAGAGCGCGATCCGGCTCGAGTCGCTCCAGGCGGAAATCCAGGACGACGTGATCGATCACGGCGTGCAGCCCGGTCTCGAGCAGGCTCAGGGCCAGGTCGGCGACCGCATCGCGACCCAGCGCGAGGCGATCGACGAGCTCGTCGAGCAGGCCGAGTGGAACCGGCTGGACGACGAGCAGATCGAGGGTCTCCTCCGGCAGTCGCGAGATCTGCTCGACTACGCCGGCCGCGCGGCGAACCGCGCGGCGGAGGCGATCGCGACGCGCGAGGCGGAGGCGGCCTCCGGCACGCCCCCGGCGAACGATGCCGCGTCCGGGCGAGGCGATGCGGA
>CAZXBB010000463.1:0-16460 GCA_964638815.1 uncultured Isosphaeraceae bacterium
TACGATGACGATCACGACGGCGACAACGATCCGCGACAACGCACCAAGAGGGTTCGCCCCGACGATCGCAGGCCTCCTCGGCGCGCTCGCGGTCGCCGCGGGTGCGTCGGCGCAGGAGGGCGACCGTCCCGGCGAGACGCAACCGGACCTCCCGGAATGGCTCGATGTGCCGGACGCCCCCGTGCTCGCGCCGGACGAGGCGCTGGAGTCATTCGCGATCAAAGACGGCTTCCGCGTCGAGCTGGTTGCGAGCGAGCCGCTCGTCGAGGATCCGGTGACGATCGCGTTCGACGCCGAGGGCCGGATCTGGGCGGTCGAGATGCGCGGCTACATGCCCGACGTTGACGGCACGAACGAGCTCGCGCCGGTCGGGCGCGTCGTCGTGCTCACGGACACCGACGGCGACGGGCGCAGCGACGAGAGCACGGTCTTCCTCGACGGCCTGGTCCTGCCCCGCGGGGTGGCTCCCGTTCGCGACGGCGCGCTGGTCATCGAGCCGCCCGACCTCGTGTTCCACCGCGACACCGACGGCGACGGGCGGGCCGACGAGCGGACGGTCCTGTACAGCGGCTTCGGCGGGCTCGAGAGCCCCGAGCATGCGGGCAACGGCCTGCTGACCGGCCTCGACAACTGGATCTACTGCTCGCAGCACCCGTTGCGATTCCGCTTCGACGGAACGACGCTCGAGACGCAGGCGACGCCGGGTCACGGGCAGTGGGGGATCACCCACGACGACCTGGGGCGCATCTTCTCCAACACGAACAGCGATCCGCTCCGCGCGGATTTCTTCCCGATGCACTACGCGGCGCGGAATCCGCACCTGCGCCGCGTGTCGGGCGTCAACGAACGCGTCGTCGAGGACTTCGCGGTGTATCCGTCGCGGGTGACGCCGGGCATCAATCGCGGGTATGAGCCGGGCATGCTCGAGGGCGGCAGGCTCACGAAGTTCACGTCCGCGTGCGGGCCGGCGATCTACCGCGGCGAGGCGTTCGCGGCGGAGTTCAGGGGCAACGCCTTCGTCTGCGAGCCGGCGGGGCACCTCGTCAAGCGGTTCGTCCTTTCCGAGAAGGACGGGCACATCCGGGGGACGCCGGCGTACGAGCAGTCGGAGTTCCTGACGTCCACCGACGAGCGGTTCCGCCCCGTCAACGCGACGACCGGACCCGACGGCGCGCTGTACGTCGTCGACATGTACCGCGGCATCATCCAGCACCGGCTGTTCGTGACGACGTTCCTGCGCAACCAGATCCTCGAGCGCGGTCTCGACAGGCCGGTCGGCCTCGGCCGCATCTACCGGATCGTGCCCGATCACCGGCCCGTCCGGGCGCGGTCGAATCCGGCGGCGCTGTCGAACGACGGGCTCGTGAGCGCCCTCCAGCACCCCAACGGCTGGTGGCGCGACACGGCGCAGCGTCTTCTCGTCGAGCGAAAGGCCGGCGACGTCGCCCCGCGGCTGCGCCGCCTGCTCACAGGAGCCCCCGAAGCGCCGACGCGTCTGCACGCGCTCTGGACCCTCGACGGCCTCGACGTCGTGACGTTCGCGGACCTCGAGTCCGTCGCCGGGGACGAACACCCCGCCGTGCGGGCGGCGGCGGTGCGCATCGCGGAGCGGTGGGGCGACGATCCGCGCACGGCGCGCTGGATCGAGAAACGCATGACGGACCCGGCGCACGTCGTGCAGGTGCAGGTCGCGTTCACGCTCGGCGAGATGGATCCGCTGCTCGCCGCCCCGCTGCTCGAGCGCATGGTCATCCGGTGGGCGGACGTGCCCGACGTGCGCACGGCGCTCGTCTCGGGGCTTGAGGGTCGCGAGCTCGCGATGATCGAGAGCGTGATCGACGCTCCCGCCTGGCGACGCGACGACCCGGCCGCCCGCGCCATGCTCGACCTGCTCGTGGGATGCGCCGCGGAAGACCCGTCGCCGGGCACGCTGACGCGGTTGCTCGACGTGGCGGCGGCGTGGGTCGATCTGCGTCCGTGGCAGACCCGCGCGATCCTCGATCGCTTCGTCTCCGCGCGGCGACTGCGGTCCGCGCATCCGCCGGGCACGGCCCTCGCCCGCGGCCCGGTCGGCTGGGAACAGGTGCTGACATCGCCGGACGCGGCGATCAGCGAGGCGGCCGCCGTGATCCAGCGCACGGTGGACTGGCCCGGCAAGGGTCTCGCTCCCGTCACGTACCGGCCGCGCGCGCTCACGGACGACGAGCAGGCGAGCTTCCGGACCGGGCGGCATCTCTACGCCGTGCACTGCGCGTCGTGTCACCAGGAGAACGGCCGCGGCATGCCCGGCATCGCGCCGCCGCTCGTCGGGACCGTGGGCGTGCTCGGCTCCGAGCAGCGTCTCGCGCGCATTCTCCTGCACGGGCTGCGCGGCGAGATCGAAGTGGACGGCGACCGATGGGACGCCCCGATGCCGAAGGCGCTGCTGTCGCAGGACGAGTCGCTCGCCGCGGTCCTGACCTACGTGCGTCGCGCATGGGGCAACACGGCCGACCCGGTCCACCCGGGCGTCATCGGCGCAGCGCGGCGCGCGACGAAGGACCGGCGGGAGCCGTACCGCGTGAGCGAGCTGGCGGAGCTGGAGTAGTCAGCGCGGATCGATCCAGACCCGCCGGAAGCCCACGGGATTGCCGTGATCCTGGAGCACGATGGGGCCGGGGCCCGGCGCCTCGCGCTCGCCCATGCCCGTCCTGCCCTCGACCTCGACGTCGTCGTGGATGAGAACGCCGTTGTGGTGCACGGTGAGCCGCGCGTTCTCCGTCTTGCGCCCGTCGTCGTCGAACCGCGCCGCGGTGAACCGGATGAGGAAGGTCTGCCATTCCTCCGGCGGCCGCGACGCGTTGACGTCGGGGGCGCGCCGACCGTAGATCGCGCCGCAGCCGTGCGCGTCGGGCGGCAGCCCCCAGGAGTCGAGGATCTGGATCTCGTAGCGGTTGTGCAGGTAGACGCCGCTGTTGCCCCGCGTCTGTCCCGTCAGGACGGCTGGCATCTCCGGCACGAGAAACTCGACGAAGAGCGTGAAGTCGTCGTACACCGCACGGGTGCGGATCGAGCCCGTCCCCGGGCGGACGACGAGCGTCCGGTCCGCGACGAGCCAGGTGCACGGCAGGCCGGTGTTGACGTGCGCCCACGCCGAAGCGTCGCGACCGTCGAACAGCACCCGGGGCGGCGGGAGCGGGAGGATCGCGTCCCGGGAGGCCGGAGCGACGCAGCCGGCGAGCGCGAGCGCGGTGAAGAGGAGTAAACGCAAGAGGGGCATCGGATCGTCCCGACCCGCCGTTATAGTCGATGCCGCACCCATTCGACACTTCGGCCCCATCGCGTTGCTCGCGTTCGCCGCCGTCCCGCCGACGTCGGCCGGGGATGAGCCCGTCACCGGGCCGGGCGAATGCAGGCTCGTTCCGACAGGGGCCCTCAGTACGTCGCGTCCCGCGATCGGAACGGCAGACCCAGGTCCTCGTGCCAGGGCAGTTCCTCGAGCTGCGGCGGCACCCTGATCGTCGTCAGCGTGAGCCAGTCCGCCATCGTGTAGATGTCCGGCCGGCCGCGCCGCCAGGCGTCGAGCACGTACGCCGGATCGGTGTCCGGTGTTTCGAGGATGCGCTCGCGGCGCGTCCGGTGCGGATCGTAGACGACGACGGCGTGGTGCTCGTGGTTCGTCTCCATGTTCACCGCGACGCCGCACGCGTCCCATTCCACGCTCTCGACGGCATCGACGATCTCCTGGTAGACCCACTCCTGCCACTGGTAGCACAGGCCGAGGCGCTCTTCCCCCCCGGCGTTGACCCACAGGTTGCCGATCCAGCCGCTGTGCCATTGGAGCGCCGGATGACGGCGCGCCGCGGCGACGACGTCCTCGAACGCGCCGCTGATGCGCAGCAGCGCCCGGTCCTCGATCGCGGACCGGTCGATCGGAGACGCCTGGCAGCCCGGGGCGACCGCGACGCAGAGGGCGAGGATCGCGAGGCGTCTCATGTCGGCTTCAGTTCGCGAATCGCCTCCGGTGTGGAGTCGAACATGCGGAGCAGCCGGGGCATGTGCGTCAGCTCGAAGACGCCGTAGATCTCCTCGGAGACGTTCGTGACACCAAGCTCGCCGTTGCGCTCGCGGACCTTCTCGCTCAAGGAGACGAGGACGCCGAGCGCCGACGACGACAGGTACCGGACGCGTTCGAAGTCGATGACGACGAACGGCGGGTCGATGGACTCGGCGATCACGTGCAGCTCGTCGGCGACTTCGCGGATGTACTCGAGGTCGATCACGTCCGGACGCGAGAACGAGACGACGAGGACACCACCGTGGCGCTGAACGACCAGATTGGTGCCGTGAACTGACATCCTCGCCTCCCGACTGCCGCCGTCGCAGCCCGCGCACGGGCCGAGCGCTCCCGCCTATTTCGCCAGGCTCCTGACCGCTTCCTCGGTACTCAGGTGGATCGGGATCAGCTCGCGAAGACGCGTGATCCGGAAGACGCCCTGCACCTCCTTCGTGACGTTGCAGATGCACAGGTTGCCGTTCCGGTGCCGCAGCGCCGTCCGCAGCGCGACGAGCATGCCCAGCGCGGAGGACGAGAGGAAGCGCACGTTGTCGAAATCGACGACGACCCGCGGACTGTCCGCCTGCTTCACGTTGGTGTTGATCTCGTCACCGATCCGCCGGATGCAGTCGGCGTCGATCAGGTCGGGGCGGGTCAGCGTGACGACCAGCACTCCGTCCCGAAGGCGCGCGAGGAAGTTGTCGCTCGAAGTGATCATTCGTACATGTTACGGCAATCCGACCCGAAAGTCCGACCCAAAAGTCCGACCCGAAGGCCATTCAGATCCCGACCAGCCCCTCCGCGATCGCGTAGCGGACGAGCTCCGTGCGGTCGTTGATCCCGAGCTTCTTCATGATCGACTTGCGGTGATTGTCGACCGTCATCGGGCTGCGGCACAGCTCCCCGGCGATGTCGGTACGGGACATCCCCCGCGCCATCGGTCAGGCTCGCAGACGCCGCCGCGTCTTCGGGGTCGAGGGAGAACAGCCGCAAACCGTCGGTGAGCTGCTGGAGGTACGTCACTGCGTGGGCGACCGACTGAAGGAGGTCCATCAGATTCTGCGGCACCTCCTCCCAGCGCAGCGCGTCCAGCCGGCAGCGCACGGCGAACAGCACGTTGTTCATGTCGTGGCCGAGCCCGGCGGTGAGCGTGCCGATCGAGGCCAGGCGGTCGGCCTGCTGCAACTGCCGGCTCTTCGCCTCGAGTTCGCTCGTGCGATCACGGATCAGCGACTCCAGGTGCGCGCGGTGTCGCGCGAGTTCCGCCTGCACTTCCCGGTGGTCGGAGATGTCGACCGAGGAGCCGATGAAACCGAGGTACCGGTTATCCGGCGCGATGCGCGGCGTCCCCGTCGTGAGCAGCCAGCGGTAGGTTCCGTCGGCGCGGCGCAGCCGCACCTCCACGCGGAACGGCGCGCGGCGCTCGAACGCGTGCTCGTGCACGGCGCGGCAGCGTCCGCTGTCCTCGGGGTGAACGCCCTCGATCCAGCCGTTGCCGATCTCGTCGTCCAGCGTCCGGCCGGTGAAGTCCAGCCAGTAGCGGTTCACGTACGTGAGCCCGCCGTCGGGTCCCGACAGCCAGATGAGCACGGGCGCCGTGTCGGCCAGCGTGCGGAAGTCCTCGTTCTCGGCCGGCTCGACCGCCAGGCTGAACAAGGGGCCGCCGCGTGCGCCGGTGGCGGCGAGGAGGATCGCCGCGGCCACGAATCCGACAAGCATGACCGGGACCGTGAGCATGGCCGGTGCGGTGATCGGTCCGATCGGCACGGCCGCCTCCGTCCCGAGGACGACGGGCGCGGCCAAGGCGGCGAGTGCGACGGCTGTCCCGCCGAGGGCGGCGCTGCGACGCATCCCCTGCCGGGGGCACAGCTTGCGGCTGTGCGGTTCGCGGGTGTGCGGCTTGCGGGCGTGCATCTTGCGGGCGTGGGGCTTGTGGGGGTGCGGCCGACGCATGCCTGGCAATCCACCTGCGCCGAACATCGTAACCGCCCTGGATCGCCCACGCGAAGGGGGGATCTCGCCCGAGTCTTCGCGGGCGAGCGGGCGAATGATCCCGCTTAGCCATGGCGGCGGGCGGCGGGCTCGCGCCAAATACCGCGGTTCGACGTGAGGAGACGCTGTTTCCGCCTTCGGCACCGACACCGTGACCGGCCGGTACACGCACACGGGACAGATCACACCGGGAACATCCGAGTGCGGGAACGCCCGAGTGGCCGAAGCACCCCCGTAAGGGCTCCGCGCTCCCGAATCTTCGGGAGCGCGGATGCCCGCTTTCGGGCGGTGTCAAAAGCGGGTAGCCTCTCCGATTCTTCCCCTGGGGGGGGCCGCGGCAACGGACGCCGTTTCACAAGTCAGATCGAGAGTCTTCGCGAACGTCAGGTGGTCGCCCTACGGACCGCCACTTCGGATAGCTCACCGATTCACTCATGGAGATCAAGAAAATGTCCAGGCAGAAGTTCACCAGTACACTGCTGGTCTTCGCCCTTGCGGGGCTCACCGGACTCGCCGGCTGCGAGTCTCCGCAGTCGACCGGCAGGGCAAGCACCGACCAGCAGCGTTCGACCGCTTCGCAGAAGCGCTCGACCACATCGCAGACGCGTACGACCGCGCCCGCCTCACAGACGCGATCGGAGGCGAGCCAGAAGCGTTCGACGCCGCCGCCGGCGCGAACCGCCGAGGCCCCGGCGCCCGCGCCCGCGCCCGCTCGCACCGGCACCTGGCCCACCATGAGCAGCAGCGACTCGATGGCGGTCGTCGCGATGGCATATCCGACCGGAACCGCGTCGACGAGTGCGATCGGTCTCGAGAAGGTCGTTCCGCGCGAGGTCCGGGCGAACCAGCCCTTCGAGTACCAGATGATCGTCACCAACCTGACGAGCCAGTCGCTGAGCGGCGTCACGGTCACGGATCAGGTGCAGGACGGTCTTCGCATCCTCGGCTCGAACCCGCAGGGTCGCACATTGGGCGAAGGCACGCACTCCTGGGACGTCGGTGATCTCGGCCCGCGCGAGTCGCGCACGATTCGTGTCAACGGCGTCGCTTCCGGCGAGGGCGTCGTGGCCCACTGCGCCTCGGTGACCTACGCGTCCACGCTCTGCGCGACGATCCCCGTCGTCCAGCCGAAGCTGCGTCTCACCAAGTCCGGACCCGCCGAGGCCCTTCGCTGCGAGGCGATCACCTATCAGATCGAGGTCTCGAACACCGGTACGGGCACGATCAGCAACGTCCGCATCACCGATCCGCTTCCGGACGGCCTGACCGCCGCCGGCGGTGGTCGCACGCTGAGCTTCGACGCGGGCTCGCTGGCCGCCGGCGCGAGCCGCCGGTTCAGCGCGACCGTGCAGGCCGACCGCACCGGCCGGTTCTCGAACAACGCGACCGCAACCGGCGAGGCCGGCTTGACCGTCGAGTCCAACGCCGTCGCGACCGTCGTACGTCAGCCCGTGCTCGCGATCTCGAAGACCTGCCCCGAGCTTCAGTTCATCGGGCGCCCGATCAATTACGAGATTTCCGTCACCAACAGTGGTGACGGGCCGGCGCGAGACCTCATCGTCGAGGACCAGATCCCCGCCGGCGGGACGTTCGTCAGCGCGAGCGACGGCGGTCGCGCCGCCGGCGGCCGCGTGACGTGGAATCTCGGCACGCTCGCTCCGGAGGCGTCGAAGAAGATCACGCTCAGCATCAATCCCGGCGGGGCCGGCACCTATCGCAACACCGTGACGGCTCGCGCGTACTGCGCGGACCCGGTCTCGGATAGCTGCGAGACGAACGTCACGGGCATCCCGGCCATTCTCCTCGAGGTCGTGGACATCAACGACCCGGTGCGGGTGGGCGATGAAGAGACCTACGTGATAACCGTCACGAACCAGGGCTCCGCCGCCGCCAGGAGCATCCGGATCGTCTGCAACCTGGAGCAGAGCGCCACGTTCGTTTCCGCGGCGGGCAGCACGTCCGGCTCGCACCGCGCCGGCGTGGTGACGTTTGAGCCGGTCGCCTCGCTCGAACCGCAGGCCAAGGCGACGTGGCGCGTCGTCGTGCGGGCCGCCGCCGAGGCGGACGCCCGCTTCAAGGTCAGCATGACCAGCAGCATGATCCAGCGTCCGGTCGAGGAAACGGAGGCCACCCACTTCTACAAGTGATTCCATTCGACACCGCCGGCTGTCGGCTGCATGCGCGAACCCGCCACTGATGCATGCCCGACACCGACCAGCCTTCGGCGACGCGGCGGGAAACCGTCGCGTCGCCCATTTTCCGAACGATCCGCCGCACCGAGGACTCCCATGACCGCCCGACATCCCCATCGCGCATCGATGACGATCCTGCTCGTCGCGCTTTGCGTGTTGCCTGCGTGCCGTTCGATCTACTACGACACGCTCGAGGCGTTCGGGACGCACAAGCGGGACCTCCTCGTGACGCGCGTGACTGACGCCCGCGACGATCAGGAGGCGGCGAAGGAGCAGTTCGTCAGCGCGCTCGACAGGTTCACGGCGCTCGTCGGGGCGCCCGACGGCGAGTTGAGTCGCCTCTACCGCGACCTGAACGAGGAGCTGAAGCGCAGCGAGTCGAAGGCGGATGCCGTCCGGGACCGGATCGAAGCGGTCGAGACCGTCGGCGGCGATCTCTTCCGGGAGTGGGAGGCCGAGCTCGAGCAGTACGCGAGCGGCGATCTTCGCCGCGCGAGCCGCGAGAAGATGGAGCAGACCCGCTCGCGATACGACCAGCTCGTCGCTGCGATGAAGCGTCCGGAGCAGAAGATGGACGCCGTCCTCGAGGCGTTCCGCGACCAGGTTCTGTACGTGAAGCACAACCTGAACGCGCAGGCGATCTCCTCGCTCCAGGGCACCGTCGAGACGCTCGAGTTCGACACCGCCGAGCTCGTTCGCGACATGGAGGCCGCGATCGCCGAAGCGGATTCCTTCATACACAGCATGGGGGCGGAGGCCTGATCGACCGCCACCCGTCACGCGATGACGCCGCCCTTCAAGTACGACCATTCAGGCGAGCTTCGCATGTCTTCCGACGAAGAGTCGCGTCAATTCCGCCCGGATCGGGTCGTCAGCGGCGGTGAGACCGGCCGCGACGTCGCGCAGGTCGTTTCGGGCGACGGCGACTCCGTGCGGCGACTCCGCGAGGCGGGAATCGAGACCGCACAGGGCCTGATCCTGCGGTGCGCGAGGCCCTGCGATCGCGCCGCCGTCAGCGCCGAGACGGGGATCGCCGCCGGCCATCTGGTGGCCTGGACGTCGATCGCCGAACTCCTTCGCATCAGCGGGGTCACGCCCGACTTCGCGGTCATGCTCGAGGCGGTCGGCGCCGGGTCGCTCGCCGCCCTGCGCGAACGGGAGGCCGATCGACTCGCCGACGCGATGCTCGCACTGACCGCGGAGCGCAGCATCAAGGGACTGATCCCGTCGGCGGCGGTCGTCGGCGGGTGGATCCGGCAGGCGCGGCGTCTGAAGCCCGTCGTGACCGAATCGGACGTTTCCAACCCATCAACGCGGACCGAATGAGTCGCTCATCTTGAGCTCTACGGAGGAACATCTCGATGCTCGAGTGCAACGTGTTTCGAGGAACCATGATGATCGCGGGCGTCGCGACCCTGGCCGCGGGGGCAGGCGTGTACGCCGATGAGCTGCATCTCGTCGGCGGCGACACGCTCTTGGGCGAGATCGTGGAATGCACGCCGGAGCGAACGGTGCTCCTGCACGAGGTGCTCGGACGTCTCGAGATACCGGCGGACGAGATCGTGACGACGGCGGACGCCCAGGTCGCGCCGGCGGCGCTCCACGACGACCCGGCGGCGCCGCCGGTGGAGGACGAGCCTTCGGAGTGGGACTCCCACTTCGAGATCGGCCTCGGCGCGAGCTTCGGCAACACGGATCGCCAGGCCGGTCACGTCGGCTTCACGAGCCTGCGCGAAACGGAGCGCAACCGGACCGCGCTCGACGCCCGCTACCACTACGGCGCGGCGAACGGCGACCGCGACAACAACCGGCTCTCGGCCGGGATCCAGCACGACTGGCTGGTGCCGGAGTCGCCGTGGCTCTACTTCGCGCGGCTGCGGTACGACTTCGACGAGTTCCAGTCGTGGGACTACCGGATCGCCGCCCACGGCGGTGTCGGCTACCGCCTCATCGACGAAGAGGACTTCGATCTCACGCTCCGGGCCGGTCTCGGTGCGCTCAAGGAGTTCAATTCCCCCGACGACGACATCAAGCTGGAGGCGCTGGTCGGCTTCGACCTCACCTGGCAGATCAGTGAGAAGCAGAGCTTCGAAGCCGGCTCGACGATCTACCCGGATCTCGACGAGACCGGCGAGTTCCGCACGTTCTCGTACGCGGGATGGGCGATCAAGGTTGACGACGAGACGCAGACGGCGCTCACCGTGCGCTTCGAGCACGAGCACCAGTCGCACAACCCCGGCTTCGAGAAGAACGACTACCGGCTGACCGCCGGGCTCCAGTTCGATTTCTGATTCAACGCTCCAGCACAGGAGAGCGCCAATGCGTCTGGTAAGGGAATTCAAGGACTTTGCCATGCGTGGCAACGTCGTCGACGTAGCCGTCGGTATCGTCATCGGCGTCGCATTCGGGAAGGTCGTCGCGTCGTTCGTGAGCGACGTCCTGATGCCGCCGATCGGCGCGCTGACCAACGGCATCGATTTCTCCGATATGAGCATCACGCTCAAGGAGGCGGTGGGTGAGGTTCCCGCCGTGACACTCAACTGGGGGAGCTTCGTCACGGTCGTGATCGACTTCATCATCGTCGCGTTCGCGATCTTCATGATGATCAAGATGATGAACCGCATGAAGAGGAAGGAAGAGCAGAAGCCGGACGAGCCGGCCAAGCCCTCGAACGAAGAGGTTCTCCTGATGGAGATCCGCGACGCCATTCGCGCAAGCCACTAGCCCGCATTGTGCATGAAGCGGGTCGGTGGGTGGTCGAAACGACGACCCGTGCGGGACGCGAGGCCGACGTCCGGGTCAACGAAGGCGTGCGCAGCGCAACCAGCGCGGCAAGCCGATCGCGTGAGCGTTCGGGCGAGGCGATGGCATATCCTCTCGATACGTCGAGGCTCGAACGAGCGCTCACGCGATTGGATCGCCCGCTGGACGACCCGGTTCATGCACAATGCGGGCTGGCTTTGCGGACGGGGCACCGGGGCGAGGTTCGTGCCCGCGCCAGGTCCACCCGCGCCGGTCCGACCGGCGCGGGTTTCTCGTCATGATCCCGGAGCGGTAACCTCCACGCGATGCCGGCGTTCGACGTCATCATCCTCGGCCTGGGCGCCATGGGCAGCGCGGCGGCGGCGGCGCTTGCACGGCGCGGCGCCCGCGTGCTCGGCCTTGATCGTTACGCCATCCCCAACACGCTCGGCTCGTCCCACGGCGAGTCGCGGGTGATCCGGCTGAGCTACTACGAGCATCCCGACTACGTGCCGCTCCTGCGCAGTGCGTTCGCGTTGTGGAGCGAACTGGAGCACGACGCGCGCACGCCGCTCATGCACATCACGGGTGGCCTTTACATGGGTCCGCCCGGAAGCGCCTTCATTCGCGGCACGTTGCGATCCGCGCGGGAGCACGACCTGCCGCACGAGGAGCTCGACCGCGACGCGATCGCGCTTCGGTTTCCGCAGTTCGAGCTGCCGGCGGATCACGTGGGCGTGCACGAGCCGCGCGCCGGGTTCCTTCGGCCGGAGCGGATCCTCGCCGTCTACGCCGACCGCGCGCTCCGCGACGGCGCCGAGCTGCACGGGCATGAGCGCGCGCTCGAGTGGCGGCCGGGTGACGGCGGCGTCGTTGTCGTCACCGATCGCGGGACCTACCGCGCGCGGAAGCTCGTGCTCTGCGCCGGGGCGTGGACCGCTTCGCTCGTGACCACCGCGGGCATCGCGCTGACCGTCACGCGGCAGACCGCCGCTTGGGTCTGGCCGCGTACGCCCGAGCTGTTCGAGGCGTCGCGGATGCCGATCTGGGGCCTCGACGACGCCGAGGGCTACTTCCATTACGGCTTCCCCCTCGTCGCGGACCGGCCCGGTCTCAAGGTCGCGCGTCACTATCAGGGCGCGGCGACGGACGCCGATTCGATCGACCGCGCTGTCGGCCCGGCGGACGAGGCCGACATCCGTCGCGTCCTGGCTCGCCATCTCCCCGCGGCCGACGGACCGATCCTCTCGATGTCGGTCTGCATGTACACGAACACGCCGGACGGCCACTTCGTGCTCGACCGGCATCCCGCGCACCCGGACGTCACGATCGCGGCCGGGTTCAGCGGGCACGGGTTCAAGTTCGCCAGCGTGGTCGGCGAGATCATCGCCGATCTGACGCTGGACGGCGGCACGGATCACCCGATCGGGTTCCTCGGCCTGGGCCGGCTCCTCACGCCCGACGTGCGGTCCGGCTGACGGGTCCGGCTGAACGGTCCGGCTGAGCGGACACGGCTGAACGGACACGACTGAACGGACAGGCGCAGAATCCGCCGGTCGCGCCGGATCCGGTCAAGCGCGCGTCCTCACCCGCCGATAAGACGGCGAAGGAGCGCGCGATCCGCGATGCCCGATATCGATGCGCCCAATCCGACGGATGGCGACGCGCCCGGCAGCGTCGACGATCTGCTGCGCGACATCGGCGCCGCCTGTGGCGTGGGCCTCGATGAACCCGGCAGCGGGAACACGGCGCCGGACTGGTTCGCCCGAGCCGTGGACGCGCTCGCGTCGGGACGCGTGCCCGACCTGACTCAGCCCGACCTGACCCGGCCGCCGGAGCCGGCGACGGCCGGGGAGAGCGCATCGCCCGTCGCGAACCCGCCGTCGCCGGACCGTGCCGCATTGGAGCTGCAACCGCCCGGAATGCCCGCTGCGGACGAGCAGCCGAGCGCGGTCGCGGCGGGCGCCGCACCGGCGAGCGAGCCGTCGGAGAGCCTGGAGGGCGCGTTTCGGGAGTCGGCGCGCGCGGCCAAAACGCCGGCGGACGACCGGGCGGAGCAGGCCGAGGCGGATCCGCTCGCGGGCGCCGTGTTCGTCGGCCCGTTCACCGACGAGACCGGGCCGGCGCCGGACGCTGAACACGCATCGCCGCTCGCGGCCGCCAGGGCGGGGGTGACGCCCGAGGCGGCAGCCGACCTGACCGCCGACACGACCAGCGCGCCGGTCGCCGGCACGACCAGAGCGCCGGTCGCCGCTCCGGTCAGCGCCTCGGTCGCGGACGAGGCCCTTCGCCGGCTCGATGACGAGCTCGCCGAGGACGTCGAGGATCTGCTCCGCGGCAACTTCGACACGGTCAGCGCCGTCCTGGATGACTCGTTTGACGATCGCTCCGCCGCCACCGCCCGTCCCGAGCCCGGGACCGAGCCCGGGACCGAGCCGAATCCGGAGCGGGAGCCGGGGTCCGAGGTCGCCTCCCGCGGCCAGACCGCCCCTTCGCGTCGCGTGGGCACCGGCTTGGCGGAGCCGGAGCACGCTGCGCAGGACAGCCCCGGCCCCGTGCTCCCCGCGCGCTCCGCCGGTCGCGGGACCGGAGGCGACTCCGGTCGCGGGGCCGCGGCCGGCGCCGAGCCGTTGCCCGAGGCAGTCTTCGAGCTGATGGATCCGACCGCGGCCGAGCCGGTGAGCCAGCTGCTGCCGGATCGCCCGGGGTTCTTGCCGACCGGGACCAGCCCGGTCGCCGAGGCGGAACCCGAGCCCGAAACCGCGCCCGACCCGGCGACTCCCCAGTCGGAGGCGGCCGACGAGCGGATCGAAGCACCGGCCCCGTTCCCCACAGCGCGCGGCGCAGGGAACGCCGCTCCGTCGGGGCTCCAGGCGATCCTCATCGAGGTGCTCGCGATCCTCGGCTACCCGCTGCGATTCGTCCCGCCTTCGGTGCGCCCGCTCGTGGACTGGGTCGCGTTGTCCCTTGTCTTCTGGGTGCCGATCGTCTGGGTGATAGCGCTGTTCATGGTCGGACAGCGCGTATAGCCGCCCCGCCGACGAGTCGCTATCCTCCACGCCCCGTGGAAACGACCCTCATCATCCTGAAACCGGACGCTGTGCAGCGCGCTCTCACCGGTCGAATCATCGGCCGCTTCGAGGACAAGGGACTCCAGATCGTCGGCGCGAAGCTCATGCGGATCTCGCCCGAGCTGGCGGCAACGCACTACGCCGCCCACCGGGGGAAGCCGTTCTACGACGGACTCGTCCGGTTCATGACGAGCGCCCCGGTGATGGTGCTTGCCCTCCGGGGTGTGGGGGCCATCGCGATCTGCCGCAAGCTCATGGGAGCGACCTTCGGTTCCAACGCCGAGCCGGGCACCATCCGCGGGGATCTCGGCGTCTCCAACAGCTTCAACCTCGTGCACGGCTCGGACAGTCCCGAGGCCGCCAGGCGGGAGCTGGGGCTCTTCTTCGGGCCCGGCGAGATCGTGGAGCACGAGCGGGCGATCGAAGGCTGGGTCTACGACCTTTCGGGCGGCACGCCTGAGTAGGGCAGGGCGGCCTGTCCGCAGACTGCCGCCGCGGGACCCCGGTGGCGTTTCGCCGTTAGCGCCGCCGCCGTGGCCAGCCGTCCTCGCCCGCCGCCGTGGCCCGCCGTCGTCGCCCTGCCCCCCCGTCCCCGCGCGGCCACCACGGGGCCCGGACGCAGATTTCTGCGGGATTTCCGAACAACGGGTCGAATGGAACCACGGTCAAGGCGTCTTACCGGACAGGGGGGCGGACTGTTGACCGGGCCGTGGTGTTCGGTTATTGTTCGGACACGTCAAGCAGGGGGCCGAGTTTTTCTAGAATATTTCCAAAAGTCGTGAACGTTATCCGGTCCTGAGCGGTATATCCCGGTAAAGCGCGATTGTCTTTTCGCGGTTGTCTCCGCACCGGGAATCCCGTCTCCGTGGCCGGTCGAACGTACTTATCGACCCCCGGCGGCGAAGCGCCGTCGGAACGGATCGCCAGCGACCGGTTCGCCAGTGGTCCGGGTGCGAGAATGCCGGGGATTCCACTGATCGAGTGAGAGAAATGATCGAGACCATGATCGGCAACAATTCGCCCCTCGAGCGCCTCCGCCGGCGCCGCGGCGGGATCACCCAGGGCTCCGCCGGCAAGCGGTCGGGAGCGGGTCGTCGTACGGACCGCCACCTGGCCGGTCTGTCGCACGAGGACCAGACGCGACTCCGTCGGCTCGTTTCCGAGCCGATGGACTTCATCGATTCGCCGGACTTCTACGAGCCCGACGCGGAGTTCCGGATCTACGAGGACGCCCCCGGGATCCAGAAGCCCGACGTCGCGTGGTACCGGCCCCTGATGGACGATCTGACGCCGAGCGAAAAACGTCAGAGCACCAAGCAGAGCGGAACGGTCCTCCTGACCGGTGACGAGGAGCGCGTGCTGTTCCTTCAGTACAACTACTCGCGATATCGCATCGCCGAGCTTCAGAAGGGAATCGGCCCCAACGGCCCCACCGACGAGCAGGCGCACGAACTCCTGCGCTGGTATCGCACCGCGCTCGAGTACCGCGAGCAGATCGCGGAGACGAACCTCGCGCTCGTTCTGGCGATGGCCAAGCGGACGCGGATGAGCGAAGTCGACTTCGCCGACCTCGTGAGCGAGGGCAACATGGCGCTGCTCCGGTCCGTGGACAAGTTCGACTGCGGGCGCGGGTTCAAGTTCAGCACCTACGCGTGCCGGGCGATCCTCAAGGCGTTCTCGCGACAGGGCATGAAGCTCAGCAAGTATCGCCAGCGGTTCCCGACCGATTTCGATCCGGCGCTGGAGAAGTCGAACCACCTCGAGACGGTGCGTCGCACGCACGAAGAGGAATGTGCCGAGGAAGTGAAGCACATCGTGCTGAACAACGACGCCGACCTCACGTCCGTCGAGCAGACCGTGATCCACCACCGATTCGGCCTCGGCGCCGAGCCGGGCACGCCCCCGCTCACGCTGGAGCAGGTCGGTCAGATCATCGGCGTCACGAAGGAGCGCGTCCGGCAGATCCAGAACAAGGCCCTGGACAAGGTCCGCGTCTTCCTCGAGGAGAACTCGGCCGGGCCGGGAGAGCCCGAGGACGACTCGCCTCCCATCTCCGAGAACTAGTGCTGGTACTGTGAACTCAGAAGAAGACCCCGCCCCGGTCGCGAGACCGGGGCGTCTTTATGCGCCGCGCGGGGTGCGACGCGCCGTACGGCCGATGATGCCCGATGTTGCCTGGACCGCGGGAGTCGGTGGAAACACCGCCGGAAACGGGGAACGGGGAACGGGGAACGGGGAACCGGGAACCTCAAAATGGTCAATTGAACAACGGGAAACGGGAAGTCGGGAATCTCGCAGCACCACCACACAACGGCATCTCACCACGGTCGGCTCTGTGTGCCCCGGTTCCTGGCTCGGCAAGGGCCGGGCCGGGCTAGACTTGCCCGCGTGTCCATACCCCTCCCCGTCATTGACGACAAGCGCGCG
>CAZXBB010000464.1:0-24309 GCA_964638815.1 uncultured Isosphaeraceae bacterium
CGCGCGCTTGTCGTCAATGACGGGGAGGGGTATGGACACGCGGGCAAGTCTAGCCCGGCCCGGCCCTTGCCGAGCCAGGAACCGGGGCACACAGAGCCGACCGTGGTGAGATGCCGTTGTGTGGTGGTGCTGCGAGATTCCAGACTTCCCGTTTCCCGTTGTTCAATTGACCATTTTGAGGTTCCCGATTCCCCGTTCCCCGTTCCCCGTTGCAGGAGGTGTTTCCACCGAGTCGGGCCCAGGCAACATCCGCCGGACGGTGCCGGCGTGCCGAAGGGGGGACGACATTGCTGCCGCCCGTCGTGGAACTCGCAGTCGGCGTTGAAGCGAACGAGCTCGTGGCCATCCTGAGCTCGTCGATCCGGACGGCATCGAAGAGGCTGGAGTCGGCGGAACGGGGAACCGGAAACGGGGAATCGGGAACCTCGGAACGGTCAATTGAATTGAACAAGGGGAAACGGGAAACGGGAAACGGGGAAGCGCCGGACACTCGCGGCTCAGATTAAGTGAACGGCATTCGCCTCTACCCGCACGGACCCCACGCCCCCAGTATGCGCAGGATGTCCGCGAAGCCGATCTCGTCGTCCCCCGTCACGTCGGCGTAGCACGCCCCCGGGCACGGCCCCCAGGACCCCAGCACGCGGAGGATCTCGGCGAAGCCGACGACGCCGTCGCCGTCGAGGTCGGGCGGATGCAGATCGGCGGGCGCGAAGACCTCGACCGCGTTGGAGGGCGCTTCCTGCCCGAGGAACGGAATGCCGCCGTCGATGAGGAGCACGCTCGCACCGTCGAGCACGGCCGACGCGAAGTCGTCGTGCGGATGATTCATCGTCCCAGCGAACACCCACGCGTCGGCTGCGGCGTCGAACGCCGCCACGTAGTCGAGCTCGCAGTCGACGCCCTGCACCTGCTGCTCGCCGCCGAAGACGATGGCAAAGCGGCCAAGGGCCACGAGCTGGTGGTCCGCGATGCCGTCGGTCACGCCGGGCGGCGACGGCAGCAGGTCGAGCGCGTCGTCGCCGGGGCGATACCGGTACGTCGTGTCGATCGTGTCGCCGCTCGCCAGATCCTGCCCGCCGACGATGAGCACTGTCCCGTCGGGGAGACGCGCGGCGCCGACGTCGTCCACGCCGGTGTCGAGCGTCGCGCCCGACAACGCGCTCACGCCGGTGACGGGATCGAGGAGTTCGAGCGTGGCCGGCCCGGCGCCGCTGCCGCCGACGAGCAGCACGCGTTCGCTGCCCGCATCGCCGACGAGAACCGCGGCGTGGTCCGTGCGCGAGCGCTCGAGCGCGAACGCGGCGGACCACGCGTCGCCGTCCGCGGACGCCGTGAACACCTGCCACGTCGCGCCGCCTCCGGCGACGACGACGCGTCCGTCCGCGAGCCGCGTCGCGGTGTGACCCGCCCGCGTCGTCGACATCACCGGCCCGGGCGTGACCAGCCCGGAGACCGGGTCGAAGATCTCGACCGAGGCGACCGGCTTTCCGGGGCTCGACCCCGCAGCGCCCGTGCGACCGCCCGTGATGAGGACGCGTCCGTCCGCCAGCGTCGTCTGCGTGTGGCTGCTCCGCGCGACGGCGAGCATGGGCGTCACGGGGTCCCCGCCCCCGGTCGGCGTCCACGACGGCGAGAACGCCAGCGTCTCGGGGTCGTAGAACGAGATCGCGCGGAGCGAGAACAGCGACGGCGGAAGGAGCTGGAGCCCCATGCCGCCGGAGACCATCACGTGCCCTGCAGGCAGCACGCTCGCGCGGTGGAAGAACCGGGCGCCGGTGTCGGGACCGCTGTCGGCGTGCGTGCCGGTGAAGCACCCGGCGCCGCACGGCGCGGCGGCCGCGAGCACGAGCAGCGTGAAACCGATCGGGTACCGACGTCGCACGAAGGCTCTCCTCAGATTCAGGTAACGATGCTACCGCCCGCCGGTTCGTCCCGGCAATCGGCAATCGATCAATCTTGCCGCCCGACACGGACCTCAGAATCGAAACGTCCAACCCACCTTGGTCGTCAGCTCCGTCTGCCGCACCCGGAAGCTGCGGTCGACGTGGTCCGCGGACTGGTTGAGCACCACGAAGAGCTCGTTGCCCGGCTCGATGATCCAGTGGACGCGGCTGTTGACGCCGAGCGTCTCCGACCCGTTGTCGAACTGGAGGAACGTCGTCCAGGAGAGATCGGGCGTGAAGTACACTTGCGCGCGTGTGCGCACGAGCCGCGTGATGAAACGCCCCTCGTCGAGGCGGACGTCGTTGAACTCGAGATCGCCGCCGATGGTGAGCTGGTTCGAGACGCGCCAGCTCGCCCCCGCGACGTACGCGTCACGCGTCCCCGAGAAGAAATCGCCGCCCGACCACGAGACCGAGACGTCCACCGGGCGACCGGCGGAGCTGCTCGCCCCGATCGAGTACCGATCGAACCGGTAATCGCCCACCGGGATCACGATGCCGTCGCTGATCTCGAAGCCGTCGGCCAGCACCTCACGCTCGAGCGAGTACGAGACCTGGAACGCGTCCCCGGCGTGCGTGTCGATCCGGAGGATGTCGAACTCGAGATCGCGCGACTCGACGTCCTCGCTCAGGTCGGTCACGAGAAAGAGGTCCACCGCCGTGTCGATGGAGCGGATCACGTCGCTCTTCGGCCGCCACCGGTACCGCCAGTTCGCGAAGTACTCGTGAATGCCGCGACGGGGCACGAAGCCCAGCGCGGCGTCCAGGTCGTCGTCGATGAGCGAGTACCCCATGCGCCAGCTCACCCGGTCGTTCGGGTACGCGAGCTTCAGCCCGTACGAGGCCGAGCTGCTCATGTTCGTCGAGTCGCTGTGCAGGACCCAGGCGTGCCCCTCGAGGGTCTTGTCGCCGAGGAACGAGCTCGACCGGTAGTTGAAGTCGAGGCCCCCGACCCAGTTCTCGTCCGGCGTGCGCGGATCGCCGTACGTGAAGATGCCCCCGATCGTCGACTGCTCGAGCACGTTGACCGAGGCGCGCGCGACGAGGAGGTTCTTGTCTCCGAGCACCGGGTCGTGCTTCATCTGCACGTCGAGGAGCCCGAGGTTGAGGTTGCCGACGCGGCCGGTGAGCTTCGCGCCGGCGAGGATGTCGATCGTCTCGCCGTTCGGACCGAGGCCGATGCGACGCGAGTGGAACGGCAGCGGGTTCACGTTGATCCCGCCGAAGTTGAAGATGCCGGCGTCCTGGAGGAAGAAATCGCGCCTCTCGGGGAAGAACAGCGGAAAGCGCGTGAGGTTCACCTGCCGGTCGTCGACCTCGGTCTCCGCGAAGTCCGTATTGATCGTGAGCGAGAGCGTCAGTTGCGGCGTGAACTTCAGGAAGACGTCGAGACCCGCGTCGACGTCCACGCCGTCGCGGTCGCCCGCGTGGTCGCGCTTGAGCGTCGTAAGCCCGTACGGTTTGACGTCCAGCCCCGCCCCCTGGCGGATGTCGTGGATCCCCTCGATGATGCCCGCGTCCGCGATCGAGTTGAACGACGTATCGCGGCTCGGCGACGCCCAGCGCACGGACTCGTTCCGCCGCCGGATGAAACGCGTCGCGTTGAAGCTCCACCGGGTCGTGCCGGGGTCGAACGAGATCGTCTTGAAGGGGATCGCGATCTCCGCGAACCAGCCGCGGTCGTCGATCGACGCGCGGCCGTACCAGATGCCGTCCCAGTCCTTGCGGATTCGCGTGTTGTCCTCGATCAGGGCGTCGCCGCGCGCGCCGGCAGGGTTCATTTCGAAGAAGAACGCATTGCGTCGATCGAAGAACGGATCGACGACGAAGCTGATGCGGTCGTCCGGCCCGAGATCCGCCTCGCGGCGCATCTGCGTGCCGACGATGGCGCCGGGATCGCGGTCGAGGCAGCGGAAGGCGACGTAGAGGAAGTCGGCGTCGTACAGCAGCAGCATTTCCGTGCGTTCGCTCGGTACGCCGCCCTCGACCGGCTCCACCTGGCGGAAGTCGTCGACGCACGCCGCCGCGGTCCACGCCGCGTCGTCGAGACGCCCGTCGATGACCGGCGCGATCGCCGTGCGACGTATCCTGTGCACGGGCACGCGGTGCAGCGTGTCCGGCGCGACGGCATCCTGCGGCGCCGCGAAGACGCAGGCATCCGCCGCGGCGGCCAGCGCGGCGACGGCAAACGGGATGCGTGAGCAGCGGGTCACGGCGGCGGGGGCGGGCGAGCGGGGGCGGCAGGGTAGCACTATCGGCACGCGGCGCGAGCGAGCGCAGCCGTAAGTTATCGGTCCTCGCGAGGTTGCGCCATTGTGGACTTTCTTACGTCGGGTTAGAATCCCGCGCCGCGGAAGACCGGGGAACAGACGGGAAGAGACGGGACCGAACTGGAAACGACGGGATTCATGGCCGACGGCTGGCACTGGAACGTGGTGGGCGAATACTGGCCGCTCGTGCGAAACGGCGCGATCGTATCCGTCATCCTCACCGTTCTCTCAATCGTCGCCGGCGCCACGCTCGGCGTGCTGCTCGGGCTCATCACGCTCGCCGCGCGCGGGCTGCTTCGTCCGCTCGCGTGGATCGTGCTGGCCGCCGTCGAGCTGATCGAGGCACTCCCCCTGCTCGTGCTGCTCGTGTGGCTTTACCTCGCCCTCCCCGAGGCCTGGACGTGGCTGCACGAGCTGCTCGTGCGCTTCTACGCGCAGACCGGTACCGCGGCCGGCGCCGTCGAGACCGAGGTGCTCAGGGCGGCGTCCCATCCCGCGTTCGCGACCGCGTTCGTCGCGCTCACGATCGGCGTCGCGGCGCGCATCGCGGTCATCATCCGACGCGGCGCCGCCACCGTGCCGCCCTCGCTCGTGGAGACGGCGAAGGCGCAGGGCATGAACGCGTTCGTCCGGCTGCGCCGCGTGGTCGGACCGGCGACGTTCCGCGCGAGCGTCACGGCCGTCGCCCGAACCTGCCTCGCGACGTTCAAGCTGACGACGCTCGCGGCCTTCATCGGGTGCAGCGAGATGCTGAACGTGGCACACCGTGCCGTCGCGACCGACGGGCACGCGCTCGAGATCCTCACGATGGTCGCGGTCGTGTTCCTCGTGATCGCTCTGCCCTCCTCGTGGATGATCAGCGCACTCGAGCGCTCGCGGTGGCTGAAGCGATCGGTGGCGAGGACCGCGTCATGACGCAACTGCTCAAGGCGGTCAACATCGGCAAGTCGTACGGCGGCACGCCCGCGATGGAGGACGTCACGCTCTCCATCAACCAGGGCGAGGTCATCTGCATCCTCGGCGCAACGGGCGCCGGAAAGACGACCTTGCTGCGATGCCTCAACCTGCTCGAGCCCATCGACCGCGGTGTCATCGACTACGGCGGGCACCGCGTCATCGAGGGCGTCGTGAAGCGCACCGGTCCGCCGTGGAACCGGCGCAACTACCGGCTGCGCGTGAATCCGAATCGCTACCGCCGCAACTTCGGCGTCGTCCACCAGTCGGATAGCCTTTATCCAAGCCGGAACGTCCTCGACAACGTGATGGAGGGGCCGATCTACGTGCTGCGTCAGAAGCGGAGCCTGGTCCAGCAGATCGCGGTCGAGCTCCTGCGGGCCGTGCGCATGGACGACCGGCTGCGGGCGTTCCCGTGCGATCTCACGCGAGAGCAGCGCCAGCGCGTCGCGCTCGCGCGGGCCATCGCGATGAAGCCCGACATCCTGCTCCTCGACGAGATGACGCGCGGCCTGGACCCGCGGCACATAGCGGGGCTCCTCGAGATCATCCGGGAGCTGCGCGAGTTCCACAACGCGGCGATGGTGATCACCACGAACCACGTCCGCTTCGCCGGGAAGATCGCTCACAACATCTGCTACATGGAAGGGGGCCGGATCGTGCAGAAGGGCACGCCCGACGCAACCCTCGCCGAGCCGAGGCCGCAGTTCAAGGCCTTCCTGAAGTCCGTCGTGGCAACGGCCTGAATCCGCTCGCGCCGGCCGCCTGTGGCCGGCGCCGCCTGCACTTGGGCGGGCCCCCGTGGCCCTCCGCGTCTCGCACGGGGCGGCGACGCGGCCACAATTCACCGGTGCGCAGCCGCTCGACTCCGGTGAGGCCCCGATACAATCGACGCTGGGCCCCGCCATGTCGAAGTCGCCCACAACCTGGCCGTTCGACGCGGAGCTGACGCTCGGCTCCGCGGCGCCCGTCAGCGGGCCCGTCCTGCTCGCCGTCCTCGTCGGCGTCGGATCCGTCCTGCTCATCGCCGGCGGGTTCCTCCTGTGGAACCGCGCCCTGACGCGAAAGGTCGAGCAGCGCACGGCCGCCTACCGGCGCGAGCTGGCGGAGCGGAAACGCTCGCAGAAGCTCCAGGCAAGCCGGAACGTCGTGCTCGAGCAGCTCGCGCGCGGCCGCTCTCTGCGACAGGTGCTGCGCACGCTGATCGAGGGCGTCGAGGCGGTCAAGCCGGGCATGATGGGTTCGATCCTGCTCCTCGACGACGATAACAAGTGCCTGCGGGGCGCCGCGGCGCCGAGCCTGCCCGAGTCGTACAACAAGGCGATCGACGGGGTGAAGATCGGGAAGAACGTCGGCTCCTGCGGCGCCGCCGCGTTCACCGGCCGCCGGGTGATCGCGGCCGACATCATGGATCATCCGAACTGGGAGGCGTACCGCGATCTCGCGCGGAAGGCGAACCTCGGGTCCTGCTGGTCGGAGCCGATCGTCTCGTCGTCGTCGCAGATCCTCGGCACGCTCGCGATGTATTACGCGGAGGCCCGGGAGCCGACCGCCGACGACCTCGAGCTCCTGAAGAACACGGCCAACCTCGCCGGCATCGCGATCCAGCGATCGAAGACCGAGCTGGCCCTCCGCGCCAGCGACGCCAAGCTGGCGAGCTACGCAGCCGAGCTCGAGGATCGGGTGGCGAAGCGGACGCGTGATCTCGAGGCCGCCCGCGACGAGCTCCTCGCGCTCAACGATCGCTTCCGCGCCGCCAAGGACACGGCGGAGGTCGCGAGCCTGTCGAAGAGCGAGTTCCTCGCGAACATGTCGCACGAGATCCGCTCGCCGATGACCGCGATCCTCGGGTACGCCGAGATCGTGTACGACGAGGAAAAGCGCACCGGCGCCCCGTCCTCGCGTATCGAGGCGATCGACACCATCCGGCGGAACGGCAAGCAGCTCCTTGCCATCATCAACGACATCCTCGACCTGTCGAAGTTCGAAGCCGGGAAGATGACCGTCGAGCGCGAGCTGTGCTCGCCGGTGCTCATCGTCAATGACGTGATCGACCTGATGCGGGTCCGCGCGGATGCCAAGGGGCTTTCGCTCGACACGGTCTACGAAGGGGCGATTCCGGCGACGATCGAGAGCGACGCCACGCGGCTGCGCCAGATCATGGTGAACCTCATCGGGAACGCGATCAAGTTCACGGAGCGAGGCGGCATCCGGGTCACGGTGCGGCTCGTCCACCCCGAGGGTGGCCCCGAGCCGCTGCTCGCGTTCGAGGTGCTCGACAGCGGCATCGGCATCGATGACGCGCACATGGAGGAGCTGTTCCAGCCGTTCGCCCAGGCCGACGCGTCCACGACGCGGAAGTTCGGCGGCACCGGGCTCGGGCTCACGATCTCGCGTCGCTTCGCCATGCTGCTCGGCGGCGACATCACGGTCGAGGGCGCCCGCGGCGTGGGCTGCACCTTCACGGTGTCCGTCGGCACGGGCCCCCTCGACGCCGTGCGGATGGTCGAGCCGGGCAGCACGCTCGGCTACGACATCGACGCCGACAGGACGCCGGCGCCCGAAGGCGAGGAGCCGGGCCCCGAGGACGAGTTCACGCTCGACGGGATCCGGATCCTCCTCGCGGAGGACACGCTCGACAACCAGCGGCTGATCATGCACCACCTGCGTCGCTGGGGCGCCCACCTCGAGATCGCCGACGACGGGCGGGCCGCCGTCGAGAGCGTGCTCCAGGCGGAGCGCAACGGGGATCCCTTCGATCTCGTCCTCATGGACATGCAGATGCCGGAGATGGACGGCTACGAGGCGACGCGGCGTCTTCGCGAAAGCGGGTTCGCCCGCCCGATCATCGCCCTCACCGCCCACGCGATGCGCGGGGACCGCGAGCGCTGTCTCGCCGCCGGCATGGACGATTACGTCTCGAAGCCCATCGAACCCTCCGTCCTCTTCACCGCCATCATCCAGGCGGTCGGCCGCGCGATGCTGGACGACTTCGCGGGCAACGGAACGGCTGACGGGATAACCGAGGCTCCGCCCGCTCCCCCGGAGCCGCCGCCGCCGGAGACGATCATCGACGCCGCGGCGGCGCTCGAGCGGGCGGGCGGCTCGCCGGAGCTTCTCACCGAGCTGATCGACATCTTCCTCGGGGAGTCGAGCCGCCGACTGGCGGATCTCCACCGCGCGGCCGGAAAGGGCGACGTGGAGGAGGTTCACCGGACGGCGCACCAGATCAAGGGCTCGGTGGCGAACTTCTCGGCGGCCGCCGCCACGGAGGCCGCGTTCCGCGTCGAGCGGCTCGCGCAGGAGGGCGACGGCGCGGACCTCGATAACGCCCTCGCCGCGCTCGATCGCGAGATCGCGCGTCTGCGGCCCGAGCTGCTGGCGCTGCGGGACGGCTGACGCGGGCGACCGGACCGGATATCCTGATCGCCCCCGCCCGCCCCCGCCCGCGACTGAGCGCGGCGGACGCATCCCGCTCTTTCCCCTTTCCCCTTGAATGCCGGAGTGACGTGATGGCGACGCAGTGTCCGATCTGCGACGGAGAGCTCGAGTTGGCCGACGACATCGTGCCCGGCGAGCTGCTCGAGTGCCCGGAGTGCGGCACGGAGCTCGAGATCGAATCGATCGAGCCGGTGGTCGTGACCGAGGCGCCGAGCGAGGAAGAGGACTGGGGCCAGTAGCCCGCGCCGCCGGTGGCTCAATCCGGACGTCAGAAAGGCCGGACCCGCATGCTCCGACTCGGTTTTCTCCATTCCCTGATCCGCCCCGACGAGAAGATGATCCTCGCCGAGCTGAAGAAACGTCGCGACGTCGCGACGGTCATGATCGACGTGCGGAAGCTGCACTTCCACGTCGGGCACGACCGCTTCGACGTGGACGTCGCGCTCGAGCGATGCATCAACCACTCGCGGGCGGTGCACGCCCTCAAGCTGTTCGAAAGCGCGGGCATCCCCTGCGTGAACGCCTACCACGTCGGCAACATCTGCGGCGACAAGCTGCTCACGTCGGTCGCGCTGAGCGACGCCGGTGTGCCGCAGCCCGAGGTGCGCGTCGCCTTCACGGAGGAGACCGCGATCGAGGCGATCGAGCGCATGGGCTATCCCGTCGTGCTCAAGCCCGCCGTCGGCTCGTGGGGCAGGCTGCTCTCAAAGGTCAACGATCGCGACGCGGCCGAGTCGATCCTCGAGCACAAGACGGTCCTCGGCAGCTATCACCATTCGATCTTCTACATCCAGAAGTACGTTGCCAAGCGCCAGCGCGACATCCGCAGCTTCGTCGTCGGCGACCGCTGCATCGCGGCGATCTACCGCACGTCGGACCACTGGATCACGAACACCGCGCGCGGCGCGGTGGCCGCGAACTGCCCGCTCACGGACGAGCTGTGCGACATCTCCGTGCGCGCGGCCGAGGCGGTCGGCGGCGGCGTCGTGGCGGTGGACGTCTTCGAGACGGACAACGGCCTGCTCGTCAACGAGGTCAACTACACGATGGAGTTCAGGAACAGCGTGTCGGTGACCGGCGTGGACATCCCGAAGCACATCGTCGATTACACGGTCAGCCGCGCCTGCCCCGCTCCCGTATGACCGTCACCGCGTCCATCGCCGGCGCGTCGGGCTACGCCGGCGGCGACCTGCTGCGTCTGCTGCTCGGGCATCCCCGGGTCGAGCTGCGTCAGGTCACCTCGACGCGTCACGCCGGCCGGGGCGTGACGAAGATCCACCCGAACCTCCGTAAGCGGACGAACCTCGTCTTCTCGCCTCTCGACGAGATCGGGCCGTGCGACGTCATCTTCTCGTGCCTGCCGCACGGGGAGACCGGCGCTCACATCGACGCCTTCCGCGCGAAGGCGGGGCGCGTCATCGATCTGAGCGCCGATCATCGCCTGAGAGACGCGGCCGCCTACGCCCGGTGGTACGGCGCCCCCCACCCGCGTCCGGAGCTCCTCGGACAGTTCGTCTATGGCATTCCCGAGCTTCGCCGCGACGAGATGAAGGACGCGACGCTCATCTCGAGCGCCGGGTGCAACGCCACGGCGACGATCCTCGCGCTGTGGCCGCTCTATGCCGCGCACGTCGTTGCGTCGGGGCGGACGGTGGTCGAGGTGAAGGTCGGCTCGAGCGAGGCCGGCAACCGTGCGACGGACGCGTCCCACCACCCCGAGCGTGTCGGCTGCGTGCGGTCGTTCATGCCGACCGGGCACCGGCACACGGCGGAGATCGAGCAGGAGCTCGGTGACGGGCCGATCCATTTTTCCGCGACATCCATCGAGATGGTGCGCGGCGTGCTGGCGACCTGTCACGTCTTCCTCGACCGCGACCTCGAGGAGAAGGACGTGTGGAAGATCTTCCGCGCCGCGTACGGCGACGAGCCTTTCATCCGCATCGTCAAGGAGCGCGACGGGCTGTACCGATTCCCGGAGCCGAAGCTGCTCGCGGGCACGAACTACTGCGACATCGGCTTCCAGCTCGACCCGGAGACGCGCCGGCTCGTGGTGGTGAGCGCGATCGACAACCTCATGAAGGGCGCCGCGGGCCAGGCGGTGCAGGCGTTCAACATCATGCTCGGGTTCGACGAGACGACGGGGCTCGAGTTCCCGGGGCTGCACCCCTGACCGCATGTGTCGCCTCCTCGCCATCCGATCGCGGCATCCGGCTGACGTGACCGACCCGCTCCGTCGGTTCGCGGCCATCGCGAAGGACAGCCGCGAGTACCAGGGTCACGGCTGGGGGTGCGCCTGGATCGACGACGATGGCGACTGGTCGATGCACCACGACATCCGCCCCGTTTGGGAGGACGACCTCACGCGGTTTCCCGCGACCCGGCTCCTGCTCGCCCACGCCCGCAGCGCCTTCCGCGACGAGGGCATCGCCGTCGAGAACAACATGCCGTTCCGCAACGGCGATCTCGTCTTCATCTTCAACGGCGAGCTCCACGGCGTCCGCATCCGCGCCGAGGGGCGCATCGGCGCCGAGAAGGTCTTCAACGTCATGCGTCGCTTCGCGGGCGACGGGCTCGAAGACGCGGTGCGGCGCGGCACGGAGGTCATCCGCCGCCGGACGCGGTACGCCCGCGCGATCAACGTCATCCTGAGCGACGGTCGCGAGATCGTGGCCGGATCGTCGTTCCGGGAGGACCCGGACTACTTCACCATGCACTGTCGCGGCGGGGATGGCGCCGGGTCGCCGCTCGTGATATGCTCGGAGCCGTGGCCGGAGACGGACCGCGGCGGCTGGACGCCGATCGCCAACGGAGAGGTACGCGCATTCCGATGATCGTCATCAAGATCGGCGGCGGGGCCGACATCGACTACGACGCCGTGTTTCGCAACCTGAAGCGCCGGATCGACGCGGGCGAGCGCTTCGTCGTCGTGCACGGCGCGAACCACGAGATGCGCGTCGTCTCGGAGCAGCTCGGTCACCCGCCGCGGATGATCACGTCGGTCTCCGGCTACGAGAGCCGGTACACCGACGCCGAGACGATGGACATCTTCCGCATGGTCTACTGCGGCAAGGTGAACAAGCGGCTCGTCGAGCTCTGCCAGCGGATCGGCATCAACGCCGTCGGGCTCGCCGGGGTGGACGGCCGGCTGCTCACCGGCGTGCGAAAGAAGGCGCTCCGCATCGTAGAGAACGGCAGGCGCCGGATCATCCACGACGACTACTCGGGCACGATCGAGGCCGTGAACACGGATCTCCTCCTGCTCCTCGCCGATGCCGGCTACCTGCCCCTCGTGTGTCCGCCCGCCCTGAGCGAGGAGCACGAGGCGATCAACGTTGACGGCGACCGCGCGGCGGCGCGGATCGCGGCTGCGCTGCGGGCCGAGGCGCTCATCATCCTCTCGAACGTGCCCGGTCTGCTGCGCGACAAGGACGACGAGTCGAGCCTGATCCGCGACATCGACCGGCATCGCATGGACGAGTTCGCCGAGGGACGCATGAAGAAAAAGACATTAGGCGCGGTGGAGGCACTCGAGGCCGGCGTCGGACGCGTGATCTTCGCCGACGCGAGGGTCGAGGATCCGATCGACCGCGCGCTCGATCTCGAAGGCACGGTGATCCGATGAGCAAGGCGTCGACCGACTGGGCGGCGATCCAGTCGCAATTCGAGTTCGACGTCTACCCCAAGCGCGACGCGGTGCTCGTCCGCGGCCGCGGCGCGAAGGTGTGGGACGCGGCGGGTCGCGAGTATCTCGACGCGGCGGCCGGCTACGGCGTCGCGAACGTCGGTCACTGCAACGAGGCGGTCGTCGCGGCGATCGCGCGACAGACCGACCGGCTCCTCACCTGCCCCGGCACGTTCCACTGCGACGTCCGGGCCCGCCTCCTCGAGAAGCTGAGCGGCATCGTCCCGATCCCGAACGCGCGGACGTATCTCTGCAACTCCGGCACGGAGGCGATGGAGGCGGCGATCAAGTTCGCCCGGTTCTCGACGGAGCGCGTCGGGATCGTCGCAACCCATCGCGGCTTCCACGGCCGCACGCTCGGCGCCCTGAGCGCGACGCACGATCCGCGTCACCGCGACGACTTCGGGCCGCTCGTCCCCGGCTTCACGCACGTGCCGTACGACGACCCGGAGGCGCTCGCCGCCGCGGTCACGAACGAAACGGCCGCGATCGTCCTCGAGGTCGTCCAGGGCGAAGGCGGGGTGCACGTCGCGAGCGCGGCTTTCCTCGAGACGGCGCAGCGGGTCTGCCGCGAGCACGGCGCGCTCCTCGTCGTCGACGAGGTACAGACGGGCTTCTGCCGCACCGGACGCATGTTCGCGTCGATGCACCACGATCTCGAGCCCGACATCATGTGCCTCGCGAAGGGCATCGCCGGCGGCCTCCCTCTCGGCGCGGCGGTCTGCGGCGAACGCGTGCGTCCCCCCGCCGGCCGCCACGGCTCGACGTTCGCGGGCAGCCCGCTCTCGTGCGCGGCGGCCCTGGCCGCGATCGGCTACATGGAGGAGCACGACCTCGCGGAACGGGCGCGCACACGGGGAGACATGCTCGTCGCGCGGCTGCAGGAGCACGATCTGCCCGCAGTGCGCGCGATCCGTCACCTCGGCCTCATGGTCGGTCTCGAGCTGAAGGTGCGTGTTCAGCCCGTCCTCGAGACGCTCCTCGAACACGGGGTGATTGCGCTGCCGGCGGGTCGCACGGTCCTGCGTCTGCTGCCGCCGCTGGTGATCACGGACGAGGAGATCGAGATCCTGGCGGGCGAGGTGGTGGTGGCACTGTCGGGGTCGGGAGCGCGCGAAGAGCACGCATCGGACTGACGCGCAGAACGGCGGAGCCGCCGCCGGCCCGACCCTGCGCACCGGAGCCGCCCCCGCTGGCCCGGCCGACCCCGGTCGCGCCCCCGCCGGCCCGGCCGACCCCGGGGGATCTCACACCGGCACGTCATCCTGCATGAACGCATCCGCTTCCTCGTCCTCCGGACGCGGGCGGATCTCCTCGTTGCGCTTGATGATGCGGGCGCACGCGTTGTATCGCAGACGCGGATCCTCGTTGCCCTGCGGCGCGAGCGGCTCGGCCTTCTCGTACCAGTCCATCGCCTTCGCGAACCAGTCGAAGATCACGTAGCCGGGCGAGCCCTCCTCCGCCTGCGCCTTGGCCCAGCGCTCGCAGATGACGCCGGCGTAGTACGTGCGCGCGTACTCGTCCTTCAGACGCGGGAGCATCTCCTCGACGTGCCGGATGTTGACGCGGAACGCGCGGCCGAACTGGTCCGTCATTGACAGGATCAGGCACTTGAGCGCGTCCTGGTTGTCGGGGTCGGCCCGCAGGATGTCGCGGCAGATGCTCTCGGCGTCGCGCGGCTCGTTGAGGAGCCGGTACCGGTGCGCCTTCTCCTGCGCACGGGGGATGCCGGCCGCGGAGATCGTCTTCAGCTCGAACATGGGTGGGCTCCATGGTGGCTACCAGTAGCAGCGATCAGTGGTGGCAATCAGCGTAGCGAATGCCCATGAACCGTGCCAGTTCCGGTTGACGAGCGTCCATTCAGTCGTCCCGTCGGTCGTGAACCGGACTTCCCTGCCCCCTCCGCACCGACACCGCACGATCCGCCCCGAACCCTCCGAACGACTCTCGCGTGCCGTCAACCCAGCGCACGGTCACGTCGTCCACGCGCGTCGCCTCCCCCAGCCCGAGGTGCACCCGCGGGTCGCTGCTCGCCAGGTAGCTGTAGCCCGCGCGCACATCGCGCGTGACGCGCCGGTCGCCCATCGTCGCGATCACCGTCGCGCCGAGCGCGTCACGCCCCCCCGCCGTCAGCACGCGCAGCGCGAGCCAGTGCCCGCGCCCCGGAACCACGTTGCGCAGCAGGTGGACGGGACCGTCGCGGTTGACCACGAGGATGTCCACGCCGCCGTCGCCGTCGATGTCGCCGAACGCGGCCGCGCGGCTCGTGGCGACGAGCGGCGGGCGCACGCCGCCTCCCGGCGCGACCACCTCGAAACGCGGACCCGGGCGCGACGCGCCAGCGTCCGCCGCCCCGACGCCGCGCAGCAGCAGGTTCGGCTCCGCGTAGCGGTCGGACGCGAACGCGTGCCCCTTGCGCTCGATCCGCCCGTTGGCCTCGTAGAGGTCGCGGCGGCCGTCGTTGTCGAAGTCCGCCCATCCGACGCCGAACCGCGTGTACGCGCGCCCGGCCGCGCCGAGCCCGACCGCGGCCGTCATGTCGGCCATGAAGGCGCCGCCCTCGTTGAGGAAGAACGAGTCCGACTCGCCGCCGAGATTGCACACGAGCAGGTCGAGATCGCCGTCACCGTCGATGTCGTCCGCGGTCACGCCCATCCCCGCCTTCACCTTGCCCCCGCTGTCGTACGCGCAACCGAGACGCGGCGCCGCGTCCACGAAGGTCCCGTCGCCGCGGTTGGCCCACAACCGGTCTTCCATCCCGTCGTTCGCCACGAAGATGTCCACCAGGCCGTCGCCGGTGAAGTCGCCGCAGACGACCCCGAGACCGGTGCCCGGCGCGCCCGCGATCCCCGCCGCCACGCTGACGTCGGTGAACACGCCGCCGCCGTCGTTCCGGTAGAGCACGTCGCGCCCCGGCGCGTCGTAGTCCGACGGGGGGCAGTAGTCGGGCGACCCCTGCCAGTTCGTGCAGATGAGCTCGGCTTCCGCCGTCCAGTCGACGTAGTTGCACACGTAGAGATCGAGATCGCCGTCGTGGTCGTAGTCGACGAACGTCGCGCTCGCTCCGAACCGCGCGTCCCCGACGCCCGCCGCGTCGGTCACATCTTCGAACCGGCCGCCACCCTCGTTGCGAAGCAGGACGTTGGCGCCGAGGTTCGTGACGTACAGGTCAACGTCGCCGTCGTCGTCGTAATCACCGCAGGCGACGCCCATCCCGTAGCCGCGGTGGCCGGCGCCGCTGCCCTCCGTCACGTCGACGAAGGTCGCGCCGCCGTCATTGCGGTAGAGCCGGTTCGGCGGGCGCGACGCGGCGTCGCCCTCGACCGGTCCGCCCTGAACGAGGTACACGTCGAGGTCGCCGTCCCCCTCCAGATCGAACAGCGCCCCCCCGCCGCTCACGCACTCGGGCAGCAGGTAACGCGCGCCGTCGTGACCCGACTCGTGCCTGAAATCGATGCCGCGGGCGGCGGCGACGTCCTCGAACCACGGCGGATCGTCGGCGGCGTGCACGGGGAGCGCCGGGCCGCGGTCGCAGGCGGCGAGGCCGGCCGTCGCGAGACCGGCGGCGAGCGCGAGGAGCGTGTGCGGCGGACGGGTCGTGACTTCAGCCACCCGCCCGCTCCATTTCGTCGATGCGTCGCTGGGCCTGCGCGACCTCGGGGTCGCCCGGCGCGAGCACCCGCGCGCGGTCGAGCTCGCGCCGGGCCGCGCGAAACTCCGCAATGGACGCGAACGCGATCGCGAGCCCCGCGTATGCCGGCGCGTGGTCCGGCGCATCGTCGAGGGCGGCGCGGTACTGGACGATCGCGTCAGCGATGCGGCCCACGCGAACCAGGATGTGCGCGAGCGCGACGCGGTCCTCCGGCTGATCGGCGCCCGCCGCGACGGCGCGTTCGAACGCCGCCGCGGCGGCCGCCATGTCGTTCTTCCTGAGGAGCAGACGCCCTTCCTCCGCCATCGCCTGGGCATGGGGGGTCAGCGCGATGGCGGCCCGCACGGACGCGAGCGCGCCGTCGATGTCCCCGATGCGCTCCTGCTGCGACGCGAGGTTCATGTACGGGCGGAAGTGCGGGCGGTTGTTCTCGAGCAGCTCCTCGAGCGTCCGGATCGCCTCGTGCGGACGTCCGGCCGCCGCGTACGCGCCGGCGAGCGTGTTCAGCGTACGGCCGTCGGACCCGTACGCCTCGCGCGCCTCGAGCAGGATCGGGATCGCGGCCTCGGCCTGCCCGCTCTCCACCATCGCCTCCGCCCGGTCAAGGCTCGGCGTGTATCCCGTCCGCAGGTTGGCGACGAGCCACGCCCACGGGTCGTAGCGGAGCGGCGGCACGACTTCCGACGACCGGGCGTACCGGTCGGCCTCCTCCTCGCGCCCGAGGCCGCGGTACGCCCGGCCGAGCAGGTGCCGGCCGTACAGGTCCGCCTCGTCGCGGTTGACGACCGGCCCGAGGAGCGCGATCACGTCGTCGTAGCGTCGCTGCTGGAGGAAGACCCGCGCGACGCCGTGGGGCCCGGCGCTCTCGCGCGGCTCGATTTCGATCACCCGGCGGTACGCGTCCGCGGCCTCGTCCAGCCGTCCGAGCTCGAGGAGCCAGTCGCCGCGCTGCCAGTGGAGCGGCGGGTACGCCGGCTCCAGCGCGATCGCGCGGTCGATGCAGGCGACGGCCTCGTCGTACGCGCCGCGTCGCGCGAGCGATCGCGCGAGGTGGTACCAGCCCGGCGCGTCGGTCGCGTCGAACGCCAGCGTCTGCCGGTAGCACGCCTCCGCTTCGTCCGTGAACCGGTGCGCCTGGTAGACCATCGCGAGCTGCGCCCACGCGGCGGCGTCGCGCGGTCGCGACCGGACGGCGGCCACCGCCTGGCCGATCCGGCGCTCGACCAGCGGGTCCAGGTCGTCGGTGGTCGCGCGCGAAACGATCGGCGGCTCGGGCGCCGTCACCCGCCACCACGTCACGACCGCGGCCGTGGGGCCGAGGACGACGAGAAGGACGGCGGCGGTCCGGCGGAAGACCAGGGACATTGGCGATATCGTAGCTGCCGATGCGTCCGGCCTCCGCGTCCGAGAACCGGCGCGATGGGTCGGCGCTACGGGTCGGCGCGACGGGTCGGCGCGACGGGTCGGCGCGGCAGGTCGGCGCGGCAGGCCGGCGCGGCAGGCCGGCGCGGCAGGCCGGCGCGGCAGGCCGGCGCGCGGACGGGGCGTCTCTCCCACCTGCACGGCCGCGCTTTCCGGCGCTTCCCGGGCATTCGCGATATTCGCTGAAGTCGTCCATCCGATGACCGACGATGACACCTGCAATGCTCGAGATCGGCTCACAAGTACTGCTCGGGCTCCCCGGCCCCGACACCTTCCAGGCACTGCACATGGGCTGCGTCCTCGAGACGGCCGACGGCAGCCACACGGTGGAGTTCGAGCTGGAGGCGTTCCCGGGCAAGGTGGGTCAGAACGGCCGCCTCTTCTTCCACACGCCCGAGGGCTTCGTGCAGCAGCCGGTGCGCATCGAGGCGATCCTCGGGGACGCTCCGATTCCGACCGCGCGTTTCTCGAGCGTGGGCGACCCGGTCTCGGCCGAGGGCCGGCAGCACCCGCGCATCTCGACGGTGGCCAGCGAGCTGATCGCGACGCTCGGGAAAGAATCGTTCTGCCCGGTGGTGGACCTCAGCGCGACCGGATTCGCCGTGATGTCGAGCGAGCCGCACGAGGTCGGCAGCGTCATCGAGGTCACGATTGAGAGCGGCGCGCACCGGTACAGCGGCACGGCCTGCGTCCAGAGTCGGCGCGAGCTGTGGGAAGGCCGATTCCGCTTCGGCCTCTACTGCTGCGACGCGAGCGACTCGTCGCGCACACTCAGGCAGGGCCTGACCAGGATCAGCGCCGAACTGCACGCGATGGCGGACTGAGCCCTCCACGCGCGGCGCGCTCCGCCGCCCGCGATCCCGCTGTCCGGACGTGCCTCGCCGATACCATGCCGGGTCGCACCATGCCGGGTCGCGCCATGCCGGGTCGCGCCATGCCGGGTCGCACCATGCCGGGTCGCGGCATGCCTGGTCGCCATGCCCGGGGCGGGACTACCCCGACAACGCCGAAACGCGGTCGAGCGCGCCCTCGTGCGCCGGATCGAGCTCGAGCACCGCGCGGTACTCGCGCAGCGCCCCCGCCCGGTCGCCGCGGAGCTCGAGGACGCGGCCGAGACTGAAGCGAGCCTGGACGTAGTGCGGCTCGAGCCGGACCGCCTCGGCGTAGGCTTCGTAGGCGCCACCCATGTCGCCGCGCGTCGCGTAGAGCGAGCCGAGGTTGTTGTACGCGATCGCGTTTCCGGGATCCGCGCGCACGGCAGCCTCGTAGCGCGCGACCGCCTCCGCGAAGCGTCCGCGCTGCATGTTGATCGTGCCGAGGTTCACGTACGCGTTGGCGTTCGCGGGATTGAGCTCCACCGCCCGGCGACAGTGACGCTCCGCCTCGTCGATGCGTCGTTCGGCGAGCAGCGCCGAGCCCAGGTTCTGGTGCGCCCGGTCGTTCTCCGGCCGCTGCCCGACCACGGCCTGCCACGCCCGGAGCGGGCTCTGATAGTCGCGGTTGCGCAGGCCGGTGCGCACCGCGAGGGCGCTCGCGACCAGGACGACCAGTCCCGCCGAGGCCGCGCGGCGCGCGCCCTCCGAAGCCCCGCTCCGCCGCGCCGCGAAGCGCGCGATCGCGTCCGCGCCGAGAACGGCGGCGACGACCAGCGCCGCGAGCGGGAGATACATCCGATGCTCGAAGGCAATGTCGCGCAGCGGGACGATGCTCGACGTCGGGGCGAGGATCACGTAGAACCATGCACCGACGTAACCGGCCGCCCGGCCCCGCGCGAGCAGGAGCACGGTCGCGAGCGCCGGCACGGCGAGGACGATCGCGGCGGCCGCGGTCACGCCCCAGCGCTCCTGGACCGGCCACATGTAGTCGAGGCACAGATGCCGCGGCCACGCCGACACGTGCACATAGTGCAGGATGACCTCGGGCTGCGTGCGCGCGTACTCCAGCCACGTCAGCCCCTCGAGGCCGAATCCCACCTCGGTCCCCGCCGTCGGGTCGAACACGCTGAGGATCCCGGTGAGCACGAGCACACCCCACGTCGCGAACAGGCCCGCGTGGACCACCCATCGCCGCCGCATGACGCGTCCAAACGAGCGGCCGATGAAGACGACGTCGTACAGGAACACCATGACCGGCGCGGTCACCATCACCTCCTTGCTGCCCATGCCGAGCGCGCACGCCCCGATCGACGCGAGGAACCATGCAACGCCTCGCCGCGCCGTCGCCCCGCGGATGAACGCGTAGAGCGTAAGAAGGTAGAACAGCCCCATCATCGCCTCGGCACGCTGGATCACGTACGTGACCGACTGCGTCTGGAGGGGGTGGACCGACCAGAGGAGCGCGACGGTCAGCGCGAGCCACGACGCGGCCCGCGCGACGTACGCGGGCCGGTCGATCCGGGCGAGCGTGCGACGCACGACACCGAAGAGCGCGAGCGCCGCCAGCACGTGCACGGCGATGTTGAACGCGTGATAGCCGCGGGTGTCGAGCCCGCCGAGGGCGTAGTTCACGCCGAACGTGAAGCGCACGACGGGGCGGCTGCCGCCGAACGACGACCAGAGGTCGCGGATCTGCGTGGCCTCGACGATGTGCCCCATGTCGTCGAGGACGAACGCCCCGCCGAGGCCGGAAGCGAAGGCGGCGATCACGGCGACGATGATGATCACCGGCGGCAGCCAGCGGGCGCGGCGGTCGCGCGCGGCCGCCGCGCCCCTCCCGGCCCGCGACGCCCTCTGCATTCCCTGTCGATGCCGTTCCGGCCTGCTCATCGATCGGCTCCTGCCAGGTCGGTCGCCGCAGGATACGCGAAGTGCCGGTGAGCCCGTGCGGCGCGGACTCCGCCGCCCGTCGGGCGACCGCCGGACGCAAGCGCGGCGTCGGCCAGGCGAGGGGCGACGGATCGCGAACGGTGGTAACATCCCGCCCGTCCGGCGGCGCGGCAGACGCGCCCTCCGTCGGACGCGAGCCTGAAGGAAGATCGAGAGGGGTCAACGAATGTTCGAGCTTCGGGCGGTCCCCGCCGTGGTCGCGCTGGCCGTGGCCGCGAGCCCGGTCGCGGCGGCCATCACGGGGTACTCCGTCGCCGGATCCGGCGACGACTGGCTGTACGCGATCGACCTGATGACCGGCGCCGAGACGCCGATCGGCCCGACCGGCTACGGAGAGATCCTCGCGTTGTCATTCCGGCCCGGCACGGCAACGCTCTACGGCGTCGACGCGACGACGGGCACGCTCGTCACGATCGACACGGCGACCGGCGCGGGCGCGCCCGTCGGTGCGATCGGCATCGGGTCCACCGTCGGCGTCGGGCTGGCGTGGGACCACGCCGGGAACCTGTGGCTGGCGAACGAGCTCGACGAAGGTTTCTACGCGCTCGATCCCGCGACCGGCGCGGCCACGTTCGTGGGCACGACGGGGCAATCGGTGTCGGGCCTCGCGTTCCGCGACGGCGTGCTCTACGGTGTCGCCGACCAGCCCGATCACAACCTCGTCGAGATCGACACCACGACCGGGCTCGCGACGACGATCGGCGCGCTCGGCGTCACGGGCGTGAGCTTCGCCGGCATCGACTTCGATCCCGCCGGAACGCTCCGGGCGGTGCTGAGCGCCGTCGGCGGCGCGAACAACGTCGCGACGATCGACGTGCTCACCGGCGCGGCGACGCTCGTCGCGCCGCTGAGCGATCGCGGCTTCGGGAGCCTGGCGATCCTGCCCGCGCCGGGCGCCCTGGCGCTGCTGATCGCGGCGGGCGCATTGAAAAGGCACCGCCGGCGCGCCGGCGGTGCCTGAATGAAGGCGAGAACGCGGTCAGATCACGGGCACGGACCCCACGCCGTAAGCACGGCGAGGACGTCCTGGAAGTCCACCGTGCCGCCGCCGTCGAGATCCTCGGGGCAGTCCTTGCCGCACGGGCCCCACGCCGCGAGCACGGCGAGGACGTCCTCGAAGTCCACCGTGCCGCCGCCGTCGAGATCCTCGGGGCAGTTCGAGCACACCGGGTTGATGATCTCGATCCCGTCGACGCCCGCTTCCACCTGGTCCGCGCCGCCGAGGTCGGAGGCGATGAACCGGATGCGGAACTGGTCGTTCGGCGTCACGTGGTCGGCGACGCGGAACTGCTTCAGGAACCAGCCGCCGTCGGCTTCCTCCCCCTCGGGCCCGACGGTCTCGAGCGCGGTCCAGCTCGCGCCGCCGTCGTCGGAGACCTCGACGATGAGCACGTCGTCGCGGCTGAACACCGGGCTGAAGAAGTTGTCGTACCAGCGGTAGTACTGGATCACCGACTCGGGGCTCGACGCGTCCAGAATCGGCGACGTGAGCGTCGTCGAGCCGTTGTCGACGTCCGAGCCCTGGCAGCCGTCCTCGGTCACGTAGCACATGCCCGAACCGTCGCCGTCGGTCGTCGCGTTGCCCTGGTCGCAGTCGGGGTTCGGCGTGACGCGCTCCCAGATGCCGCGGGTCGCATCGCCGGAAACGGACCAGCCGAGGTCCTCCTCGAAGTCGTCGACGAAGCCGGGGTCGATCCCGTACACCGCGAGCGCCCGGAACCGCAGCGTCGCGTCGTCGTCCGCGTCGCGCGGGAAGATGATGGTGTCACCGTCCTCCGTGTCGACGCTGAAGTAGTAGTTGATCGGCGTGCCGCACGGGAACCCGGGGAAGGTGCCCGTGTACTCCTTCGCGGGGCCCTCGACCATCGCGACCGCCTGGACGCCGTTGCCGTCGTCAACGTAGAGCACGCCGGAGTCCGGGGCAGGATCCTCGAGGAACGGCGTCACGACCAGACGCACGGTCGTCGTGCCGTCCGGATTGATATGCCCGGGCGCGCCGTCGGGCAGCTCGAGCACGAGCAGCACGAGCGGCGGCGCGGGCATGTTGTGAGCGCCGAACGCCGTCGCGATCTCGTTGTAGTGCGGCGTGCCGTTGTCGATGTTCTCGTCGTCGTCGTCGGCCATCAGGTAGTCGATCGTCACCTGCGGCGTAATCTCGCTCTCCGTCATGTGCGCGAACAGCGAAGCGAGCCAGAGCTGGCCGGTGATCGTGCGGTAGTCCGCCGGCTCGGTGGCGAGCAGCTCGGTCCGCAGGTCCCAGACGCAACCGGAGATGAGCTGGCCGCAGTTGTGGCACGGACCGCCGCAGGAGGAGCAGGAGTTCTCGTCGTACTGGCAGTCGTTGTCGGAGTTGCGCAGCGGCGTGTTGCAGTCGCCGAAGAAGCCGAACGCGAGCTCGGGCTCGTCGGTGACCATTGCCGCGCAGACGTCGGAGTTGCCCTCGCCCCACTGGCACTGGCTGCCGGTCGCATTGGCCACGATGTGGTGCCCGTATTCATGGAACACGATGGACGAGTACGCGGTGTTCGGGCAGCCGCCGGCCCCGGCCGCGCGCAGGAAGAGCAGATTCGTGCCCTGGTAGAACGCGTTGCAGGTGCCGGAGTCGTTCACGTCGATGCGGAACGGTTCGTCCACCGGATCGAAGATCGGGAAGTCGGGATCGAGACCGAGGATATAGTCGCGGCAGAGCTGTGCCTCGAGGTACGAGTTGACCTCCGCCGTCGTGAACTCGGAGCCCGATGGGTTGTGCTCGAAGTTCGCCGGTCCCGGGGGCGTGACCCCGAGGGAGAGCAGCGCTTCGGCGCCGCCGAGGTTGTTCGTGCGGAACCAGCGGCCCTCGACCATGGAGTCGACCGTGACGGGTCCCATGCCGCCGTTCGGGATCACGAAGTCGCCGTTCTCGTCGGCGAACGCCTCGGTGGCCCCGATGGTGACGCGGGCGTACGGCAGCGGCTTGAGCGACTGCGTGCTGCACGGATCGGAGTTCGTGCCGTCCGTGGTGTAAGCGCTCACGTTGCCCTCGACGTCGACGTTCAGCACCTTGTTCTCGCGGTAGAGGACCTGGCCGTTGTTGACGTCGACGACGTAAAGCCACTTCTCGTACGTCTCGATGTTCGGCCATTGGCCCCGCTCGACGACGTACTCCATCGCCAGACGCGGAACGTCGATGCCCATGTTCGCGCCGGCGAAGATGACGAGCCGGGGCTCGCCGAAGATCCGGCCGCCCTCGCCGATCGCGGTCTCGGCGATCCCGCGGCTCGCGTCGGCGCTCATCATGTCGCGCCGGGCCGCGTCGAGATCGAAGTCGCCGATCGGCCGGATGTTGGCGCTCGCCATGACGACCGGGTTCCCGTCGCCGTGGTGCACCATGATCGCGAGCGAGGATCGGAAGACCGGGACGCCCTGCCGGTGCTGGGTGTAGCGCACGACCGACTTCCGGTACGCGCCGGTATCGTGGTCGTACATGATGCCCTTCACCGGGTCGTCGTCCTCGTTGTGCTCGACACCGGGCCGGACCTCCTCGGGCGTGACGCCGAAGATGCCGACGTTCCGCTCGACGAACCGGTCCGCGCTGCTCTGCGGCGTCGCGCCGTGCATCATCGGCCGGCCGTACAGCGACAGGATCCGCCCGTCGCGCTGGTACGAGAGGACCGGCGCTTCGGCCGACGCGACGCTCACGGTGGTGTGCAGGTCGCGCGAAGCCGGATCCGGGCCGGCGACCGCACCGGCGAAGAGGGAGGGGGCGGCGGCCAGTGTCGTCAAGGCCACGGCTGCAAGGAGGGCGTTGCTCTGGGGTGCCATCGGATCTCCTCGATTCGGTGTGTCTTACGGGCGACGGCCCGCGTGGGGATCCCCCGAGGGTAGCGGACGCGGGGAGGATGTGGGATCCGTTTTCAGGCAGATCGGCGGAACAACGGGGGCGTCAGGGCACGGCTGCGGGCGCCCCCGCGGTCTCCACCGGACGCCGGCGCAGCTTGCTGACGCGTCCGGCGGCGTTCCAGTCCATCACGTAGAGGTTGCCCGCGGCGTCGAAGCAGCACCCGTGCGGCGCCGTGAAGACGCCTTCGACCCAGTCGGCGGGCGGCACGCCGTTGTTCGCCCACTGCGACGGGTCGCGATT
>CAZXBB010000465.1:0-27218 GCA_964638815.1 uncultured Isosphaeraceae bacterium
GTCGGCGAGGAGCTTCTGGCGACGGCCGGCCTTCACCGCGATGACCGCGATGAACCCGAACAGCACGAGGGCGATGGCGTAGACGAAGCGCACCCGGAGCCCGTTCATGACGAGGACTACGAGCGAGATGCCGACCGCGGCGAAGGCGATGCTGATGCCGTAGAGCGCGAACACGGCGCGCTTGACGCCCCCCAGGGCGCGCTTGAGCTGGTGGTGCAGGTGCTGGTTGTCCGCGGCGGAGAGTGACGTTCCCGCCAGACGCCGGCGGATGATCGCGAGCGTGGTGTCGATGCCGGGAACGGCGAAGACGATGAGACCTGCGAACACGTAGTACGTCTCGCCGCGTGCGCCCAGCATCAGGATGATGACGATGCACATGTATCCGAGCAGGAGGCTTCCGCAGTCGCCGAGGAAGATCGTCGCCGGGTTGAAGTTGTGCGGAAGGAACCCGAGCACGGCGCCGAGGAGCGCCAGGCAGAGCACGATCCGCGCGCCGGCGAGCGACGGCTCGTCGCCGTCGATGTCCACCCACCCGGTGTTCGGGTTGTACCGCAGATAGCGACCCGCGGGCAGCTTCGGCAGCACGGCCAGGTCGTCGCCGACGAGCTCGTCGAGCGTCAGGGGGTACGCGCCGTACCGGTCGCGGTAGAGACGCACCATGTCGTGCAGCCGCTTGGACTGGGCCCGGGCGATGATCGTGCTCTCGTCGGTGGCGTGCACCGTTCCGGCGATCGGCTCGTAACCCAGCGTCCACCCGAGGGGCATTGCCGGCACGCGCACCAGGTTGTCCTCGGGATTCGCGCGGATTAGCGTCGCGAGATCGGGCGCCGGCGCGCCGAGTGTCTCGAGGTAGCGGTCCGAGCGCTCCTGAAGGTTCTCCACGATGCGGTCCGCTTCGTGCCGGGCCTCCTCGCCCCCGCGGAAGTCGAACGGCGCGATGAGCAGACCGATCGCCAGCAGGCCGATCGCGACGATGGCGACGGTGCCCGAGAGCAGACCGTCAAGCCCGTCGAGGAGGTTGGCGGCGTTGCACCCGCCGAGCACGAAGATCGCGATCAGCGCCGTGCCCGACCAGTAGAAGAGGTGGTCGTTGAGGATGTGGAAGTCGAGGATCGTCAACAGCACGACGTCCGGACCGCCCATGAACGGCGTCAGCAGCCCCTCCGCGACGCGCACGCCGATGTCGTTGATCGCGAGCGCCGCGGCGGCGACGAGCTGGCCGGCGATCTTCAGCCGCGGGTCCCATCCCCACACGTCGTCCGCGAGCCCGGTGAAGGTGATCGCGACCATGCCGATGATGATCGCGAACGGAACGTGCAGGTAAGCGTCCGTGTACTCGTCCGCCGTGACGTAGCTGATGAGGATCGCCATGCAGAGACCGAGGAACACCGCCATGCCGCCGAGGTAGGCGACGGGGTAGGCGTGCATCTTGCGCTCGTCGGGGTGGTCGATCACGCCGGCGGCGATCGCGGCGCGACGCACCAGCGGCGTGGCGAGCAGCGTGACGAGGAAAGCCGCGACGAAGACGTGGGCATAGCTGTTGAGAAGATCCAGCGCCGAAAGCGCGACGGAGTCGACGACGTCGGCGCGAATGGGCTCCATCACCGGCGCGGCCAGGTCGGGGTGACGCAGCGGCAGGCCGAGCTGTCCCGACATCGCGATCACGACTTCACCCGCTCGACAGGGCTGTGCGGGGGCCGCGGCGACCCGCGCAGGACGCGGGCGAGATCGCGGATCGTCCGCTCGAGCGGGATCCTCGCCTCGAATCCGATCGCGGCGCGGATGCGGCCCAGATCGGGCCGCCGGTCACGCAGGTCGTCGAAGCCGGCGCCGAACGCCTCGTCGTAGGGCACCATGACGATGGACGACGTCGAGCCCAGGGTCGAGATGACGAGCCCGGCGAGATCGAGCATCGAGATGGGGTCGTCGTGACCGATGTTCAGCACCCGCCCCGTGCACGCGGGGCTGGCGATCATGACCGGCAGGTGATCGGCGACGTCGCGCACGTCGCAGAAGCACCGGGTCTGCCTGCCGTCGCCGTGGACCTCGAGCGGCCGGCCGGCGAGCGCCGCCGCGACGAAACGCGGCAGCACCATGCCGTAGGCGCCGAGCTGGCGCGGACCCACGGTGTTGAAGAAGCGGGCGATCGTCACCGGAAGCCCGTGCTCGCGGTGGTACGCGAGCGCGAGGTACTCGTCGATGGCCTTCGAGCACGCGTACGACCAACGGTGCAGCACCGTCGGTCCGTACACGACGTCGTCGTCCTCGGCGAAGGGCGTTTTCGTGGATTTCCCGTACACCTCCGAGGTCGAGGCGAGCAGCAGCGGCGTCGAGGGCACGGCCGCGAAGCGCAGCACGGCGCTCGTTTCGAGCACGTTCGTCTCGATGGTCCGGATCGGCTGCTCGATCACCAGCCGCACGCCGACGGCGGCCGCGAGGTGATAGATCTCGTCGACGGTTCCCGGCGACAGGCGTTCGAGGCCGGCGGCGACGTCGGCCTCGATCAGCTCGACGCGCGCGGGATCCACCCCGGCCAGGTTGTCGCGGCGCCCGGTCGAGAGGTTGTCGATCACCAGCACGCGGTCGCCGCGCGCCACGAGCCGCTCCACCAGGTGGGACCCGATGAACCCGCTGCCGCCGGTGACCAGGGACACGCGCTCGCTCGCAGGTGACGTCATGACGGAAGCCTACTGCACCCGGCCTCCCTCGGCCTCGCCCCGGCGTGTCACTTCGAATCAGTCGACGACACCGCGTACTCGGCCATGGTCGCGAAGTTCTTCTTGAAGTAGCCGCCCGCGGTCCCCAGCGGCCGGTTGAGCACGATGCCGACCAGGTCGCAGTGCGCGTCGCGGAGCTGCGAGATGATCCTCGCGACGAGTCCTCGCTGCTCCTCGTTCGCGCGCACGACGAGCGCGGCGGCGTCCAGCTTGTTCGCCAGCATCATCGCGTCGCCGGCCACGATCGCGGGCGGCGCGTCGAACAGGATCAGCTCGTACTGGCCCCGCAGCTCGGCGACGACGCTGTCGAACTTCTCGGAGTTGAGTCGGTCGATGATCCGGTTCTCGGGCGTGCCGGCGGTGATGACATGGATGCCGTCCTCGGTCTCGGTGACGGCCTGCGGCACGGTCGTCTCGCCGGCGAGCAGATCGCCGAGGCCGGGCTGATCGGGGTCGAGGCCCACCATCGCCGCGATGCGCGGGCGGCGGAAGTTCGCATCGACGACGAGAACCCGCCGCCCCGTCGCGGCGAACCCCACCGCGATATTGCCGACCACGGTGGTCGTGCCGGCCCCCGGGATGCCCCCGATCATCACGACCGTCTGGTGACCGACGTGGTCCACACCCTTCGCGAAGGGCGTGCACACCTGCCGGTAGGACTCGGCGAGGACGCTCGTCGGGTGCCGGCGAAGGACGAGTTCCGCCGCGGGGCACTTCGTCGGGTCTTCCTCGAGATCCGGGATGACGCCCAGGAGCCGCGCGCCCGGCAGGAGCATCAGGTCGCTCGCGCTGCGGATGCGCTGATCGGTGATCTCGCGGAGCAGGACGATGCCGACCGTGAGACCGACTATGAGGAGCGTGCAGAGCGGAACGATGATCTCCGGCTTGGGGAAGGAGATCTCCCGCGGCGTGCGCGCCTCCTGCGCGATCGCCACGCGCTCCGCGTCGGTCCGCAGACGCATGAGCTGGATCGCCTTGATGAGCTGGCGATCGCCGTCGCGGGCCTCCTCGAGGTGCTGTCGCCGCTCGCGCAGCGCGTCGAACTTCGACTGCTGGGCCGCGAGCTCGCTCGCCTGCTTGCCCTTCGCCTCGCGCTCGGCCTCCAGGCCCTCGAGCATCTTCTGCCAGGTCTCGACCTCGTTGCCGTAGGCCTTGAGCTTCGCGTTGAGATTGCGCCGGATGATCTCCTCGGTCTTGTCCTCCCGCTCCGCCTGCGCGGCGCGCAGCATCATCTCTCCGTCGATGACGCTCGGGTGGTCGGCGTGGAACTTCTCGCGCGCGGCCCGGACCTGCATCTTCATCGACTCGACCGCGCGGATGTGCGTCGCCACCGCGAAGTCCATCTCCGCCTCGAGGGTGTCCTGCGCGCCTGGCTCCATGGTGCCCTGGAGCTTCGCGGCGGTCTGCTGGTAGTTCGACTGCGCCATACTGAGCGCCTGCGTCGTCTGGCCGATCTGGAGAATGAGGTTCCGGATGGTGGTGGCGGCCTCGCCGTAGCGCGGGTCCTCGAGGCTCGTGATATCGGCGTCGATGATGAAGGCCCCGATCTCCTGGTCGAGGTCCTGAAGGTCCAGGTTGGTCTGCGCAAGCTGGCGGTTGAAGAGCTCGAGGTTCTGGTTGTAGACCTGGTTGTCCAGCGCCTTGCGCTTGTCCATGTAGGCACGAGCGATGGCGTTGAGGACGATCGGAACGTCCTTGGCGCTGTTCGTCGCCCACCTGATCTGGAACAGCTCGGTACCGCGCATCACCGACGTCCGGACGTCCTCGACGAGCTCGTCAACCGCCTCCGCGACGAGCGGCGTGCCGTTCTCGTCGATGAACCTGGTCTGGAACCAGTCCGTCTTGTTCTGCACGTCGGGATTGCCGACGGCGCTCGTCATGACCTCGCGGCTCACCATGAGCACGAGCTGGGTCTGGGAGATGCGGTAGACGTCCTCGTCGTTCAGCGGGTCCTGTGTCGCGACGTCACCGGCGTCGGAGAGACCCGGGCGAACTTCGAAGATCACCTCGCCGGTCGAGAGCGGAAAGAAGATGAGCAGCAGAATGTAGGTTCCGACCCCGAGCCCGGCCCCGAGCACGCCGACGGCGATCAGCAGGACCAGGTGCCGACGCAGCAGCCGGAACGGGTCGATGGCGGCTCCGCGGCCCGGCGCCGCCGGTGCGGGTCGGGCCGGCATGGGACGGGCCGGCATCGGCCGGCTGGGCGTAACTGTGCTCATGACGTTTCCTCGTTCGACGATCGGCTCGATGGTCCCGCGGGCACGGAGGACGCCGGGCGGCCGGTGCGGACCTCCGCCCGCTCCAACGCTACTGCCGGTTCTCCGTCTTGGTTCGAATATCGTCCGCCAGCCGGTTGATCTCCTCCCGAATCTCGTTGGTCGGGTTAAGTTCGGCAGCCTTGGCGAGATACCGCCTGGCCAGCGCGTAGTCCCCCTTCTTGTGGAAGAGCGCGCCCATGTGCATCTGGTTCTCGGCGGTGGCCTGGAGCTGGCTGGCCCGGCGGAGATAGCTCTCGGCCAGCTCCGTCTTGTCCATCCGGAAGTAGATGAAGCCCAGCGTGTCCATGATGCCCGCTTCCATCGGCAGCAGCTCGGCCGCCTTCTGGGCATACGGAAGCCCGCTCTCGGGCTCCCCGAGGAACTCCGAGTAGATGTACGCGATGTTGTTCAAGGTCACGCCGCTGCCGGGATCCAGGTCGAGGGCCTTCTTGTACTCCGCAAGAGCGTCTCGATGCTGCTTGGTCAGGACCATGGCGCCGGCGAGGTCGGCGTGCAGGTCGGTCCGGAGCCGGACATCTTCCTCCGGGGCCATCGCGATGGCCTTCGTGCGCACCTCGATGGCGCGACTGAGCCCGTCCACACCGCCCATCGCCCAGATGTTGCCGATCGCGCGCAGCTCGTACGCGTCAGGCTCGCCGGCGGTCTTCCTCGCAAACTCCTCGGTCCGAGCCGCCTCCCGGTTGTGAATCTCGAAGAGCTCCTGGTACCACTTCTCGATGTTCTGCGGCGGGATGAGCTCGTCGCGAATGAGCTCGCGGAACCGCACGTACGCGATCTCCATGTGCTCGAGCGCCTGCGCGAGCTTGCCGGTGCGGGCAAGGGCGCGGGCGTAGAGCGTGCGCAGGGTCGGGCTGTCCTCGACGAGCTTCGCATGCTCCTCGATGAGCTTGATCGTCGGCTCATAGTCGGGCGGGTCGTTGGCGAGCAGGATCTCGGCGCGCTTCGCGATGAGCCGCGGCGCGGGGGTCAGCTCGATCGCCGACCTGTAGTGCATCTCCACCGATTCAGAGAGACGCTTGATCTGGGCGCGCAGCGTGCGTGCCTCGAGCGCGTTCGGCGGCAGTGCGCGGAGCGTCCGCTCCGCCTTCCGCTGCTCGGAGACGTGGAGGTCGGCGAGGGCGACGACCCAGAACACCGTCGAGGGGTTGTACTCCACCGCAGCCCGCACGACCTCGATCGCCGCTTCGTCGCGGCCTTCCAGCATGAGCAACTGGACGAGCTGGCGCCGCGCGTCGTTCTGCCCGGGTGACCGCTCGAGGAGGCGGGTCAGCTCGCTGATCGCGCTGGCGGGGTCCTTCTTCTCCTGGAGGACCTTGACGCGCGTGAGGCTTGTCTGGACGAACTCGGGCCGCACGTCGTCGGCGCGCGTCAGCGCGCGGAGCGCATCGTCGAGGAGGACGGCGTTTCCGGTCCGCCGGTAGGCGGCCAGCTTCGCCACGGCCTGGAGCACGTGCGGCATCGGATTCGTCGGGTCCACCTTCGCCGCGAGCTGGAGCGATTCCAGGTGCTCGGCGTAGCGCTGCTCCGCCGCCTCCCGCTCGCCCTCCTGCCAGAGCTGGTCGGCTTCCTGCCCGGCGATCGACGCGCGCAGCATGATGCTCGTCCCGTCAGGCTGGTCACGCGCCTCCGCTTCCGCGAGCAGTTCCCGCGCCTTCTGCACCTGCCCCGTCTTGATGTAGGACTCGATGATCTGGAGATCGAGCTGCCGCGACGGCGAGAAGGCCGTGACCGCCTCGAGCTGCGAGATCGCCTCGGCGTAGCGGCCCTGCCGGAAGTATGTCTCGCCCAGCGCAAGGTGCGCCTTGTGCTTCGACTCCGCATCGATCTCGAGGGCCATCTCGAAGCTCGCGATGGCCTCGGCGGTGCGGTCGACTCCGGACTGGTAGAGCCCGAGCGCGACCATGGCGTCGACCTGCTCCTCGGGATCGCTCTGCTTCGCGGCCCACGCGCGGAGAACGTCCTCACCGCCCTGGACGTCGCCGCGGGCGCGGAGGAGACCCGAGCGCAGCAGGTGCCAGTCGAGACGCCGCTCCCCCGGAGGCGCAAGGTCCTCGACGATCACGTCGGCCTCCGCCCACCACTTCCGCTCCTCCTGGGCGATCAGCTCCGCGGCGCTGCCCCGACCGACGCCGGGAAGACGCGTCCAGCGATCGAACGAGTAGACCTCCTGGCCTTTGTCGTCCAGGATCAGCTCGCGCTTCGGCTTGGTCCTGCCGAGGAAATCCGCGAGCGCGGCGGCGTTCTTCTTGTCCTCGGGGTTCTGCTCGTAGCGTTTGCGGCGCTCGCTCAGGACGGTCCGCGGCTCGCCGGCCGCGGCCTCGAGCCCGAGCCACAGCTCCCGTATCTCGGCATTGGTCGGCGCGAGACGTCGCCCCTGGCGGATGACGATCAGCGCACGCGTCTGGTTCCCGGTGAGGTTGAGGAGCTTGGCGTACTCGCCGACGGTCGTGATGTCGGCCGGGTTGTTGGCGTAGGCCGATTGGAAAGCCCGGAGAGCACCCTGGTAGTCGCCGAGGAACCGCTTGGCGAGCGCGAGCATGCGCCACGCCATCGCCGAGTAGGGGATCTGCTCGGTCGCGAGCTGGAACATGCGCGCCGCCTCTTCGGGATTGTCGAGCGCCGCCTCGTAGCGACCGCGGTAGAGCGCGCCGCCGGCCTGGTCGGAGTTGAGACGCTGCGCCACGCTGATCACCTGCTCGACCGCCGGCCAGTCCTTGGCCTGCACCGACTTCATGAACCGGTACTCGATGAGACGCGGGTTCTCCGGCGCGAGCTGCTCCGCCTTGGCGCGGAACACCGTCTCCTTCTGGTTCAGCCGTGCGAGGCTGTTCGTGAGCTCGGTGACCTGCTCCGAATCCGATGCCGTCCGGGCGGCATCGAGGTCCCGCTCGTAGCGCATGCGCAGCGCGCTGAACGCAAGGAGCGTCTCGACCGCGCGCTCGGTCTCGTCCGAGTACAGGTCCCTCATGTACTGCTCGATCGCGCCGATGGGGTCGGGGTTGTCCAGGTTCGCCTTGTAGGTCAGAAAGGTCCGGCTCTTGGGCGAGACCACCAGCGCGTGATCGACGTACTTCCGCGCGTCGTCCATGCGACCCGAGGCGATCTCGATCCGGACCATGCCGTTCAGCAGCGAGAGATCATTCGGCGTCTTCGAGAGCTCGGCCTGGATCGTCGAGCGCGCGGCGTCGTACTCGCCGGCGCGGAACAAAGCGGTCGCGTTGGCCATCGCTTCGCGGAGGGGGTCCGTCGTCGTCCGGCCGGTCGGGTCCTTCTGCTGCTCGATCGTGAGCTTGAGGAGGTGTGCCTGCTCGTTCTGGTCGTCGATTTCGAGAACTGCGTCGGCCAGCGCGGTGGCTTCCTCGTATTGTCCCATGCGCAGCCGCAACTGGCCCTCGTGGAGCATGGCGATCGTGTTGCCCGGCTGCTCGAAGTTGGCCTGGCTGAGCATATCGACGGCCGCGCCGAGCTCGCCCTGCCGCTCGAGCGAGAGCGCCGCGTACAGGCGTGTCCGGTAGTCCACGCCGACGCCCGCGGACACGAGGCGGTTGAAGAGCGCCGCCGCGAGGCCGTAATCACGCCGGACAAAGGCGATCTGGCCGCGCGCCCGGATGAGGAGCGGGTCGCTCTCCGTGTCCACGATGACCGCTTCCAGCTCGGTGAGCGACTTCTCGATCGCGGCCATGAGCGCGTTCTGGTCGTCGGTCTCGTCCGAGAGGTCCCACCGGCGCACGGCGGTGTCGACCCTGAGAGAGCGGGCGCGCTTCTGGATCTCGAACTGGAGCTGCGACAGGAATCCGACCGGGAGGAGCGGCGACTCGATGATCACGTTCGAGTCGGCGTCCGACTCGTCCAGCTTCCCGTCGTAGTAGAGGAGCGTGGCGCGGAGCAGACGCACGTCGTGCGCGTCGGGCTGCTGGTCAAGGTGCTCCGAGAGGATGCGGATCGGATCCGGCTTGTCCTTCTCCCAGAAGATGCGCTCGACCGCGAGGGCGGCCTCGGACACCGTCGTGGAATCCTCCACCTCGGTGATCACGCGGGCCAGCTTCTCCATGTCGCGGCGGACCTGCTCGCGGTCCACCTTCTTGGGATCGCGCTGGTGCTGGGCGACGGCCGCGAGCAGGGCCGCCGTCAGGAACTGCGGCCCTTCCCCCACCTGCTCGTGTCCGCTTCTGAGCGTCTCCCCGAGCTCCCGTTCCTTCTCGTCCGCCCGGGTTGCCTGACCCGCCTTGCGCAGGCGGTCGAGAGCCGCCGAGCGCGCGGTGACCAGGTACGCCCAGCCGGTGTCGCTCTCGGGGAACGCCGCGAGATACTCCTTGATGTCCTCCTCGCCCGCCGCGACCTCGGTGTCGGACAGGCGATCGACCATCCAGGGGCTGACGTGCGCGATACCGCGGTACAGCTTGCCCTTCAGGTACTCGGGGTGCGACTCCGAGGCGCGCGTCAGCATGTTCTCCGCCGAGTCCTCGAGATGCTCGGAGTACTGCCACGAGCTGCTTCGGCGGGCGGCCTGGTGCAGCTCCTCGAGCAGGGGGAGGTGCTGGGCCACGTCGCTCGGGTGATGCTCCGCCGCGTGCCGAAGCACGTTGATGTAGTTGGCGTACAGCTCCCGGGCGATGTCCCCGGTCTCCGGCTGCATCGCCAGCAGCGCGCGCCGGACGTTCTCGAGATACGCGAGGTTGCCCGGGTCGCTGCTCAGCGCCCGCGTGTAGTACGATCGAGCCCTCACGTACTCGCCCTGGGCCATGAACTCGTCGCCGCGCTTGAGGCTCCCCGTGACGTCGGTCCGGTTCTTGATGTAAAGGAGCCCGCCGACGATCGCGACCACGGTGACGCCCACCACGGCCAGGATGATGAGGAACCTCGTGTTGACTCGGGATGCCATGACTGGTCTCGCTTTATGAATCCGTGGCAGGAGAACCGCCGGCGGCGCCGCCCTCGATGTCCGCCCAGTCGGGCAGACAGCGCATCAGCTCGGGCAGCAGCGCCGCGGTCAGATCGGCCGAATGGGCGGCGAATCGCTCGGCGGTGAAGTCGCGATCACCGACGGCGAAGAACTGTACCTTACAGTAGTAAGCGTAACGCTCCGACTTGCGGAACGCGATGAGCTTCACGTCCTCGGGTGTCACCGCGATCCGGCCGTTGGCGATGAAGAAGTACCCGGCGAACATCCGCGAGTCGGGCTGGCTGGGGTGGCTGAACTCGGTCGTGCGCAGCTCGAAGTCGCCCCGGGGCATGTGAACGGTCACCGTCGCACGGGTGACCCGGTCGGGATAGGTCACCGTGTGCCACGGCTCCCCGGGCGAGCCGCCGGCCTCGGGGTCGATCGTCCATCCCGCGCGGCTCACGTCCAGCGGAAGGTTGACGGGCGTCGTCCGTGCGTTGAACCCCCCCGCCACGAGGCACCGGTCGGGAACGTGCGGCACCGCGTCGATCATCCCCGTGTAGTACGCGAGGTGGAGGTTCAGGAACGGGTCCTCCGGGACCCCGATCCGGGCATACCTGCGGTCGAGATACCAGTCCGTCCCCAGCTCCTCGACCATCTCTGCGCTGAGCTTCTCGCCCTCGAAGACCATCTCCCAGTCGCCGACATGCGTCGCGATGTTGTCGAAGTGCGTGCGCAGCTCCACCCGCTCCTTCTGGAGGTAGACGTTGAGGGACCGCACGGCCGCGCTGAAGCCGAGCCGCCCGAGGCCGAGCAGCATGCAGACGACGATCAGGGCCGTCCTGGCATGGCGATCGAAGATTGGGACCGGTAGCGTCATGGCGTTGTGCGTCAGGCGCGCGCGGGAGCCTCCTCCTCGGTGACGAGATTCCTGACGATCCAGATCACGCCCAGGAAGATCATGAACGCGGGCACGAGCCACACCAGCCCGATGAACGAATGGAAGTCGCCCGCCGCGAGCCCGGAGTCGATGAGCGAGAGCAGGCCGAGAGACGTGACGCGGAGGATGTTCACGAAGATCGCCACCGGAACGCCCAGCAGCACAACGGCGGCCCGCTGCCAGAAGCGACGCAGCCCGGTGTAGGCCATCGCGACGCCGAGCGCGAGGAACGCCATCAGCATGCGCATGCCCGAGCAGGCTTCCGCGATGTTGAGGGGGGTGCGGATGCCGTCGTCGTAGAGGTACAGCGTGTTCCCCTCGCGATCCACGTCCACGCCGAGGAGCTCGAGCGTAACGGACGACCCGACGGCCGCGATGTCCTGCATCCTGAAGGTCACGATCTCCATGACGCGGTACGAGATGGTCTGCCCGAACACGAACATATAGATGAGCGGGAACCAGAGCAGGCCCATCGCCCGAAAGCCCGTGAAGAGCAGCACGACCCCCGTGATCGTCAGGGCGACCCCGAGGCCCCGCAGGTTGTGATGCGAGAGCACCTGCGGCCCCATCGAGCACGCGACGTAGATCGCGACGCCCAGCAGCACCGGCACGAGGCCGATCCACGTCGTCCTGAAGGGGCGAGCGAGCAGCTCCTCACGTCTGAGCCAGACGAAGTAGCCGGCGATGAACGGAACGACGAGCGTGTGCCCCCAGTCGGCCTGCTCGTGAATCGCCCACTTGAGCTGGCTGAAGAAGAACTCCCAGAAGAGGCCGATAAGGAGCACGAGGATGATCGCGGCGCCGAGCAGGGGACCGCGCACGGCGGTTGCCGTCTCGCGCACAGCCGGGCTGTTGCTCGTTGCAACCGTCATGACTTCCTCAATCGACAAGGCCGACCCGCCCCTTCACCCCCCACCAGCTTTACAGGGGCTCATCACAGGGCCTCACCGGGCCTCCGCGGCGGGCTGCGGGACCGCGGACGGCCGACGCGACAGTTCATCCTCCTGAGACGCACAGGATACGCGCGATCGTTACCTACGACCGGCGAGCCCCCGTCGGTTCGCAAAAATGCGGTGCGCCGAGACCGCGATCCCGCGTTCCCGGCCCTCCCCCGGGGGCGAGCGTCACCCGCCGGCGACCGTGACGGCCAGCAGCCCGCTGAAGATGATGAATGATCCGAACCTAGAAGCCGAGCCGGTTCGTGGGCGGTGCCCCGAAGACGTCGTTGCCGAAGTTGCGGTCCAGCAGGAAGCCGAACCCGTACGTCGCCCGAAAACCGTTGCGGATGACGGCCAGAGGCGTCGCGGCCCAGCTCGTACCGATGATGACGTGGTCGTTGGGCTTCATGAGCACGTCGGGCTCCGTCCGGTGCCGGATCGCCGCGAGATTGAGCTGGATCGCGGCCTCTTTGTTATCGCCCACCATGCGGATGAGGTCGACCCGCTCCGGGATCGCGAGCTGGCCGAGCCCGCCGGCGGCCGCGACGAGGCGGCTGAGGGTGATCCCCCCCGTCGGCAGGTTGAACGTGCCGGGCCGTGCGATCGAGCCGTCGACGTACACCACGCCCTGCGGCGGCGCCTCGACGTAGATGCGGTCACGCGGGCGGATGACGATGTTGTAGCGACCCTCGCCGCGAAGGAGGTTGTCGACGGGAATCCGGATGATCCGCTCGACGAAGAGCGGATTGTCACCGCCGCGGGTGGTCGCGGTCGGGGGGGCGCTCCCGGGACGCCCGGGAATCCGCACCCACTCGCCCCGTTCCTCGACGTACATCCAGGAGCCGAGGCCGTCGTCAGCATCGTCGCGCCGGCGGCCGAGGTCGTCCACGTCGAGCGGCGGAGGCTCCTGGACAAGGGCGTCCACGTCGATGAACGGCTCGCGATCCTGGCGGAGCACGCCGGGCCGGATGTCGGGCGTCCCGCCCGGCCGGTCCAGCTCGTCGATCAGGTCCTCGATGTCGACAGGCTGGTTGCCCGGCGAGCCGGACCCGCGCGGCGCCCGCGGGGCCGGCGTGCGGCTGAACGGCGCGCCGACCTCCTCGGAAAGGGCGACCTGGCGAATCACGTAAATGTACTTGATCAGGTTCGATATGCCGCCGGCGGAGGCCATGCCGTCGAGGAGCCTCAGGTCGGGATTGACCAGGGTGTACTGGCCGGGGCCGGCGACGGCCCCGTAGAGCGTGTAGGTGAAGCCGCCGCTCTGCTCGATCACGATGTCGACCTGCGGCCGGGCGATGAAGTCCTGTCTGAGGATCGCGAGGAGTGCGTCCTCGATCTCCTGCGCGGTGAACCCCGCGGCGGGGATCTCCCCCACCTCCGGGATCCGCAGGTAGCCGGCGGCGTCCACCCGGCGGGTGACCGACGTCCACACGCCCGCGTCCTGGAGCTCGAACACCGACACGGTCACGACGTCGCCCGGCACGGCCCGCGGCGTGAGGTCGTTGGGGATCAGGTCCTCCGGCTGGACCTCGGACGTCTGCCCCCACGCGTCCTCCGCCCGCTCGATCACGTCGATACGCTCGAGAATCGGGATCGTGGTCGGCTGGTGCTCCCAGTACCCGGTCACGGACGGGTTGAAGAAGGAGTCCGCGTTGCAGCCTGTGAGCAGCGCAAGACAGCCGAGGGCTGCCGTCAACACGATCCGATGACGATTCATGGCCTTGATTCCGCGGTCCTTACTGCCGTTCCTGAGGTCAATAACCGGTACTTCTGTATCGGTTGAACGGGTCGTGCAACGTACGCAAAAAGTGCGGGCAAGTTGCCGGCCGCGCTATCGCGTCGCGTCCGCGTGCCGGCGGGCCTGCTCCTCGGCGTGGTACGAGCTGCGGACGAGCGGTCCGGACTCGACCACCCGGAAGCCGCGGGCGAGCCCCTCGGCCTTGTAGAGCCCGAACTGCTCCGGCGTGACCCAGCGCTCGATCGGCAGGTGGTTCCGGGTCGGCTGAAGGTACTGGCCGATCGTGATGATGTCGCAGTCGCACTCGCGTCGCACGTCGTCGAGCAGTCCGAGCACCTCGTCGTCACGCTCCCCGATACCGACCATGATGCCGGTCTTCGTGACGAGGCCGCTCTCCTTGATCCGGCGCAGGACCGCGAGGGAGCGGTTGTACTTCGCCTGCGGCCGCACCGCCGGGTGCATCCGCGCGACGGTCTCCATGTTGTGCGACAGGATCTCGGGGCGGGCGGCGATGACCGTATCGAGGGCGGCCGGATCGCCCTTCATGTCGCCGATGAGCGCCTCGACCGACATCCACGGACAGGTCTCGTGTGTCCGCGCGATCGTCTCGGCCCAGATCGCCGCCCCTCCGTCGGGCAGGTCGTCGCGATCGACGCATGTGATCACCACGTGCTTCAGCTTCAGCAGCGCCAGCGAGGCGGCGACGCGGGCCGGCTCGTCCGGATCGGGCGGCGCCGGGCTGCCCGTCTTCACGTTGCAGAATCCGCACGAGCGTGTGCACGTGTCGCCGAGGATCATGATGGTGGCCGTGCCGCGCGACCAGCACTCGCCGATGTTCGGGCACGATCCCTCCTCACAGATCGTGTGTACGCGGTGCTCGTCCACGATCGCCTTGAGACGCGCGTAGCCCTCCCCGCCGGGCACGCGCGCGCGGATCCAGTCGGGCTTGCGGCCGATCCGAAGCTGGTGGCGTCCGTCGCCCTCGTTGTTCAGGATCATGCCGGTCAGGCTGATCACCGCCGCCCCGCGCGACCTCGCCGTGTCGCCGCCGAGCGGCCGCGGGTGCCGGGCCACCGTCCGGCGGAGCGCGTCCGCCGACAGCGGGGCGGAAGATGAGCGCGGATCGTCCATCATGACCCGTCAGTGTAGGAGGCGGGTGAATCCGGCGCCTTCGACGCCACCCGCAGCAGGATCAGCCCGATCAGCGCCGCGACGAACGACCCCGCGAGGATCCCCGCCTTCGCGAGCTGGAGCATCCCGGAGTCACGGAACGCCAGGTTCGTGATGAAGAGGCTCATCGTGAAGCCGATGCCGGCGAGGAATCCGGCCGCGACGAGTTGCACCCAGTTCGTCGCCTTGGGAAGCTCGCCGATGCCGCTCTTCACCGCGATCGCCGTGAAGAGCGTGATGCCGAGCGGCTTGCCGATCACGAGGCCGAGCACGACGCCGATGCCCAGGCCGCTGCCGACCGCGTCGCCGAACCCCGCCCCGAGCGAGAGGCCGGCGTTGGCGAGCGCGAAGATCGGCATGATGGCGAACGCGACCCAGCCGTGAAGGCCGTACTCGAGCCGGTTCAGGGGCGTGAGGACGTCCGCGCACGCGACCTCGAGCGCGTGGACCACGGACTGACGCTCCGGGTTCGACAGGATCTCGTCCGCACCGCCGCCCGCCGCCTCGAAGTTGTCGATCGACTCCCGCGCGAACGTCGTGAACCTGGAGCCCCTGATGCGCACGCGGGCCGGGATCGTGAGCGCGAGCAGCACCCCGCCGATCGTCGCGTGCACGCCCGACTTGAGCAGCATGAGCCACAGGCATGCGCCGATGATCGCGTACACGACGGGTGTCCGGATCCCCAGGCGATTCGCGACGACCGAGAGCGCGACGAACCCCGCGGCGATCGCGAGCGTCACGAGCGAGATGTCGCTCGTATAGAACAACGCGATGACGAGCACGGCGCCGAGGTCGTCCACGATGGCAAGGGCGGTCAGGAACACCTTGAGTGAGAGGGGCACGCGCTTGCCGAGCAGCGCCATGATCCCGACCGCGAACGCGATGTCGGTCGCCATCGGGATCGCCCACCCGCGAAGGGACTCCTCCCCGCGGTTCAGCCCCGCGAAGATGAGCGCCGGGACGATCATCCCCCCGAGCGCGGCCGCGATCGGCACCGCCGCCTTCCGGAAAGACGCCAGCTCGCCCGCAATCAGCTCGCGCTTGATCTCGAGGCCGACCACGAAGAAGAAGACCGCCATCAGTCCGTCGTTGACGAAGTGCGCCAGCGACATCTCGAGCGTGAGATCGCCGAACCCGATGGTGCACGCCGTGTGCCAGAAGTGGTCGTAAGAGTCCCCCCACGGCGAGTTCGCCCACGCGAGCGCGGCGACGGTGCACGCGAGCAGCAGGATGCCGCCCGCGGCCTCGATTCGCATGAAGGCCTGGATCGGCGTCATGAGCCGATCGATCGGCTGCGCGCGCTCGGGAGAGGGCTTCCTGATGCGGACGGCCATGTGTCAGTTCCCCTCCGGCTGCAAATCGACGATCGTCCGGGGTCCCCTGCGCCATCGGGCGCCATCGGGCGCCATCGGCGTCTTCCGCCGGGGTCCATCGCGGAGGGCCGCGTCCGCCGTGCGCGACCGCATCAGACCGTGACCGCCAGGGACTTCAGCCTCTCCACCACCGCCTCGACGTTCTCCCGGCTATTGAACGCCGAAATCCGGAAGTACCCCTCTCCGCAGCGTCCGAAGCCGACGCCCGGCGTCACCACGACGTGGGCGCGCTCGAGGATGCGGTCGAACATCGACCACGAGTCCACGCCGCCCGGGCAGGCGACCCAGACGTAAGGTGCATTCACGCCGCCGTAGACGGCGAGCCCCATCTTCCGGCAGCCCTCCGCCAGTCGCCGCGCATTCTCGAGATAGTAATCAACAAGGCCCCGCACCTCGCGGACGCCGGCGGGCGAGTAGAGCGCCTCGGCCGCGCGCTGGACCACGTAACCCACGCTGTTGGACTTCGTGCTCCAGCGGCGGGCCCAGAGCCCGTGAAGCGGGACCGCGGCGCCGTCGCCCGTCGTTCCCGCGAGCTCGCGCGGGCACACGGTGTAGCCGCAGCGCACGCCGGTGAACCCGCCGTTCTTCGAGAAGCTGTGGAACTCCATCGCGCAGCGGCGCGCACCGTCGATCTCGTAGATCGAGCGCGGTGCGTCGGGCTCGCGCACGTAGGCGTGGTACGCCGCGTCGTAGAGGATGATCGCCTCGTGCCGGAGGGCGTACTCGACCCACGCCGCGAGCTGCTCGCGCGTGATCATCCCGCCGGTCGGATTGTTGGGATAGCACAGGTAGACCACGTCGAGCGGCGGGCCGTCCGGACAATCGGGGACGAAGCCGTTCTCCGCGGTGCAGGGAAGATACGTCAGGCCCTCGTAGCTTCCGTCGTCGCGCGCCGGGCCGGTGTGACCGGCCATGACGTTCGAGTCGACGTAGACGGGATAGACCGGGTCGGGCAGGCCGATGCGGTTCGGACGGGCCTCCCGCGGCGGCGCGAGGATGTCGAGGATCGCTCCGCAGTCCGTCTTGGAGCCGTCGGAGACGAAGATCTCGTCGGCGGCGACGTCGAGCCCGTGCGCTGCGAAGTCGCCGCGCGCGATCGCCTCGCGCAGGAAGTCGTAACCGAGCGGCGGCGCGTAGCCCCGGAACGTCGCGCGGACGCCCATCTCGTCAACCGCTCGATGCATGGCCGCTGTCACGGCCAGGGGCAGCGGCTCGGTCACGTCGCCGATGCCGCACCGGATCAGCCGCTCGCGCGCGGCGGGCTCGGTCTCGAGGAACGCATCGACGCGCCGCGCAATCTCGGGGAAGAGATACGCGCCGCGCAGCTTGAGGTAGTGCTCGTTGATTCGCATCGCGTGCGGGCGGCGGGATCGCGGGACCGAGGCCTAGCCCGCCGCGTTCGCCTCCGCGACCTCGACGAGGTTGTCGAACGTCGCGGGGTCCTCGATCGCGAGCTGGCTGAGCATCTTGCGGTTGAGGAGGATCCCCGCCCGCTGGAGCCCGTTGATGAAGCGGCTGTATCGCGTACCGCGCATCCGGCACGCCGCGGTGATGCGGGTGATCCACAGGCGGCGGAACTCGCGGCGCCGCGCGCGGCGGTCGCGGTAGGCGAACTTGCCGGCGCGAACCAGCGCGACCTGGGCCTGCTGCTTGTGACGGTGCTTCGTTCCCCAGTAGCCCCGGGCCGAGCGGAGGATACGGCGGCGGGCCTTCGTGCGGGCGGCGCCCTTGCGTGCGCGTGGCATGTTTCAATCGCTCCTTCGAGGTCGTCGACACGGAGGCTCGTGGTCGCGACCCGCCGCGGGCCGTCGAATCACCACGAACGCTTGGACCCGGCCGACCGTTACGAACGTGCGCCGTTCGGGGGGCTGCCCCGCCGGACGCTCAGGTCTCTCCGTCCGCTCCCGCCGCACCGGCCCTTGGTTCAGCGGACAGGCCCGCGGACCCCGGCGCGGACACCGGCGCGCACACTTCCGCGGACGCGACACGCACGAAGAGCATCGCCCGGACCCGCTTCATGTCGCTGGACTTCGCGAAGGCGGGCTGGCGGTAGGACCGGATCAGCTTGCCGGACTTGTGGCTGCGGCGGTGCCGACCGAACGCGCGCCGGTACTTCACCTTCCCCGACTTGGTGAATCGGATGCGCTTCAGCAGTCCCTTGCAGGGCTTGTTCTTGGGCATTGCGGCACCTGTCCTGGCAAAAGTCGAGTCGAGGAGCATATCAGACCGCCCCGACCTGTCAACGAACAGAAGATCCCCCGCTCCTGCTGCATGACAGGAGCGGGGGATCGGGGGTAGGAGGACAATCGGGAAGCAGGGAAGAGGAAGGATCAGTGTGTCAGGAAGACATCAGTCGCCACCGTCGGCCTCGCGCCGCGCTGGAGCGATGACTCCCCCTCCGGGAGCCAGATATTGTCGCCGCGGCCGATCACCGGACGCTCCAGCCAGATGGTGGCCCCGTCGCTGCCGAGGACGTTCTGCCCGCGGCCGCCGTGGTTGAACGAGATTGTCGAGGCCGGCATCGACTCGCCGGCCCGGAAGGCGTCAACGAGCGGGTTCCGGTCGCCGAGCACGACGGTGTTCGGCGACGGCTGGCCCCAGACCATGCGGTGCCCCGGCGTCTGGCACTGGTAGCTGTAGCCGGCCGAGGCCTCGTGCCCGCCGGGGCAGCGGAAATGGCCGTCGTCGCAGTAGTTGCCCGCAAAGAGCGGGCCGAGGTTCGCGAAGTTCGTGATCGTGTCCCAGGAGACGTTCGCGCCGGCCACGGCCACCGGCAGCGCGCCGCCGTTGTCGTCGGCGTACCGGCTGAAGGCATAGCCGACGTACCGGAGGCTGTTGGCGCAGTCCAGGTCGATCGATCGATTCCTGAGGTATGAGAGCGTCGGCCAGAGCACGCCCGCGGCGATCAGGAAGACCGCGGCCACCGAGATGAAGTCAGGCAGGCGGATCCGACGCGGGCCGGCCGCTTCCTCGGCGCGGGTGTCGAAGGAGAGCCGCGCGGCGCATTCGTCCTCGTACCGGTCGATCCCGGCGAGGGTCGCGTGCACGAGCGTGTCGTCCGCGTCCTCGACGGGATAGTCGTGCATCAGCTCGAGGAGACCGAGAAGACGCTCGGCCCGGGCCCGTTCGGGCGGGGGCAGCGCGTTCACAGAGTCGCGGTCGTAGCCGGCCGCCACCATCTGATCCAGCACGTGCTGGTCTTCGGGGCTCAGGCAATCGCGTGCCTCGTTCGAGCGGTTCATCGTGTTCTCCCGTCCTTGCGGTCCGCGGACCGAGGATGTCGTTCGCGTCCGGCCGGGCTGTCCGGGCGGTCCGGGTCCGGGGTCTGGTTCTGGGCCTGGGTCTGGTTCTGAGTCTGGGTCTGGGACTGGTTCTGGTTCTGGGACAGGTCGTCACCGCCCCGCGCCGCCGTCCACGCCCGGGCAAACGCGGCGACCGCGGTGTGGAGCCGGCTCTTGACGGTGCCGAGCGGAATCTCGAGCGACTCGGCGATCTGGCCGTAGCTCATCCGCTGGAAGTAGCTGAGCAGGATGATCTCGCGCAGATGCCCCGGCATCGTGTCAACCACCTGCTTGACGAGGCGGCTCCGCTCGGCGTCCGCCACCGGGGTCTCCGGCGTCGGCAGGTCCGCTTCCATCAGGTCGACGAATCGCTGGCCGTCGCCGTCGCCCCCGATCGCGGCGGAAAGCGACACGGGCTGCCGGCGACCGTGCTTGCGGTGATAGTCACGCCCCTTGTTCGCGGCGATGGTGAACAGCCAGGGCTTGAGGCGACGATCCGTGTCGAAGGTGTCGGCGGAGAGATGGACCTGGAGGAAAGTGTCCTGGAAGACATCCTCCGCGGCGGCGCGCGACCCGAGGAAGCGCGTCAGGAAGTGGAGCAGCTCGTGACGGTAGCGCTCGACCAGCGTGGTGAAGGCCGCGCGGTCCCCGGCCACGTACGCCCCCAGCAGCTCTTCGTCGGTCCAGTCCTGCACGTCTCGCTCCGCCCGCACCGGTTCCAGGCCGGGCTGACACGCGTCGGTCGGAGACTCTGCAATCCAGCCACGGCGGCGTTTCTCTCGACCCGCCCCGATGATACGGCCATCGCCGTCGCCGGCGCGTTCCGGCCGACCGAAGGGCAGCGCACCAAGATGGATGGGCAGGGCGGACACGTTCCCCTCGTACGAGCCCGGGGGGCGGCAGGGTCGCGCATTTTTTCGGTTTGCCCCGCGCGGGTCCCCCCCGTCCGGGCCACCAGACCGCAGGGAGCACCCGAACGCCGCAGACCTTATGATTGCCCCTGTTCGCCCGGGTTCACGCCGCGACACGTTGCGCGGCCACTGCGGCAGGCGGCGGGCGTCTCCTCGCCTGGGGGAGGAGGTGAGCGCGGGCGGGGGATTGCCGATCGAGGGGCGGGCGTGACCCTGCCGCGACAGCGATCGCCGACCTCCTGACGCGGCGGACCCGACTCGACGGTCCGTCCCGCCGACCCGTTTCGCCGACCCGTCCCGCCGACCCGTTTCGCCGACCCGTTTCGCCGACCCGTCACGCCGACCCGTTTCGCCGACCCGTTTCGCCGACCCGTTTCGCCGACCCGTTCCTGCTTATGCGACCCTTCTGATGCGACCCTTCTGATGCGACCCTTCTGATGCGACCCTTCTGATGGCCGTTCCGATCGCCCAGATGTACACCGTCGCCAGCTACGTGCTGGTGCAGAAGCTCCGCCGGCGGCGTCGGTATCCGCTTGTCCTCATGCTGGAGCCGCTCTTCCGGTGCAACCTCGCGTGCGCGGGCTGCGGCAAGATCCAGTACCCCGCGCACGTCCTCAAACGCGAGGTGCCGCTCGAGGACTGCCTGCGGGCGGTTGACGAGTGCGGCGCACCGATGGTTTCGATCCCGGGCGGCGAGCCGCTGATGTACGGGCAGATCCGGGAGCTGGTCGAGGCCCTCGTCGCGCGACGCAAGTACATCTACCTCTGTACGAACGCGCTGCTCCTCAAGGAGAAGCTGGACGAGGGCATGTTCACGCCGTCGCGTTACCTGACGTTCTCGGTGCACATGGACGGCCTCGCCGAGGAGCACGACTTCGCCGTGTGCCGCGAGGGCGTCTACGGGAAAGCGGTCGAGGCGATCCGCTGCGCCGTCGAGCGCGGCTTCCGCGTGACCACGAACACGACGCTCTTCGATGGCGCCGATCCGAACGCGGTCCGCGTCTTCTTCGACGAGATGATGGATCTCGGCGTCGAGGGCATGATGGTCAGCCCCGGTTACGCGTACGAGAAGGCGCCGGACCAGCGCAACTTCCTGAAGCGGAAGCAGACGAACGAGCTCTTCGAGATGATCCTCTCGAATCGCGGCGAAGGGCGGCGCCGGTGGCTCTTCAACCAGTCCCCGCTGTTCCTCGAGTTCCTCATGGGCAAGCGTGACTACGAGTGCACGCCCTGGGGCAACCCGACGTACAACATGTTCGGCTGGCAGAAGCCGTGCTACCTGCTCCAGGACGGCTACGTGGACACGTTCGGGGAGCTGATGCGCGACACGGACTGGGATCGCTACGGCCGCGCGAGCGGCAACGAGCACTGCCAGCAGTGCATGGTCCACTGCGGGTACGAGCCGACGGCGGTGGACCACACGTTCTCGTCCTTCGGCGGGCTCTGGGGAACGGTGAAGGCGATGGTGTTCAACCGCTACGCCAACCCGGCCGCGAAGCGACGCCTCGAGGAAGAGCGCGACAGGCCGCACGGCCCCGTCGCGCACCTCGTGCAGCTCGGATACGCGGACGACCTCGAGAAGGTCGGGGCGGCGTAAGCGCGGCATCCGGCAGTGCGGGAGGTGGACGGCCCTACAATCCGGCCCATCAGCCCGGCCCATCAGCCCGGCCCATCGGCTCACTACGCACAACGGGAGGAGTGCAATGACCACAAGACTGCTCGGCGCAATCGTGCTCCTGCTCGCGATCTGGCCGGCGACGACGGTGCGAGCCCAGGGTACCGAGGGCATGTTCGCCGACCCGATCTCGACGCCGCAGCTCATGGACTACGCCGATCGGCTCGGGCTCAGCCCGCAGCAGCGGCTCGCGATCGAGTCCGCGCACGACGTGTACAAGGACGAGTTCCGTGCGCTCCGCGACGGCGACGTCGGCGCGTTCCTGGCCGAGGCGGGCGCCATGAGCGGCGTGATGCCCGGGCGGGAGGAGATGCTGGATTTCATCGAGCGGATGGAGAAGCTCCAGGGCAAGATCGAGAAGCTCGACGATCATCTGTTCGAGCGCTTCCTGCCGGTGCTGACGGAAGCGCAGATCACGAAGCTCCCACGAGTCCGCCTGCTCCGTGAGCGCCAGCGCCACATCACGACAGCGCGGCAGATCGCCTCGATGTCGGGAGGGAACATCGTCGACATCAGCGAGCTCGTTCACGAACTCGACCTCCAGGTGAACCTCTCGGAGATCGTGGACCCCGTGCTCGCCACGTACGAACGCCGGCTGACCACGGATCTCGAGAAGCTGAGCATGTCGCTCTTTCGCCTGTACCTCGACGTGTTCGATCGCCTCGCTGCGGCCGGCTTCGAGGATGTCGACTTCATGGATCCGGACAACGACCCCGAGGAGATGGTGCGTCTTCAGGAGACGATGCAGCAGGTCTTCGCCGATCTTCAGGACGGCATCCGCGAGAGCGCCCGTGACATCACGGAGGACGAGCGTCGGACGTTCCGGCACGTCGTCGATCTCCTCCCGACCGCGGAGCGAACGAGCTTCCGGACGGCGTACTACAGCGCGGCGTATCCGAGCCTCCGGTTCGCGCTGCCCGCAGGCGACCTGGCGTGGATGGTGCGCGCCATCGACGACACCGACGTGCCGGCCGAAACGCGGGACGCGATCCGACCGCCCGTGATGGCGTTCCTCGCCAGGCTGGAGTGGCTGACGGACGAGGGCGTCAAGTTGGTGGACGCTCAGCGCGGCGCGTCCAGTCCCTTCGCGCACGACCGCGATGCGATGCGCGCGCACCAGGAAGAGCTTCACGCCCTCATGAAGCAGACGGAGGAAGCGAAGGCGACCGTCGAGGCGGCCCTCGTGGAGGCGGTCGGCGAGGAGACGCTCGGGGAGGTACGACGAATCGTCGGCGCCATCGCGGACACCCCGCCGGCGCCGCCGGAGGAAGTCGCCGAGCTGTCGGAGGCCGAAGCGCAGCTCGCCATCTCGACCCAGGATCCGTTCACCGCGCCGCCGCTCACCCGCCGCGAGATCCGGGAGATGGCCGGGGAGCTCGGACTCGACGACGGCGGCCTGGCCGTGCTCGAGTCCCTGCACAAGGACTACGTCGCCGCGTCGATGGCTCTCGGCCCGCGCGAGACGCTCGACGAGGCCCTGCGGAACCAATGGCAGTTCGACCCCGCCACGGAGACGACGACGCCGCCCACCGACCGGCAGATCGACGAGATCGCCCAACTGCGCCGCAAGTGCATTGAAGCCATCCGTGCTGCCGACGACGCGTTCTTCGAGCAGGTGGCGCTCGTCGTGGACGACGAGCAGCGCCCGCTCGTCGAGCGCCATCGCATCCGGCGGCAGCGTGCGGTCTACGGGCGTGACGGCGACATGGCGGGCATGATGTCCGGCGCCGCCGCCCCGGCGGTCGACCTGTCGGCGCTCTTAGCGGAGCTCGACGCCGCCCCCGAAGACGAAGAGGCCGTGGCGTCGATGCTCGCCGCCTACGAGAACGAATCGGTCGCGGCGCTCCAGGCGCGGCAGAGTGCCACGCTCGAACTCCTGCAGGCGACCGAGAAGTGGACGTCACGAATGCAGCGCGCGCAGGCCGACGGCGACGCAATGGATTGGCGCGACTATCAGACGACCATCGGTGCGAAGTCGAAGCCCATTCGGGCGGCGGACGAGGTGATCGCCGGAATCAACGAACGAACGCTGGAAGCGATCCGAGCGCAGCTCTCCGATGAGACGAGCCGTCGGCTTGACCGCGCGTACGCGCGCCATCTCCACCCGGATATCTTCGACGACGCCTACGCCGTCGAGGAGCACATCACGAAGGCCCTCGCCCTGGAGAGCCTCTCGTCGTCGCAGCGCGCCGATCTCCAGGAGCTGGCGGCGTCGTACCGGCCGGCGTACGAAGCGCTCTGCGATCGTCTCGTCGAAGAGAGCGGACCGGCCCCGGACTGGTCGAACTGGGACGCCGAGACGATGCGGGAGTACCAGAAGTCCCAGAGCGAGCTGGCGAAGCTGACGTACGACCGCAACGAGCTGAGCCACCGCGCAGCGCGGCGCATCCGGTCCGTGCTCGACGACTCGCAGCTCACGATGATCGGCGGTCTGCCGGCGCCAGCCGACGGGCCTTAGGGCGACCTTACAAGTCACCGTCGCCCGCCTCTCCGCCCCGGCTTGCTTTTGCCCCGCGGCCGCGCGATCATCCCCGCTTCCCCGCAGCATCGGAGGTTCTGACGCGTGCATCAGATCAAGCTCTTCAAGGGCGTCGAGACGGAGATCACGAGCCTCGAAGCCGAGGTGAACGCCTGGCTCGCGGAGTCCGGGGCGAAGGTCGTCAACGTCTTCGGCAACATCGCGCCGCAGACGACGAAGTCCGAGACTGGCCCCGGCGGCGTCCGCGCGTTCGCGGGCTCGGATCTCTTCCTCGCCGTGCTGTACGAGCAGTAGCGTGTCCTGGTGGGTGCACGAGTTGTGGCAGGCCGGTCGCGCGGTCGAGCTCATCAGCTGGATCTTCTGGGTCATCTTCTCGATTACGTTGCACGAGCTCGCCCACGGGTGGGCGGCGCTGTGGCAGGGTGACGGCACACCGCGCGAGATGGGACGCATGACGTGGAACCCGATGGTCCACATGGGCCAGTGGTCGATCATCGTCTTCCTCGTCATCGGCATCGCGTGGGGCATGATGCCCGTGAACCCGAGCCGCTTCCGTTGGGGCCGGCAGGGCCGCGTCGTCGTTTCGGGGGCGGGACCGGCGATGAACGTCGCGCTCGCGCTGGCGAGCCTGACGCTGCTCGCCGTGTGGATCGGCGCCGGTCCGCCGTCGTCGCCGCTCTACAAGAACCTCGCGATCTTCCTCTGGACCGGCGGCTGGCTGAACCTCGTGCTGGCCGTGTTCAACCTGCTGCCGATCCCGCCGCTCGACGGCGCGGATGTGCTGTCCGGGCTGTCGTTCCGCGCGTACGTCTTCTTCAACGAGCCCCGCGCACAAATGATCGGCATGTTCGTGTTCCTGGTGGTGTTCATGAGCGGCTGCTTCGGGCTGATCTTCGACGTCGCGGCGCAGGTGGCCGGCCGCTACGTCGATCTCCTGGGACTGCCGTTCGGGAGCCCGTCGGTGTTCCGGATCGTGTAGGGGTGACGCACGCGTCCCGTCATCGCTCCCGGCGAAGGGCCGCGAGCTCTTGCCTCAGCGGTGCCCAGTAGGTGGCGTCGGCGGCCCGTTCCGCGGCCTCTTCTTCGTCGAGCGCCGCGGTAAGCGCCTCGGCCCTCCCGGCCTCGGCATGAACCAGCAGCGGCCGCCGCGACGCCGCGTGCACGCACTCCGCCGGGAAGCGGCCCGCGACCTCGATGAGCAGCGACGGCGTGCGCAGCTCGCGGAGCCAGAAGTCGATGTGCTCGCGCGACGGTTCGTCCCGATTGCCGAAGTAGCTTGCCTCGAGCAGTCGCGTGATCATCGGCCAGTCCTTGTCGCGCTGGGTCTTCTTCGACCGGACGAGGTCGGGGAGCGACAGGAGATCCACCGGCTCGCCGCCGAGCGAAGCCCGCACACGCGCGGGCTTGCTCGGCGTGCGTGGCGCGCCGTTCCGACGGCGGGGCCGGCGGCGCGCGACGTCGCACGCAACGATGGCTGAGCCTCCCCGCGCGGCCGCCGTGCGCGCTCGCCGGTCAGAATCGCACCGTGATCCCGGTGAAGACGCTCACGTCATCAGCATCGCCGGTCAGTCCGATGTTTGTGCCCGCGTCGAGCACCATGTTCTCGGTCAGCCCGTACGTGGCGCCGACGCCGAGGATGCCCCGGAAGTCCACGTCGGCGTCCGTGCTCGCAATGCCGATGCCTTCGACGTAGAGCCCGAGCTCGTCCGTGACGTCGAATCCCAGGACACCGGTGCCGATGAACTCCGTGTCGTAGCCGTCGTCCATCTCGTCATACACGAAGTCGGTCTCGAACATCAGGCCGAGTCCGACACCCTCGGCCAGGTCGGTGGCGAAGGGGAAGATGAGACCGCCTTCGACGTGATCGCTGCCGAGATCATCAGACGCCGTGGGGATCCGGATGAACGGCATGAAGGCGAACGCGGTGTCACCGCCGTCGTTGCCCCACAGGTTCATCTTGAGCCGGAGCTGGATATCACCGAATCCCTCCCGTGTCTCCATTCCGTCATCGGCGTTGATGTACGGGTCGAATACCAACTGGAGATCGACATCGTTCAGCAGGCCGAGCTTGACATTGGCGGGTGCAACCGTCCATGCCTCGTCGTCGCCGCGCTTTGCGTAGTCGATGAAGCTGAGCTCGATCTGGACAGCGCCGGCATCGACCGTGTACGGGCTCTCGGTGAAGTCCGGCCGGTCCGCGCTCATCGGGCGCCGCAGCTCGCGCGGCGTCGGGTCGAAGAGCGTGTACTGGCTCTTGTCCGTGGCGGGCGCGGCATCCTGTGCCCGCGCGAGGGCGGCGAAGAGCGAGGCGGACACGACGACGATGGCAGTTCGCATATGGATTCTCCGGATGGCGGCGAATGCTTTGTAGCCATGGCTACATTTTGTACCGTAGCCACGGCTACAAAATCTGTCAACTGGCCTGGCTCAGGAGAGTCCCGACGATCAGAGACGCCCGGACTCGGCGATCTCACGTATCCGCTTCAGGGCTCTGCTTCGTGCCTGGCAAGCGGGCTCTGCTTCGTGCCTGGCAAGCGAATTCCGGTGCGCAATGGGCTACGACGGACGTTCGGGGGGGTCGCGCGAGGGGGGTGTGACGGACGTTTGGGACGGTCGCGCGACGGGGGTGTAACACGTGGTGCGGGGGTCTTTCGAACGTTCGGGGGGCTGCCCTTTCAGGACCCCCTCCCTTCCAGGGGGCTGTCGGTTTACGCGAGACCGAGGACCGGACGGTGCGCAGGCGCCGCGAGGTCGTTCGGTCGGGGCCCAGATTCGGGTGTCGGCGGATCGCGCGCGCGCGGCGCCGAGAGTCGCGCGGAGCGGAATCCGGCCTCA